>JAEUNY010000178.1 GCA_016791005.1 Zoogloeaceae bacterium
CAGGTATTTGTCGCCCCGCTTGGAGATGCGTCCCAGGTAGCGGGTGGCGCCCGAAGAATACTCTCTGGGTGTGAGCCCGAACCAACTGGCGAAATGCCGGGCATCGCGAAAGTGGGCCACCTCGCCGCCGGTGGCCGCCACCATCGCTCAAGCTGAACACTAACGGCGTGGTGCCAGCTTAGCTCGAACGTTCAGGGGAAGCGATTTCATGCAATCTGGCGATGTCGGGCCGGTGGGCATATGGAACGTAAATGGCAAATGCCGGAGGAGATGACGAGCATTCTGACGCACCGAAAATCGATGGCCACGAGGGTCGTGCTGGCCAGCCCTTAGGCGGAACTGAAGCTGAGAAGCAGAACCGTCTCAACCAGAACTCGCATTCCCAATCTGAGACTTGCCCCAATGCGCCTCCAAGGAAGCTGTCACTGCCGCAATATCACCTACACGCTGGACTGGACGCCGGAGCCGGCGGAGATTCCGGCGCGGCGCTGTACCTGCTCGTTCTGCGTCAAGCACGGCGGGGTGTGGACGGCGTGCCCGACGGGCGCCCTGGAGGTGCGAATCGAGGATCGGGGCGCGGTGTCGCCCTACGCCTTTGGCACCCGGACGGCGGAGTTCCTGGTCTGCGCTCGCTGCGGGGCCGTGCCGGTGGCGACGAGCACCGTCGGTGGCCAGACCTTCGCGGTGGTGAATGTGAATACCCTGGAGGGGTTGGATCCGGCCCGGGTCTGTGAGGCGCCGGTCACCTTCGACGACGAGGACGCGGCGACGCGGTTGGTGCGCCGGACGCGGGCCTGGATTCCGACGGTGCGATTCGTCGTGGGTGGGGCCGGGACGCGGGAGGCCTCCTAGCCGGCGACGGGGTGGAAGGCCCGGGGGATGCGGGTGAGGGGGTGGCGGGTCCTGCTCCCCACTGAGCCGCTGCACGATGGCGGCTGCGCCGGGTTTTATGGCTCGGCTCAGGCGTCGGGCCAGAGCGCGGGGGTGAGGGTGCGGGTGGGAACGGAAATGCCGGTGAGGGAAGACCACTCCCCAAGTTCCGCAATCGCCTCGGCCGCGAGGCTGCGGACCTCGGCGGGTTCCAGGCCGAGGAGGGCGGCCCGCAGGTAGGCTGTGGCGACGGCGGTGGGATCGATCTCCTTGCGGAAAGTGATCTCGGCGACGCAGTTTCCCAGTTGCAGCGCCCCCGCCAGGGTATGTTCCCGCGAATCGGGCTGGAGCCCGCCGGCTTCCGGGTCGACTTGCCAATAGACCACGTCCGCGAGCTTGGACGGCAAACCCCAGTCCACCAGCAGGACGGCTGACAGCTCGTGATGATCGAACCCGAAGCGGGCCCGCTCCCGTTGTTCCATCGCTTCGCCCGGTGCCAGGGGCGATCCGAGGATTTCGCCATATTCCGCCGGGGCCGCAGTGGCGAAGGCGAGCTTGCCGATGCGACCCAGGAGACCGAGGGAAAAGGCTTCCTCGGGGGGAAAGCGGGGCGGCGGGCCGCCGGCCACCCGGGCCGCCATCAGGCCGCTCAGCAGGCACTCTGCCCAAAAGGCGGGGTAGTCAAAGTTGGGGCAGGCCTGGCGCGGTTTCTGGCCCATGGCGGAGAGGCTGATGGCGTGGACGCGGATCATGTTCATGCCCAGGCGCACGACCGCCCGGTGGAGATCCACGGCCTTGACCAGGCCACCGAAGCGGGCGGAGTTGGCGGCCCGCAACACGAAGCCCGCCAGCGCGGGGTCCGACTTGACGACCTTGACGGCATCGCCGACGTCGGCCTTGGGGTCCCGGGCGATGGCCATCAATTGCAAGGCCGTGCCCTTGGGGCTCGGCAGATTTTCCGCGGATACCAGGAACTCTCGGATGTCCCGGACCACCAGGGCCCGTTCGCGGGGAGTGGTCACGGCGTTCATGGCCGGCGGATCACGCGCGGGCGTCGAAATCGTCCAGGACGGTGTCGACGATGCGATCCAGCAGCGGCAAATCGTCGTCGTCCAGGATCGCGTCGCCGCGCTGGAAACGGGCCGCCAATTCGGCTTGGGTCAAGGCAATGGCCCGCTGCCCCTCATGGTTGGTGAAGAGGTACATGGTGCGCGCGGGGCTGATCCAGTTAAGCTTGAGCCGCCGGATCTGTCCCTTCTCGTCTCGCATGGAGATCCAGGTGCCCCGGGTGAGGGGTTCGAGCAGCGAATCTTCCACTTCGCTGTCAGCCGTAGGTGCCGGTGCCGGTGCCGCATCTGATGCGGTGGGAACGGCGGCGGTGCCCGGGCCTGAAGCCGGTGCGGGTGCGCCGGGGGGCGGCGCCGACATGCCGGCCTTGACCGCGGCGGCGTGGAGCTTCATCAGTTCAGCGAAGAAGGCGTCCCGCAGACTGTCGTCGGCCTCGATGGCGCCGAGGCCACTACGCAATCCGCCCAGCAGTGAGGGCAGCAGCTTGACCAGGCGTTGGCGATCTTCCGGGGTGCGAATAGGCTGGACGCTCCAGACCAGGTTGTCCATGGTGCTGGCGGCTTCTTGCCACTGGGCGCCGTCCCGCGACCCGGAGAGGGCCGCTTTGACGAGAACCTGGTGCCAGGTCTCGCCGATGAAGTTCCGTACCGATTCGGGGAGCGCCAGATTGGCCAGGTAAGTAGTGGTGGCGTTGTCCGCCACCATCCGGGCCACCTCCAGGCGCTCCTGCTGTTCCAGGTCAGAGGTCAGGGTCGCGGCCTGCGCTTCGGCCTTGCGATCCTGCTCGGCCAGGTAGGTGTCCAGCTCGGTTTGGGCGACGGAAAAGACGTCGTCGTCATCCGCCACACTGTTCTGGATGCGGCTCACCAACGGCTCGGCGAAGGCGTAGAGGCCGGACTCGATGGATACTTCGCCGCCCCATGCCGCGGCCGACTGGGCCAGGGTATTGACGAAGCGGCGCGCCGGATGGGCACGATTCGAGAAGAAGCTGTGGTCGAGCATCGCCCGCTTCAGGACGGGGATCTGCAGGCGGCCGATCAGGCCCTTGATGGGGCCGGGGACGTGGGGGTCTTCGAAGATGTAGTCGAACAGGGCGGCGACCACGTCTATGACGATGCTATCCACCGTTCCCAGGTGCCGACCGATGCCGGACTCGATCAGCCCGTGCAGCACGTTCTTGGTCGAGCACTCCTCCAGGTCGATCGTGAAATTGTCCTGGCCCAGCGAGATGCCTTGCTCACCAAGCTGGAGCCGGTTTAGAACCTGGACGACGCCGGATTGGTTGCCCAAGGCCCCGGCGAGTCCCGGCGTGGCGCCCGCTCCTGCGGCGCCGTAGCGGGCGTCATTGCCGGCATCACCCTGAAATAAGCGGTGGATGATGCCGCTGGTTTCGGACTCGTCGGGGGTGGCCCCAGGGGCATGGGCGGCCATGTGACGCGCAGCGACGCGCGGCTTGTCGCGCTTGACGGCATGGCGGATGCGGGGGAGCACCTTCCGGGCGACCAGGAGCGCGTTCAGCTCCTTGTACAGCGTAAGAAGAGCGTTTCCGAGAGCGGCGGCAAAGAGATCCAGGAGGAGCACCCGTGCGGACCGGTCATTGCCAAGCTGCCACACGATCTCCTTGAGGGCGGCGATGATCGCTTCCGGCGCGATGGGGTCTCGGCTCTCCCGCAGGGCGGTCTCGCCCAGCATGTGGGCGACGCGCACCCGCAGGTCCTTGAGTTCGGCTTCGCAACGATTGCCCAGCGTCTTGGCGAGATTCTGGATCAGGAGTTCGTCGGTGATCTGATCGTCGTCGGCCAGGGAAAGCTCGAGAAGTCCGCCCCCCTCGCTGCCGTAGATGCTGCGCAAGGCGGGCTCCGGAGTGATCCGGTGCTGAAATTCCCGCTCATAGACTTCATGGAAGCGTCGGTTGATGGCGATGCCGACGCTCCGCAACTGGAACTGGGCTTCAATGAGCAAATCCCCCTGTTCCGCGCTGGTCGCCGACTGGCGGCGCTGCTGCAACTCGGTGTCCAGTCCCTCGATGGATGAGGCGAGGGCCAACCCGATACGTTCGGCAACCAGCCGGCGGCATTCGGCAAGGACCCCCGTGTAGGGGCGGAAGGGGGTTTCGTTACGCTGGGTCAAGTATTTTTCGAGCTTTAAGACGCTTTGCATGGCGACCTCGGATCTTCTCCGCTTAACGGTCGGCCTGCCACGGGCTTGAGGTGGGGATTTGTAATCGAATTTGTGGACGGGAGTTCCCGGTCGGCTTGGCCTCACCCGGGGGCGCTGGCAGAATGGGCCCGAGCGGGCCGGGACCCCGCCCCTACGGTGCAAGCCATGCCTGGAACTCTGTTCATCGTTACGGCGCCCTCAGGGGCCGGAAAAACCACCCTCGTGCGGGGGCTCTTGGCGCGGGATTCTCAGATCTCGCTGTCCATTTCGTTCACCACGCGGCCGCCCAGACCGGGAGAGCGCAACGCCGAGCATTACCATTTCGTCGACGTGCCGACCTTCAAGGCCCTGCGCGACAAGGGTGAGTTCCTGGAATGGGCCGAGGTGCACGGAAACTACTACGCCACTTCGAAGGTCTGGATCAGAGAGCAAATGCTCGAAGATCGCGACATCCTTTTGGAAATCGACTGGCAGGGGGCGCAGCAGGTGCGGAAGGTTTTCCCGGATTCCGTCGGGGTGTTCATCCTGCCGCCGTCGCTGGAGATTCTCGAACGCCGGCTGCGCGGTCGGGGCACGGACTCCGATGAGGTCATCGCCCGTCGCCTGCTTGGGGCGCGCAGCGAGATGCGGCATGTGGGCGAGTTTGAATATGTTATTCTTAACAATGAGTTGCGTGACGCCGTCGAAGACCTGGCCGCTGTGGTGCGGGCAGCGCGGCTGCGGTATCCCAAACAGCATGTCCGCCACGCTCCCTACTTTGATTATCTGGAACAGGATTGACCATGGCTCGCATCACCGTTGAAGACTGTCTGAAACGCATTCCCAACCGCTTCCAGCTGACCCTGGCGGCGACTTATCGGGCCCGCCAGCTCACCATCGGCAGTAGCCCGCAGATCGAGCTCGACAAGAACGACCGCGACAAACCGACGGTCATCGCCTTGCGGGAAATTGCAGCCGGTAAAGTGGGGCTCGAAGTTCTCAACCGCGGTCAGGCGTAATTCGGCCTTAGGGGACGCAGGCATGGCCGCGGGTTCGGTGGTTTCGGCCGTCCAGTTGGCCCCCCCGTCGGGGGTCGTCCCCCTCAATTTTCAGAAATTCCGCCAGCAGATCGCCGCGTATCTGAAGCCGGAGGACGTGGGGCGCATCGAGGCGGCCTACCATTTTGCCGAACAGGCCCACCAGGGCCAGTTGCGGATCAGCGGCGAACCCTACATCACCCATCCGGTGGCGGTGGCCTCCATCGTCGCCGAATGGCATCTGGATCCCCAGGCCCTCACAGCGGCCCTCCTCCACGACGTGATGGAGGATACCCACATCACCAAGCAGGAGATCGCCGATCGTTTTGGCAAGGCGGCGGCGGAGCTGGTGGATGGCCTCTCGAAACTCGACAAGATCGAGTTTCGCTCCCACGAGGAAGCCCAGGCCGAGAATTTCCGCAAGATGCTCCTGGCCATGGCCACCGACCTGCGGGTCATCCTGGTCAAGCTCGCCGATCGCCTGCATAACATGCGCACGCTGGATTTTGTGCGGCCGGCCAAGCGGCGACGCATCGCCAACGAGACCCTGGAGATCTACGCGCCGATCGCCAATCGATTGGGCCTCAACACGCTTTATCGGGAGCTCCAGGACCTGGCGTTCCAGCACCGCTACCCGATGCGCTACCGGGTGCTGTCGAAGGCCATCAAGGCCGCGCGGGGTAATCGGCGGGAGGTGGTCGGCAAGGTCCGCCAGTCCCTGATCGAGCGTCTGCCCCAGTGGGGCCTGGAGGCGGACATCCAGGGGCGGGAAAAGAACCTCTACAGCATCTACCGCAAGATGGTTGAAAAGCACCTCTCCTTCTCCCAGGTGCTCGATATCTACGGGTTCCGCGTCGTGGTGAAGGACGTCCCGAGCTGTTATGTAACGATGGGCGCGCTCCATGCGCTCTACAAACCCGTTCCGGGGAAATTCAAGGATTACATTGCCATTCCCAAGGCCAATGGCTACCAGAGCCTGCACACCACCCTGATTGGCCCCTTCGGCACGCCGGTCGAGGTTCAGATCCGTACCCGCGAAATGCACCACATCGCCGAGACGGGTGTGGCCTCCCATTGGCTCTACAAGGAAGACGACAGTACCTTTACCGATTTGCAGCAAAAGACCCACTCTTGGCTGCAGTCCTTGCTGGAGCTGCAGTCAGCCTACGGCGAGGCCACCGAGTTCCTGGAACATGTGAAGATCGACCTCTTCCCCGGGGAGGTTTATGTGTTCACGCCCAAAGGAAAGATCATGGCCATGCCCCGGGGCTCGACACCGGTGGATTTCGCCTACGCGATTCATACCGACATCGGCAACCGCTGCGTGGCCTGCCGGATCAATAGCGAGCTAATGCCCCTGCGCACGGAGCTTCGCAATGGTGATCAGGTGGAGATTGTCACGGCCGCCCATGCCAGCCCCAATCCGGCCTGGCTGACCTATGTGCGGACCGGCAAGGCCCGCGCCCAGATCCGCCACTTCCTGAAAAATGCC
>JAEUNY010000008.1 GCA_016791005.1 Zoogloeaceae bacterium
GAGGCGGCGCGGGGCATGAGTTTTCGCTTCGATGCCCCGCTGGACATGCGAATGGATACCAGCCACGGGCCGACCGTGGCGGATTGGCTGGCGGAAGCGTCGGCGGCGGAAATTGCGGAGGTCATCAGGGATTATGGAGAAGAACGGTTTGCTCATGCGATTGCAAAGGCGCTTGTTGCTGCTCGGGCAGGGCAACCTGTCACAACCACTCGACAGCTTGCCCAGATCGTGGAAAAGGCGGTCCGCACACGCGAGCCGGGCCAGCACCCCGCGACGCGCAGCTTCCAGGCTCTACGGATTTTCATTAACCGGGAGCTTGAGGAACTGTCGCTAGTCCTGCCCCAGTGCGTCGCCCGCCTCAATCCTGGTGGGCGGCTGGTGGTGATCAGCTTTCATTCCCTCGAGGATCGCATCGTGAAGCGTTTCATGCGGGATGCCTCCCGTCCTCCAGTCCTCCCCTCCCGGCTGCCGATCCGCGCCGCGGATCTTCCGACCCCGCCCCTGGCGCGGGTGGGTAAGGCGGTGAGGCCCGGCGATGCGGAGGTCTCCGCCAACCCCCGCGCCCGCAGCGCCGTGATGCGGGTGGCCGAGCGGGCAGAGGCATAGAGCCATGGTGCGCCTCGAAGCGATGCTGATCGTGCTGGTGGTGGTGAGCGCCCTGAGCGTGGTGACCGCCCAGCATCAGTCCCGCCAGCGCTTCGTGGCACTGGAGCGGGAGCAGGCGCGCATGCAGCAGTTGGAGGTCGAATACGGCCAGCTGCAGTTGGAACAGAGTACGTGGGCCACCCATGCCCGCGTCGAAAAGCTCGCCCGGGAGCGGCTGGGAATGCGCCCGCCCGTCCCCGGCCAAACGGTGGTCTTGGAGTCAGGGCTATGAAAAAGAAGGCCCGTAACGTCACGTTCAATCACAATCCCTTGCTTGAGCGGGGTCTGCCTGTCTGGCGGGCGCGGCTCCTGCTCATGGCCCTGATGGCGGGATCGGCGGCTCTCGGGCTGCGTGCAATCTACCTCCAGGGGGTGAACGAGGAATTTCTCCAGGCCAAAGGTGAGTCGCGTTACGCGCGGGTCGTGGATCTCGCGGCCACCCGGGGTCGGGTGCTCGACCGCCATGGCGAGATCCAGGCGGTGAGCACGCCGGTGAAGTCCATCTGGGCCATTCCCAGCGATGTGCGTTTGGATCCGCCCGAGGCCCGCAAGCTCGCCACCCTCCTCGACATGGACGTGGCAGAACTCAACAGCCGGCTCGCGGCGAACAAGGATTTCGTTTACCTCAAGCGCCAAGTGTCGCCGGAGATCGGCAAGAAGGTCGCAGAGCTGAAAATCTCGGGCATCCACGATCAGCAGGAATACCGTCGCTACTACCCGAGCGGCGCGGTGATGGCCCATGTGCTCGGCTTCACCGGCGTGGAAGACAAGGGCCAGGAGGGCATCGAGCTGGCCTTCGACAAGGTCCTGGCGGGCAAGCCCGGACAGCGCCGGGTCATCAAGGACCGCCGTGGCCAGGTCATCGAGGACGTCGAATCCGTCAAGGAGCCCCTGGACGGTCGCGATGTCACCCTGTCGGTGGATGCGAAGGTTCAGTATCTCGCCCACACGGCCCTCAAACAGGCCATCGATACCCACAAGGCCAAGGCCGGTGGGGTTGTGGTGCTGGACGCTAAGACCGGCGAGATTCTCGCCCTGGTGAACAGCCCGACTTACAACCCCAACAACCGTGGTGGGTTGTCGGGTGCCCAGTTGCGCAACCGGGTGTTTACCGACACCTACGAGCCGGGCTCCACGATGAAGCCCTTCATTGCCGGATTGGCGCTGGAAAAGGGCAAATTCCGCTTCGACACGGTCATCGACACGGCGCCGGGGCGTTTGACCATCGGCAACGCGACGATTTCTGATGCGCACCGCCACGGCCTCCTTACCGTGGCCGAGGTGATCCAGAAGTCGTCGAACATCGGGGCCGCCAAGATGGCGCTGACCTTCCCGGCCGAGGACATGTGGCAACTGTTCGATAGCCTCGGTTTCGGCGCCCCCCTCAAGCTCGGGTTCCCCGGCGAAGTGGGCGGGCGTCTGCGTCCAGCCAAGACCTGGAAGCCCATCGAGCAAGCCACCATGAGCTACGGGCATGGCATCTCGGTTAGCCTCATGCAGATGGCCAATGCCTTCCAGGTGTTCGCCCGCGATGGAGACATCGTGCCCCTCACGCTGGCCAAGCTGGATGCGCCTCCCCTGTCCGGGCGGCGGATCTTTTCGCCCCAGACCGCACGGGAAGTGCGGGCCATGCTCGAAATGGTCGTGCTCCCCGGGGGAACCGCCCAGAAGGCCCAGGTGCCGGGCTACCGCGTCGCCGGGAAGACCGGCACGGCAGAGAAACTCGAAGGCGGGCGCTACACCCACAAATACGTCGCGTCCTTCGTCGGCTTCGCGCCGGCCTCGGACCCGCGCCTGATCATTGCCGTGATGGTCGATGAGCCCGGCGGGGCCTTCCACTATGGCGGCGACGTGGCCGCTCCGGTGTTTGCTCAGCTCATGGGCGGGGCCTTGCGGGCCCTCGGCGTGGTGCCGGATGCCCCGCTGGCGCCGCTCCAGATGGCCCGCCAGGGCGACCCCGCGTCCCGGAGTCCTTTGTGAGCTTTCGGACTTCGGCCGAGATCCACGCCGAATTTGCCCGCATCGGGGTCGTCCCCACCGGGCTCACCGCGGACTCCCGCCGGGTTGCGGCGGGGGACATCTTTGCCGCCTATCCCGGATATGCCAGTGATGGCCGCAAGTTTGCCGGTGACGCCGTGGCGCGGGGGGCAAAGGCCGTCCTGTGGGAAGCGGGGGATGGTGTGCCGCCCCCGGGGCTGGGCGTTCCATGCCTGGCGGTGGAGGGCCTGCGGGCCCTCTCCGGTTATCTGGCCCACGAAATTTATGGCCGCCCCTCCGAATCCCTCTGGCTTGCCGGGGTCACTGGCACCAACGGCAAGACGACCGTGAGTCAGTGGCTCGCTCGGGCGCTGACTGACCTCGGTCAACGCTGCGGCGTGATCGGCACCCTGGGGGCGGGTTTCCCGGACCGGCTCGACGACGCGGTCAATACCACCCCCGATGCGCCGGCCCTGCATCGCAAACTCGCGCAGTTTCGCGAGGCGGGTGCGGTGGCCGCGGCGATGGAGGTCTCTTCCATCGGTCTCGATCAGGGGCGCGTCAATGGCGCCAAGTTTGATGTTGCGATCTTCACCAATCTGACCCGGGACCATCTGGATTACCACGGCGACATGGATGCCTACGCCCTGGCCAAGGCGCGCCTGTTCGAGCAGGAAGGCCTCGCGGGCCATGTGCTCAATCTGGATGACACCTTCGGCCTCACCCTGGCCCGGCGTTTAGCGGCGCGCGGGGATCCGGTCACCGGTTACACCCTCGTTCCCTCCAATGCCGAGGCGCTGCCGGCCGGGCAGGTCCTGGTGGCCGCGGATCTGCGTACTACCGTCTCCGGAATGCGCTTCACCCTGCTCGCCGACGGGCAGCCCTGGGAGATGAATGTTCCCCTCGTGGCGCGCTTCAACGTCTCCAACCTCCTCGCGGTGGTAGGCGCCTTGCGGGTGCGGGGCGTGCCGATGACCGATGCCCTGCGGGTGTGCGGGCGCCTTTCGGCTCCGGCGGGGCGAATGCAGATGGTGGGGGGGATCGGCGAGCCCCTGGTGATCGTGGATTACGCCCATACCCCGGATGCCCTGGCCAAGGTGCTCGAAGCGGTCCAGGCGACGGCCCGGGCCCGCGGTGGGCGGTTGGTCTGTGTCGTGGGCTGTGGCGGCGATCGGGATCCGGGCAAGCGGCCCTTGATGGGCGGGGTCGCCACTGAATTCGCCGTCCGGGTGGTGGTGACCAGCGACAACCCCCGCAGCGAGGATCCCGAGGCGATCATCGCCGCGGTGGTGGATGGGGCGACCGCTCCAGTAGAACAGCAAGTGGATCGGGCGGCTGCCATTGCCATGGCCATTGCCGAGGCGGCGCCAGACGACGTCGTGGTCATTGCCGGCAAGGGCCACGAGCCATACCAGGAAATTCAGGGGCGCCGCTATCCCTTCTCCGACCTGGAGGAGGCCCGCGCGGGCTTGGCCGCGTGGAACCGCCGTTTTGGGGGAGGCGAGGCATGATGAGCCTCTTCAACGCCGCGGCCGCCATCGGCGCCCAGGCCACCCAGGATTGCCAGATTGGCTCGGTGGGGACCGACAGCCGGCGGATCCAGCGAGGCCAACTCTTCATCGCCCTGCGGGGCGAAAAATTCGACGGCCACGATTTTGTTCCCCAGGCCACCGCGGCGGGGGCGGCTGCGGCCCTGGTGGATAGCGCCTGGTTCGCTGCCCAGGGCGAGGCCCCGGCCTTGCCGCTCCTCGTAGCGGATGACACCCGGCTGGCCCTCGGGGCCCTGGGCGCGTGGTGGCGCAGCCACTTCCAGGTGCCTCTCATCGGGGTGACGGGGAGCAATGGCAAGACCTCGGTGAAGGAAATGTGCGCCGCGATCCTCCACGCCCATGCCGCGGCCGAGGGGCTCGACGGCGCCGACGCGGTGCTCGCCACCGAGGGCAATCTGAACAACGACATCGGGATGCCCCTGATGCTCCTTCGCCTGCGCGGCCACCACCGGGCGGCGGTGATCGAGATGGGCATGAATCGCCCCGGCGAGATCGCTTATCTCACGGGGCTTGCCCATCCCACCGTGGCCATCGTCACCAACGCCCAGCGGGCCCACCTCCAGGGGATGGGCGGACTCCTGGAGATCGCCCGGGAAAAGGGGGCGATCTATTCCGGGCTCGATCACGCCGGGGTCGCGGTGGTGAATGCCGATGACGCCTTCGCCGACTACTGGCGGGAATGCAATGCCACGCGGCGCCTCGTGACCTTCGGCGTCTCCACGCCGGCGGACATCGCCGGGCAGTTCGTGTTGCGGGGCTTGGGGAGCCGCATCGATCTCTCGACTCCGGCCGGCCGGATCTCCTTCGAGATGCAGATTCCGGGGGTCCATAACGTTCGCAACGCCGTGGGCGCAGCCGCAGCTTGCTTGGCCGCGGGGGTGAGCCTCCAGGCAGTAGCCCAGGGTTTGTCCGGCTATCGCGGGACCCGGGGCCGGCTCCATCGGCGGCCCGCGGAGCACGGCGCCACCTTGCTTGACGACACCTACAACGCCAACCCGGATTCGGTGCGGGCAGGCATCGATGTGCTGGCCGCGACGCCGGGGCGCAAGGTGCTGGTTCTCGGCGACATGGGCGAAATCGGCCAGACCTCCGCCCAGCTCCATGACGAAGTCGGGGGGTACGCCAAAGGCCAGGGCATCGACTGCCTGTTGGCCTTTGGGCCGATGAGCGAGGTGGCCGCAAAGAATTTTGGCGAAGGAGGCCAGCATTTTGCGAAAATCGAGGATTTGAACGCCGCCTTGCGTAAGCTCCTTTCCCCCGAGACCGTGGTCTTGGTGAAAGGCTCCCGCTTCATGCGCATGGAGCGCGTGGCCGACGCCATCTCCCTGGATGGCGCCGGGCCGGGGAACCACTGAATCATGCTGCTCGAACTCGCCCTCTGGCTTGGCCAGGACATCCGTACTTTCAACGTCTTCGGTTACATCACCCTGCGCGCCGTGCTGGCGGCCCTCAC
>JAEUNY010000036.1 GCA_016791005.1 Zoogloeaceae bacterium
CGAGCCAGGGCAGTCTCGAAGCTCAGCGCAGCAAAATCCGGCGCCAGGGTCATGAGCCTGCCATGACCCACCGCCGCCAGCCCGCAGGAGGCCGACAGGCGGGCGAGCCGCTTTGCCGGATCGCTTTCCAGCCGGGCCAGACCATCGAGAAAGCGCCCTTCCCCCTGGGCCTGCGCGAGTTCCTGGGTGGAAAAAGGGGGAAGATCCGCGAGGACCGTGGTCATTGGATGCTTTCCGCCAACTGGAAGATCGGGAGGTACATCAGGACGACGATGCCGCCAATCGCACAACCGATGAACAGCATCAGCAGCGGCCCGAACAGGCGGGTCAGCCATTCGACCTCCCGAGCCGTGTCTTCTTCGTGGAATTCCGCCGACCGAGTGAGCATTTCGCCCAGATTTCCCGCCCGCTCGCCAACCTCCAGCATCCGCAAAGCCACCGGGGTGGTCAGCCCCCGCTCGGCCAGCGTGCCGGCAAATCCTCGGCCTTCGCGGATCCGGTCGATGGCCGCGTCCAGACTCGCCCGCAAGATGGGCGACAAGAGGCCCGCCACCATGCCGAGAGCCGTCACCACCGGGATGCCCCCGGACAACAACATTCCGAGGGTGCGATAAAACCGGGCGAGTTGAAAAACCCGCATGCGCTCGCCGATAACGGGGGTAAACCACAGCCGCCGCCCGATCGCGGCCCATACCGCCGGGTTGCGGGCAACCATCACCGCCCCCGCCACCCCTGCCGCAAAGAGCAGCGTCATGCCCCAAACATGGGCCTCGACAAACTTGCCCCACTCGAGCAGCACCATGGACAGCCAGGGGAGGTCCCCCTGGACGTCTTCGTAAATGTGGGAGAAGCGCGGAACGACATAACCCAGCAGAAACATCACCACCAGGCCACCGACCCCCAGCAGAAGTGCCGGGTAGATCGCGGCGCTCACGAGCTTGCTTCTCAGGCTCTCGACTTGCTGTTGGTAAGCGATGAAGCGCGCGACTGCCTGGTCGAGATCACTGGTCCGTTCGGCCGCGCGAATCATGGCGACGTAGAGTTCAGGGAAGGCCCCCGGCGCCTCTTCCAGGGCACTGGACAGGGGCCGCCCTTCCCGCAAGCAGTTCAACATGGCCTGGAGAATCCCCCGGGCGCCGGGGCGGTTTTCCTTTTCGGCCAGAGCTGCCACCGCTTCCGCCAAGGGAATGCCCGCCCGCAGGAGGGCAAGCAATTCCTGATTGAAGAGCAGTAAGGGAAAGCGCGCTCGACCCCGCACCCGGCCGCTTCCCCGGATGGAAAGGACCGCCAAGCCTCGGGCGAGGGCAAGATTCCGGGCTTCGGACTCGGATCCAGCCTCGACTTCGGTCTCGATGATCGCGCTGCCGCCCGACAGCGCACGCACCTGAAAGCGCATGGGCCGTGACTACCAGTTGGTGATGTCCGCGTTCTCTCCTTCGCCACCGGGCTGTCCATCCGGTCCGAAGGAGAAGAGATCGAATTCACCGTGTTCGCCGGGTTGGCGATATTGATAGGGCTTGCCCCAGGGGTCCGGCGGCACGGCCTTCTTGAGGTAGGGCCCGGCCCAGCGGGTTTCCCCCGGGGAGGCCTGCAAGGCCTGGAGCCCCTGCTCGGTCGAGGGATAGTGGCCCACATCAAGCCGGTAGTGGTCGAGAGCCTTTTCGATGGCGTCGATCTGCGCTCGCGCGGTCTTGATTTCCGACTTGCCAATCTGCCCGAAGAAACGGGGGCCGACATAACCCGCCAGGAGGCCGATGATGACCATCACCACCAGGAGTTCGAGCAGGGTGAAACCGCGGGAACGGCGGGAGGACGTCAAGGCGCGCAGAAGCATGGCAGGTACCGAGTCTGAGAACGGACTGGATGTCGAATTGGCGGGGAAGTTTAACAGCCCCCGCCAAGGATGCCGATGCCAACCCGATATGAACCGGGTTGGCGTGTCAGCGCGTGTTCGAAACCCGTTGCGGCAGCCAAGCGGCGAGCCGTACCCCGCCCGGAGGCGCGATCACTCCCCGCCGGACTTTTTCATCGCCTCCGCGAGCAAGGCTTCCTTATCGACCTGGATCATGCCCGGTCCCTCGGCCGGACAGGCGGTGGCAGGATCCACCACCGTCGCCTCGGAGCCCAGGTCCACCAAAGCCGGCAGATCCCCCCGCCGGACATCCAGCGCCTGGAGCAAGCGGCCCATGGCGGCCAAGGCCCGCCCACGAGCCACCGTCTGATCGTAGATGGCACCGGTGTAGGCACGCCGGGCCTGGAAGTATTCGTTTTCAGTGTCCAGGAGATCCAGCAGGGTCCGTTGGCCGATGTCGAACTGCTTGCGATACGCCTCGCGAGCCTTGGCGATGGACAACTGATGTTGGTCCAGATAGCGCAGTTGCTCCGCCAGGCGATGGACGTCGTTGTAGGCGATGGAGACGGTCTGACGCAGATCCCGGCAGGCCTTGTCGCGCTGATCCTTGGCCACATTCACCCGATCGGCATACTGGCGAACCGTAGCGAGATCCGAGCCGCCATTGAAGAGGTTGTAATTCATCACCACCTCGATGACCTGGGCGTTATTGCGGCCGATGAGTCCGTCGAGGTTGTGGCCGACTTCGGTCCGCGCCCGGAAATCCACTGTGGGGTGGAAACGCGCCTTCCGCACATCCCTGTCCGCTTTGGCGGCCTCGATATTTTCCACCGAGGCGAGAAAGGCCGGACTGCCGCTGTAGGCGTTGCGCAGTGCCTCGACGACATTCTGGGGCAGTTCCGCTTTGCCGAGATCGACGGGGGCCAGGCTGGAATTGGGCAACTCCCCCACCAGCCTCTGATAGCGGGCCGAAACGTCATGGAGATTGGTCGCCTCGGTCAGCAGATTCGATTCGGCCAGAGCCAGTCGGCCGGAGGCCTGCTCCAGGTCCACCCGTCGACCGACACCGGCCTGAACCCGATCGCGGATCTGGTCGAAGACCTGCCGATGCCGGACGTAGTTTTCTTCCGCAAGCTTCACCAACTCCCGATAGCGCTCCACGTCAGTATACGCGCGCAAAGTTTCCAGGGCTGCCGATTCCGAAGCATCGAGCAACTCGTAGTAACGAGTCAGCCTGGCGTAACCGAGCCGCGACACATCGGATGAGGTCGCGAAACCGTCGTAGATCATCTGGGTAAGACCCAGGGTCACGCCCCGGCGCTGGAAATCCTGATCCTCGAGGCCAGTGTTGTGCCGGCGCTCGGTGCCGACACCGGCCGTGAGGTCCACCCGGGGAAAATATCCACCCCGGGCACTTTCCCGTTCGTTTCCGGCCGCCTGAAAAACATGCCAGCGAGCCTGGACTTCCGGGTTGCTCACCACTGCACGCTGAGCCGCCTCGCGCAAATTGGTGGCCGGCCCGGTTTGCGGGGTGGGCTCGGCGGCGAGCACGCTGGAGGTAACAAGCCCGGCTAGCAGAGCCGCAATACGCTTTGGAATCGGATTCATCGTTCTTTAGTTTTGTCGTTGGAAGTCCGTAATCCCCGGCAAGGAACTTGCCGCGCCGGAGGTGCTGCAAGGGTTAACGCCACGGCGACTAGCTTCTTGAGATCACACCGGCACCGTCACGAAAACACGGATGATAGCGATATCTCCCCCGCGATGAGGGACGTTTTGCTTTGTGGCAGGAAATGGCGCCAGGGAGCTCTCTCCGCCATACCTTCTTGGCATCGCAGGCGCGCCGCCATCTTTCAACTCGCCGCAACGCTGCTCCTCAGCTCACTCCTCTTGGGGGTTGGCTTCGTCGCCGCAAAGCCCCTCTTCGATCAGCTGACGGCGGTGGCAGTGCAGCGCTATGGCCCGCCCGGCCGCGACGCGGTGACCGCCTGGCGGCGCCTGCTGGCCGATGCAGCAGGGTTGGACGAGGTGGAACAGGTTCGCCGCGTCAATGCATTCTTCAACCGGCGCATCCAGTATGAAAGCGATGACGTGGTGTGGCACCAAAATGACTACTGGGCGACGCCCTTGGAAACCCTTGGCCGCGCCATGGGCGATTGCGAGGATTTCGCCATCGCGAAGTATGTGAGCCTCGAGGCCCTGGGCATCCCCCGAAGCAAGTTGCGCCTCACCTACGTCCGCGCCCAGATCGGGGGCCCCACCAGCGGCATCGTGCAGGCCCACATGATTCTTGGCTACTATCCGGAGCCCAGCGCGGACCCGATGATCCTCGACAGCCTCATCAGCGAGATCCGGCCCGCCTCCAGGCGTCCCGATTTGGCGCCAATCTTTAGCTTCAACGCTGAAGGCCTGTGGGTCGCAGGCGCCCCGGCGGTCTCCGATCCGACTGCTCGGCTGTCCCGATGGCGCGATGTCCTCCAGCGCATGGCCCAGGAAGGGATCCAATGAATAGCACGCTCTGCCACGGAATCCCCGTTCAAGGAATTGCCCCATGTCATTGATCAAACAACTTTGGCTGGCGATTTCGGCCGTAACGCTGCTGGTGTTTGGTGGTGCGTTCCTGCTCACCACCGTCGCGGCGCGCAATTACCTTGCCGAGCAGCTCTACGTGAAGAACGTGGATAACGCCACGGTCCTGGCCCTTTCGATGTCCCAGATGCCGAAGGACCCAGTCACCCTGGAGCTCCAGGTCTCGGCCCAGTTCGATGCGGGTCATTACCGCAGCATCCATCTGCTTGCTCCGGACGGATCCACGCTTCTGGCGCGCCAGGACGACCGCACGGCAGACGACGTTCCGGCATGGTTTGCAGCCCTCACGCCCCTCACGGTCAAGCCCGGTGTCGCCCAGGTCCAGGATGGGTGGAAGCAGTTCGGCCGACTGGAAGTAGAAAGCCACACCCGCTACGCCCTGGCCGAGTTATGGCGGAGCACGCTGCACCTTGCTGGCTGGTGTGTCGCCGCCGCGCTCCTCACCAGCCTGGTGGCCAGCCTCCTGCTCCGCCTGCTTCTGCGGCCGCTCGATCAGGTGGTAACCCAGGCGGAGGCGATCGGCGCCCGCCGCTTCATCACGACAGAAGAACCCTCCACACCGGAGCTGCGCCGTGTGGTCCGCGCCATGAACGCCCTCTCGGACCGGGTCAAACTGTTGATGCTGGAGGAATCCCGCAGAGTGGAAGAACTCCGTCGAAAAGCTCAGGCGGACCCCCTCACCGGCCTCGCCGGGCGGGAAGCGTTCATGAGCGCCCTGGCGGCGCGACTCGAGCCCGACCAGACCATCGGCGCCGGCTGCATTGCCGTCCTGCGGGTCACCGCGCTGGGGGAGTTGAACCAGAGGGTCGGGAGGATCGTGGCGGACCAATGCCTGCTCCAATTGAGCGAAAGCCTGCGGACCCTGGTGGAGACCCGCACCGGCGCCATCGCAGGCCGCCTGAATGGGTCGGACTTTGCCATATTGCTCCCTGGAGAATCGGACGACGGCGTCGTCCTAGCGGCACTTCTCGATGCCGCGGGAGACGCGACCAGCACCCTCACCCCACCTTCTTCTCTCCCGATCGGCGCCACCCATTACCTCCCGGGAGAAGCCCCCGGCCACGTCCTAGCTCGCATGGACAGCGCCTTGGCCGCCTCCGAGCGTTCCGGGCAACCCGAGATTCGGGAAGCCCCCCGGCGCGATGACTTCCGCGAGCCCACCGACGCCGAAGGCTGGCGCCATCTCCTGGACGAAGCCCTGGCCCCGGGCAAGGTGCTGCTCGGTCACTACCCGGTTGTCACGCCTACCGGTGCCGTCCTGCATTTCGAATCGCCGGTACGCCTCAACCTCGGAGGGCAATGGCAACCGGCCAGCCGTTTTGTCGCGTGGGCCGCGCGCCTGGGCAAGCTACAAACCGTGGACGCCCTGGTGCTCGACGCGGCCTTCAAGCGGATCAAAGCCACCGGCGAGCCCCTGGGCATCAATCTGTCACTGGAATCGGTCCGCCACCCTGAGTTCGCGCGGATGATCGCCGATCGCCTGCATGCCGACCCAGAGCTTGCCCAGGCCCTGTGGCTGGAGGTTCCCGAACATGGCGCATACCACCACCTGGAAGCCTTCAGGAACTTCTGCCATGCCCTCAAACCCACGGGATGTCGAATCGGTCTGGAACACGCCGGCCCAGGCATCGCGCGGATCGGTGAACTCCACGACGTCGGTCTGGACTATCTCAAAATCGATGCTGCCATCATTCGTGGAATCGATGCCCACCCCGGCAATCAGGCCTTCCTGCGAGGCCTCTGCATGGTTGCCCATGCCATCGGGCTCCAGGCCATCGCTGAAGGCGTGAGCACCCCAAGCGAGCGCGAGGCCTTGCCGGGTTTGGGCATCGATGGACTGACCGGACCGGCCATTCAGGCCGGCTGAGAGGGGAAATGGGAGGCGTCGGAGCCAGGAGCCTCAGAGGACCTCGTCGTCGTCGAGGAGCTTGAGGCCCCCGCGAGCGTGGCGCAGGCTGCGGCGTTCCAGGAGTTTTTCCTGCGCCACCCCTGGGAGGTCGGTGAAACGAATGACCTCCTTGCTGATCAGGACGTCGATGAGATCCTCCAGAACCCGGACAAGCCGCATGTCCGTCCCGGCCAGATCCCCGGACGTTACCCCGGGGCCGAATACGGCCAACTCCGGCGAATCGTCGGGCAGGGCCTCGGGATGCGCAGCGTCCTCGATCAGACTGACGGCGACCACCATCCCTGCCCCATCCCGATTCACGTAGCGCATCCGTCAGGCCCCTTCCGCCTCAGTCGGTAATCAACTTGCCCTTGGTCAGGAGATCCTGGATCACGGTCTGGTCCGTCATGCCCCCAGCGAGCAGATTGACCCCTTCGAGAACGATGGTCTGGTCCTCGTTTCCGGCGACATAGCCACCACTGAATCCGCCGCTGGAACTGACATGGACCACGGTTCCCGCGGTGGTCTGCTCAAAATGGAGGAACGAGCCAAGATTTCCACCCGTCGCCGATTCCCCTTGCAGCAAGTCCCGCAAGTCCAGGATGTCTCCACCCAGCTTTGCCGCCTCGGTCGAAAAGTCCTTAACGGTATCGGTGACAGGCGAACCCTTCGGGCCCGCGTCAGCCAACGACCAACGGAAAGTATCGGAACCGAGCCCGCCGTACAACGTATCCGTTCCCGCCCCACCCACCATCAGGTCATTGCCGCCCAGCCCATGGAGGATGTCATCGCCAGCGCCGCCATTGAGGTAATCGGTCGCGGA
>JAEUNY010000089.1 GCA_016791005.1 Zoogloeaceae bacterium
GGTCGTGCCGGCGGCATTGAAGACGATCTTGTTCACTCGGCTGGGGAGGGTCGGCAGGGGCCGCTCGATCCGCGCCCCGCTGGCCACATCGAAGGCCGCCACCTGCCCGCCATTGCCTCCGGCGATGAGGGTCTTGCCGTCGGGGGAAAATGCGAGGCTCCAGGCCGTGTCGCCATATGGGATAGGCGCCCGGGCCGGCTCGCCAGAGGGGAGTTTGAACAGGTAGAGGGATTTGTCTTCCGCCCCGGCGGCCAGCACGGCCCCGGCGGGATCAACGGCCACCCCATACACCGACCCCTTGCCCGTCGGGAGGGTGCGGAGAGCTTTGCCGGCCGGGAGATCCCACAGGGTCAAGGCCTTCCCGCTGAAGGCCGCCCAGCGGCCATCCGGGGTCAGCGCAATGCGCCAGCTGTATGGCTCCTTAACCTGGCTCGGCACCGCCGTGACCGCGCCGGACGCCAGATCCCAGAATCGGACCCCCTCCCGCCCGGCCACGGCGAGGGTCTTGCCATCGGGGGTATAGGCGATGGAAAAGGCCCCGAGGATGCCGGACGAGCGTCGCTCAGGCCCGCCACCGAGATCCCGCAGGGTGATCCCATAATCATCCGCCACGGCGAGGGTCCGTCCATCCGGGCTGAAGGCCACGTCATTCAACCATTCCGCCGTGCTCACACGATCCCCAAGGGGGTGAAGCCCCTCTTCGCTCCGGTAAAGCCGGACCGTGCCGTCCTCGTGGCCCGTGACCAGGGTACCCAGATCCGGTGAGATGGCCGCCGCGCTGATCGTCCCGAGGGCCATCGTCCGCTCTTCGGGTTTGAGATCCGGCAGGCCGTAGGCGCGCATCTGGCCATCGGACCAGACCGTGACCAGCCGGTCCTTCGCCTCGGAAAAGGCGACCGCCATGATGTAGCCGGCGCCTCGCACCGGTTGGCCCAGCCATTGCCGGGTCGCGAGGTCCGCCACCCGCAGTTCACCGCCCCTGCTCGTCACCGCCAGCAGCCCGCCATCGCGGCTGAAGGCCATCACGTCCGCCCGGCTAGTGCTGGGTATTGCCTCCCCCTTCGGCGTTCGTGTTGCGTAATCGAAGAACACCAGGCCCTTGTCGTCGAGGTCGGCAACGACCGTCGCGCCATCCGGGCTGATCGCCGCCCCGTTGGGCAAAGCGAGTTCCACGAAGGGCGGCGGAACGGCCTGGTCCGCCGCCGGATCCATCACCATCACGCCGGTACTGGCCACCATCACTTCCTTCCCCGCAGGATGGAAGGCGAGCCCGACGATGGTGGCGCCAAACTGGCTTCGCACGAACTGCGGAGTGCCCTGCCCGGTTTCCGCGAAGCGCAGCGAGCCATCCAGCCCGCCGCTGGCGAGCAGCTTTTCATCCGGGCTGAAGGCCAGCATTCGAATCTCGTCCTCGGCTTTCTTCTTGGCGGCGAAGAGGGGCTGGGCGGTCACCGCCCGCCCGTCGGCCGCCCACAACCGCTCGGTGCCATCAGCGCCCCCGGAGGCGATAAACCGGCCCCCCGGACTGACCGCCAGGGCCGTCACCCGGCGCTCGTGGGCGGCGAGGATTGCCGTCAGACCGGGGGCGGACTGGAGGATCTGCAGCATCGCCCCTTTGGCCTCGGCGGTCGGCGCCACGTGGTGGGATTCCACCGCCAGGAGCAAGGCGCGGTCGAGCCGGGTGGGCGCTTCCGCCAGGGCCTCGGTGGCGAGTTGGCGGGAGAATGCAATCCGCTGGCGCTCCTCCGCGATGCCCCGTTGGTGGTTGGCGTAGAAGGCCAGCCCCCCGAGGGCGGCGGCCACCATCAGGGACGCGGCGCTCCAGATCGTGCGGGCACGCAACTGCCGCTCGTAATCCCGCCGCCGCAGTTGATCGAACTCCAGCCGCAGCATGCCGGCGAGGAGTTTGAGCAGGGCATTGCTTTTCCCGTCCGCCACGGGCCGTGCGTCCGCCGCGATGGGTTCTGCCACCGCCTCGAGGAGGGCCGGCGGAAAACAGTCGCCGGACTTGGGCTCCCCGTCGACGATGAAGGCGAACACCCGGTCGGCCCGCCCCAGCTTGCAGAACTGGCGGATCTCCTCATTCACCCAGCGGGAATTCACCGTCTGGGGCGAGCAGATCACCACCAGGCAGCGGGATTGGCTCAGGGCACCTAGCAACTGGGCGCTGAGGTCCGCCGCGCTGCCCAGCTCGTCCCGATCGCGGAACACCGGGAAAGCCCGCTGCGGCACCTCCCCCGCCACCAGGGCGCGGGGAATCCGATAGGTCTCGATGCGCCGGTGCAGCCACTCCGCCCACTTGCGGTCCGCGTGGCTGTAGCTGATGAAAGCCCAATATTTAGGGGGTGGCGCCGGGTCCATACGATCAGCATACGAAGGAAGCCCCGGCGCGGCAAGACGCCTTCCGTGCGGCACTTTCCCCCGGCGATTGTGGTTGGCCACAATCGAAATTTCCACAATCGATACTTCCCCGGCACGGCCCTAAGCTGGTCTCCATCACACCCGAACCCCCATCACTCCCGGAGACTTGCAACCATGGACTTCATCCGCACCACCATCGACGGCCCCGTCGGCACCATCACCCTCAACAATCCCCGCAAGCTCAACGCCCTCTGCGGGCACCTGGTGGGAGAAATCATCCAGGCCCTCCACGATTTCGAAAAGGCGGGCCTGCGGGTCGCCATCCTGCGCGCCATGCCGGGAGTCAAGGTCTGGTCGGCCGGCCATGACGTCTCCGAGCTGCCCGAGGGCGGCCGTGACCCCCTGGGCTGGGACGACCCCCTGCGGGAACTCGTCCGCGCCATCGAAACCTTCCCCGCCCCGGTCATCGCCCTCATCGAAGGCGGCGTGTGGGGCGGCGCAGTCGAAACGGTGCTGGCCTGCGACATCGTCCTCGCCACCCCCGAGGCCACCTTCGCCGTCACCCCGGCCAAGCTCGGCGTGCCCTACAACATCAGCGGGATGATGACCTTCATGAGCGCCGGCAGCGCCCGGATCGTCAAGGAACTCGCCTTCACCGCGCGCCCCATCCGCGCGGAGCGGGCCGAGCGGGTCGGGATGGTCAATCACGTCGTCCCCGCCGAGGAGCTGGAAGCCTTCACCGCCGACATCGCCCAAACCATCGCCCAGAACTCGCCGCTGAGCATCCGCTCCATGAAGGAATGCCTGCGCGTCCTGAGCGGCGCCAAGCCCGTCAGCCCCCGGGGATTCGAACGCTTCCAGGGCCTGCGCCGCATGGTCTACGACAGCGAGGACTACGCCGAAGGCATCCGCGCCTTCAAGGAAAAGCGCAAGCCGGTTTTTGTTGGCGGCTGAACCGCGCCAGAAAGCTCCCCGCTTGCATCGCTAAGGCGCACGGCCGACCTTACGCGTCGGCCGTGCGCCGTTGGGCTGGACAGTGCCAAATGGTCGGACCGACATCTAGCCGGCTCCGGTCCTCAGTCCAACGGAACCCGCACCATCCGCCCCTTCACGTCCAAAGTCCGCATGGTGCTAGGCATTCCGACCGCCTCTCGCCGCGGGCGCAGGCCGCCGACTATCCGACTGGGCATCGGAAGCGATTTCCCCCGCTTTGAAGCATTACCAGCTGCCAGTACTCGTCCTGGCGTGTATGCTCTGCGCATCACCGTGTCACTGCCGGAATTTCTGTTTTGTTATTTCCGCAGAACACCGTGGCGCTGCGCCAGAAGATGCTTGATTACAACAACTTACCAGCGATCAGCGGCAAGATATCATTCGTCTTCCGCATTGTTATGCGGCAGCATTGCGCCCTAAAGCAGAGCCACCGGAAAGGCGTTCATGGCGACCGATCAAACACAAGCCCAACTTGCCGAGTACTACAAACTCAATGTCAGTCAGCTGCGCTGGAGCTTCGGGTCAAGCTTGGCGGCTCTGTTCGCTGGCTTAGCAGCGTTGCTTGCCGGCGTCGGACTTGTGCTTGGCGGCAACTCAGGCCTGGCAAGTCAACTCGTCGTGCTCGGCGGCGTCCTAACTGAATTCATTGGCGCTGGGTTCTTTCTGCTCTACAGCCGCAACGTGAAACAGCTCAACGTCTTCTACGACAAGCTAATCAAGCATCAGGACACTTTGTATGCCATGAGCTTGGCCAATCACATCCCAGAGCCAGAACGATCCGAAGCACTCCAAGCAGTGATTGGCAACCTGCTTTCGCGTGGTGAGCCGCCATTCCCGCCCGAGGTTCTCAAGGCATTTGCCCCGCAACGGGCCGGTGGCTAACAATTCATTCAAGCCGAAGCCGCTTCGCGGCTCGGCTTAGTTCAGGCGTTGGCCGATTCAAATCTCCAGTCGCCGCCCCTTCCGATCGCACGTCAGACTTGCCTGAGCAGGCGATATTTGGCGGCCGGGCCCAGCGTCAGAAGCCCATGGATTCAGGTTTTATTTCCCGCCGTGAGCCAGTGGCTGATCCCTCCACCGCCCACAACCACCGGAATACTGGGGAACCAACCCCGCTATTAGCACTCTTACCGCCCGAGTGCTAAAATATGCCCAGGAGGAAGAACACAGATGACCCAAGCCCTTGCGTTCCCGGTGCCGTCGGCCTTAGGCAGCATTGACCAGTACATTCAGGCGGTCAATCGGATGCCCATGCTGAGCGAGGTCGAGGAATCGGATTTGGCTCAGCGCTTTCATGACGAAGGCGATCTGGAGGCGGCGCGTAAGCTCGTCATGTCCCACCTGCGGGTGGTGGTGGCGATTGCCCGCGGCTATTTGGGCTATGGCCTGCCCCATGCGGACCTGATCCAGGAAGGCAACATCGGCCTCATGAAGGCGGTGAAGCGTTTCGACCCGTCCAGGGGCGTGCGGCTGGTGTCCTTCGCCATTCACTGGATCAAGGCGGAGATCCATGAGTTCATCCTGAAGAACTGGCGTCTGGTGAAGGTGGCCACCACCAAGGCCCAGCGCAAGTTGTTCTTCAACCTGCGCAGCCTGAAGTCCGACAGCCACGCCCTGCATCCGGACGAAGTCCAGGCGGTGGCGGAAAAGCTGGGCGTGCGGGCTGAGGATGTGGTGGAGATGGAAACCCGCATGGTGGGCCAGGATGTGCCCCTGGAAGGCAGCGGGGATGACGACGATGCCTTCGCGCCGATCGCCTACCTGCCCGACCCCCATGCTGAGCCGCTGCAGGTGATCGAGCAGAAGCAGCGGGCGCGCCTGCAGGACGAGGGCTTGCGCCATGCGCTGGCGAATCTGGACGACCGCAGCCGCAACATCGTTCAGCGCCGCTGGCTGGTGGAGGGGGAAGCAGCGACCCTCCACGAACTCGCCGCGGAATATGGCGTGTCCGCCGAGCGGATCCGCCAGATCGAGGCGAAGGCCATGCAGAAGATGAAGGGCTTTCTGGCCGCGGCGGTCTGACAGCCCCGCCGGTCAAACTAAAAAGGCACCTTGCGAGGTGCCTTTTTTGTTGCCGTCAGTGCCCGGCGAGGAGCTGGCGGATATCGGCGGCGATCACGTCGGCCGTCTCGCCATGCTTGACGTAGAGGCGCAAGCGGCCCTGGGGGTCAAACACATAGGTCCCCGCCGAGTGATCGACGGTGTAATTGCCCCCCGCCACATCGCCCTGCTTCTTGAAGAAGACCTTGAAATCCCGCGCGACGGCGGCGGTGGTGGCGAGATCGGCGGAGAGACCGAGGAAGCCCGGATGGAACGCCGGCACATACTGCTTGAGCAGCTCCGGCGTATCCCGTTCGGGATCGACGGTGACGAAGATCACCTGGACCCGATCTCCCTCGGGGCCGAGCTGGCGAACCACTTCGGCCATGGTTGCCAGGGTCGTGGGGCAGACGTCGGGGCAATGGGTGTAGCCGAAGAAGACGGTGACCACCTTGCCTTTGAAATCGCCGAGATGCCGCACCTGCCCGCTCGGGTCGTTCAGGGCGAAATCCTTGGCGTAGTCCGCGCCGGTGATATCCGTGCTGCGAAACTGCGGGCGCTCCGGCGCCGAGCAGCCGGCCAGCAGCCCGAGCACCAGGGCCATCAGGACGAGCCTTCTCATGGTTGCGGCCAAATCAGAACGGCAGGTAGTGATCCACCAGCAGCGCGGCGAAGAGTGCCGAGAGGTAGATGATCGAATAGCGGAAGGTCCGCCGCGCCAGCCCGTCGCTGTAATCGACATAAAGCTGCCAGGCGTAGTGGAGGAAGCCCAGGCCCAGGCCCACCGCGGCCGCCAGGTAGAACGGGCCACTCATCTTGGTGGCGAAGGGCAAAAGGGTGACGCCGAACAGGATGCAGGTGTAGAGCAGCACCGACAGGCGGGTGAATTCCGAACCATGGGTCACCGGCAGCATCGGGAGGCCGGCACGGGCGTAGTCCTGGGTCCGGTACAGGGCCAGGGCCCAGAAGTGCGGGGGCGTCCAGGCGAAGATGATGAGGAAGAGAAGCAGCGCGTCGGCACTCACTCCCCCGGTCACCGCGGCCCAGCCCAGGACAGGGGGCATGGCTCCCGAGGCTCCGCCAATGACGATGTTCTGGGGTGTGCGGGGCTTCAGGAAGAGGGTGTAGATGACCGCGTAACCCACGAAGGTGGCCAGGGTCAGGAGCATGGTAAGGGCGTTGACCGCGAGGCCCAGCACCAGCAGACCGGCGCCACCCAGCAGCGCGGCGAAGACCAGGGTCTCCCGCGCGGTGAGCTCGCCCAAAGGCAGCGGACGGCCCCGGGTGCGGGCCATCTTGGCGTCCAGATGCTGCTCGATGAGGCAGTTCATGGCGGCGGCGGCGCCGGCCACGGCGGCAATGCCGACGGTCGCGAAGAACACCAGGGCCGGATCGGGCAAGCCCTCGGGCACCGCGAGGAACATGCCGATGATCGCGCAGAACACGATGAGGCTGTTCACCCGCGGCTTGGTCATCACGTAGAAGGCCCGCGCCCGCCGGGCGAGGGGATTGCGGTCAAGCGTAAGCGTTCTCATGGTTCCTTCCAGTCCAGGCCGGGGCCGAGACTCTTCCAAATCGGTAGTTCAAGGTGACGAGGATGACCAGCAACAGGGCGGCGCCGCCGTTGTGGGCCACCGCCAGCGGCAGCGGCAGGCTGAAGAGCACGTTGGCCACCCCGAGCAAGGCCTGGATCGTCCACCCGGCCATCAGCAAGGCGGCCCACTTGCCCGCCCCCGGTTGGCGGGCCAGCCGGAAGGCAAGGACGCTGAGATACGCCGCGACAACGAGGGCACCGAGCCGGTGGGTCCAGTGGATCGCAGTCAGGGCCTCCTGGCTCAGCAGCTCCCCTTCGGCAGTCATCCCAAGTTCCCGCACCACGTGGAAGGCATTGCGGTAATCGGCCTCAGGCCACCAATCGCCGTGGCAGGTCGGGAAATCGGCACAGGCCAAGGCGGCATAGTTGGTGCTGGTCCATCCGCCCAAAATGATCTGGACGGCCACCAGCACCAAGCCCAGGCGCAGGCTCAAGGCCAGGGAGGCTCCCACTTCGAGGCGGGGAATGGACCACGCCCGCAGGGCCAGCCAGCCCAGCAAGGCCAGGGTGGTCATGCCGCCGAGGAGGTGGCCGGTCACGATCGCGGGCTTCAGCAGAAGGGTGACGGTCCACTTGCCCAGGAGGCCCTGGAAGATGACCACCCCCACCAGGGCCACTGCAACCTGCCAGGCCACGGTCGGATCCGCACGCCGACGCCACGCGAGGGCCGCAATCGCCAGGATGAGCAAGCCCAAGCTCGCCGCCAGGTAGCGATGCACCATTTCCTTCCACGCCTTGGGCAGGGAAACCGGCCCGCCCGGCATCGCCTCCTGGGCCCGGGCAATGTCATCGGCGGCATGATGCGGCGTCAGTTGGCCATAACAGCCGGGCCAGTCGGGACAACCGAGCCCGGCATCGGACAAGCGGACGTAAGCGCCCAGGACCACCACGAAGGCCGTCAGGGCGAAGGCGGCCAGTACCAGCTTGCGGTACATGCTCAGCCCACCCTCGAATATTTGAGGAGCCGCTCGAGGTCGCGCACCATGCGCTTGGGCTCCAGCTGCTCGGGGTAACGCAGCATCACCAAGCCCAGGGGATCCACGACATGGACCCGCCCCGTCGCCGGCGCGCCGTCCTTGGCCAGCTTGTTCAACCAGGCGGCATCCCCGTGGGCGACTTCGAGACCGTCCTGACCCTGCAGGATCTCGGCATCGGGTCGGCCGTCATCGGTCACCAGCCAGAGCCGCTTGACCCGCGACATTTCCTTGCCCAAGGCGGTCCGGACTTGGCGCATGTAGTAGAGGGATTCCCGACACTGGTGGTCACAATGGGACGCGCCCACATAGACCAGTACCCAGT
Organism: Zoogloeaceae bacterium; assembly: GCA_016791005.1. Taxonomy (GTDB): domain Bacteria; phylum Pseudomonadota; class Gammaproteobacteria; order Burkholderiales; family Rhodocyclaceae; genus JAEUNX01. Next base: position 8,288 of record JAEUNY010000089.1, read on the forward strand.
GCCCTTCAAGACTTTCCGGATCGAACTTGAATCCGGCCATGGGCGTCATCGCCCCCGGCGGAATGGGCGTCGGCTCCAGCAATTGCCCGTAATTCATCTGCTTTTCCGGCGGCCAGAAATAGAACGTGGCGTAGGAGGCCGCCACCGGCAGCGCGCACACCAGCGCCACCAGCATCAGGGTCATTTTCGAATTCAACTTCACGACTGCTCCAACCTCTTTCCTCGCGCCTGGCGCACGCCAAACAGGCCGGTGAACACCATCGCCACCGCCGCCAGGCTGTACCACTGCAGGGCATAACCCTGATGTCTTTCCTCGCCGCTCCCGGGGCGTGGCCAGTCCCGCGCCAGCCCGTCGGGCGCTGGGCTGGTCTGAAACACCACCCAATCGGCCACCGCCAGGCCAGTTCCCTGCCGATAGGCGCCGAGGTCGAGAAACTGCCAAACCTTACCCGCATCCGGCCGCTCGCCCAGCAACAAAGGCTTGCCTTCCGGGGGGCGGAGCACGCCCTCCACCCGTCCCCGTCCGGTAGCGGCCACCGGATCCGGAACCGCGCTTCGATCCGCCACCGCGGCGAGCCACCCGCGATTCACCAACACCAGCGCCCCATCCGCGTCGAGGCGTAGCGGTTGAAGAAGGTGGTAGCCCGCTCGACCTTCATGGATGCGGTTGTCCAGCAGGATGGTGCCTTCGGAGACCCACTCCCCTTCAACCCTCACCCGCTGCCAGGGCGCAGAATGCGCCAGATCCAGCGGCACGGGCTCCCGAACCTCTTCCGCCACGTAGGCCGCTGCGAGGTGGGCCTTTTCGTCGGCCCGACGCATCTGCCAGTTGCCGAGCATCACGCCCGCCACCACGACCCCCATCCCCGCCAGCAGGGGAACCCCGCGCAGCACGGCAGGCCTCACTGGCCGCCTCCACCTAGCCGCCACCCGACGACTCCCGTAGACTGTGAGGCGTCACTTTCGGAGCCCCCCATGCGTCTCGTCGTCATCCTCATGCTGATCCTGATCGTTGCCAGCCTGGGCTCGGCCCTGGCCTTCCTGGTCCGGGATCGCGGCAAAGGGACGCGGACAGTCCGCGCGCTGGCGGTGCGGGTCGGACTGTCGATCGGGCTCTTCATCCTGCTGATGGCCGGCTATGCCACCGGCCTCATCCAAACCAAACTCTGAATCCCGTCCTTACAGCCAGTAGACCACCACGAAGAGCATCAGCCACACGACGTCGACGAAGTGCCAGTACCAGGCCGCGGCTTCGAACGCGAAGTGGTGCTCCGCCGTGAAATGACCGGCCAGGGAACGGAAGAGCATCACCGTCAGCATGATCGCGCCAATCGTGACATGCAGACCGTGGAACCCGGTGAGCATGAAGAAGGTTGATCCATAGATGCCGGAGGTGAGCTTCAGATTCATCTCATGGTAGGCGTGGATGTACTCGTAGGCCTGGAGCGACAGGAAGATCGCGCCGAGGAGGACGGTGATGAAAAGCCCGGCCTTGAGCTGGCCCCGCTTGCCCTTCAAAAGCCCCCAATGTGCCCAGGTCAGGGTGGCGCCGGAGGTAAGCAGAATCAGGGTATTGATGGCGGGGATCCCCCAGGCACCCATCGGCGAAAACACTTCCGATGCATACGGGCCGGCTGTCGGCCAGGTGGGGGTGAAGCCCTGCCAGATCAGAGCAGCGTTGTCCCCATGTGCAAGATCGGGAACGGAAAGCACCCGTCCGTAGAACAGCGCGCCGAAGAAAGCCGCGAAGAACATGACTTCGGAAAAGATGAACCAGCCCATGCTCCAGCGGAAGGACACATCCACCCGTTTGCCGTACTGGCCGCCTTCTGATTCGTGAATCACCTGCCCGAACCAGCCGAACATCATGAAAATGAGGCAGGCCACACCCAAGCCGAAAACCCACGGCCCGGCGGCAATCTTGTTCAACCACATCACGGCACCGGTGCCAAAGGACAACAGGCCGATCGAGCCGAAAATCGGGAATCGGGACGGTTCCGGCACAAAGTATTTGTCCAGGGTCTGGCTGCTCATCCAAATGCTCCTGCTGAGTTCTGCTATTGATTTGACTTGTTTTAATTGGCCCGAGGTCTCAGGCTCCCACCACCAACTTCACGAATGCCACGATACTCACGACAAAAATCAGTCCCGCCAGGATGCCGGCCACGATCACCGCCTTAGGGTCCAGGCTGGAGGCGTCCCGGCGGTAGTCCTTGCCCTTGCGGACCCCGATGAAGGACCAGAGCACCGCACGCAGGGTTGGCCAGAATCCGGCCCGGGGGCCCTCCCCCACGTTACCCCCCAACGCTCCGGCCTCGGCTCACTTCCGCCCCCGCTCGCGTCCCGGCAATCTCGAAGAACGTGTAGGACAGAGTGATCGTATTCACGTCCCGCGGCAGCGCCGGATCGACCACGAACACCACAGGCATGGTGCGCTTTTCACCGGGCGCCAGGGTCTGACGGGCAAAGCAAAAACACTCCAGCTTGCGGAAGTACTGGCCGGCAAGCTGTGGCCCGTAGCTCGGCACGGCCTGACCCGTGACTGGCACATCGCGGGTATTGGTCACTTCATAGCTGACCTGCACCAATTCCCCGGGGTGCGCTTCGATGGCCCCCTGGAGCGGTTTGAAACGCCACGGCAGATCGTGGATATTTGCGTCGAACTCCACCACGATCTTGCGGCTGGCATCGACCTGGGTGTTCACCGCCACATCGGGTTGCAACAGGTTGTTGATGCCCGCCACTTCGCAGATCTTTTCGTAGAAAGGCACCAGGGCGAACCCGAAACCGAACATCGCGATGGCTGCCACGCCCAAACGGACGAGCAACTGGCGATTGCTTTCTTGCTGCGTCGCCATGCTCGTCAGCGTCCAAAAATCCAGGTCTTCAGCACGATGCCGACAAAAAACAGCACCGCCATCAGGAGCAGAAGCGCGCCGGTCCGACGGTTGCCGGACCGTCGTGGATGAGACAAAGCCACACTCCCACTCGTCATTTAACGATCGGCGCTTCTTCAAAGGTGTGGTAGGGCGCCGGAGAAGGCACGGTCCACTCGAGGCCTTCCGCACCTTCCCAAGGGCTGGCAGCCGCCTTGGGGCCACCCTTCACGCACTGAAGAACGGCGACGAGGAAGATGAGCTGGGAGAAACCGAAGCCGAAGGCACCCACCGACGCCAGGGCATTGAAGTCCGTGAATTGCAGGGCGTAGTCCGGAATCCGCCGCGGCATCCCAGCCAAGCCGAGGAAGTGCATCGGGAAGAAGGTGATGTTGAAGAAGATGATCGAACACCAGAAATGCAGCTTGCCCAGGCCCTCGCTGTACATGTGACCGGTCCACTTGGGAAGCCAATAGTAGGTCCCGGCAAAGAGCGCGAAGAGCGATCCGGCCACCAGCACGTAGTGGAAGTGCGCCACCACGAAATAGGTGTCTTGATACTGGATGTCGGCCGGGGTGATGGCGCACATCAGGCCGGTGAAGCCGCCCATGGTGAACACGAAGATGAAGCCCACCGCGAACAACATCGGCGTCTCGAAGGTCATCGAGCCCCGCCACATGGTGGCAATCCAGTTGAATACCTTCACCCCCGTCGGCACGGCGATCAGCATCGTGGCGTACATGAAGAACAACGTCCCGGATGCCGGCAGGCCGGTGGTGAACATGTGGTGGGCCCACACGACGAAGGACAGGATGGCGATCGACGCCGTCGCGTACACCATCGACGCGTAGCCGAAGAGGGGTTTACGGGCGAAGGTCGGGATGATCTGGCTGACGATCCCGAAGGCCGGCAGGATCATGATGTACACCTCGGGGTGGCCGAAGAACCAGAACACGTGCTGGTACATGACCGGATCGCCGCCACCCGCCGCATTGAAGAAGCTGGTACCGAAGTGGCGATCCGTCAGGATCATGGTCACCGCACCAGCCAACACCGGCATCACGGCGATCAACAGGTAAGCCGTGATGAGCCAGGTCCAGCAGAAGAGCGGCATCTTCATCAGCGTCATGCCGGGCGCCCGCATGTTGAGGATGGTCACCACGATATTGATGGCCCCCATGATGGAGCTGATCCCCATGATGTGCACCGCAAAGATCGTGAGGTCCATGCCCATGCCCATCTGCACGGAAAGGGGGGCATAAAGAGTCCAGCCCGCCGCGGTGGCGCCACCGGGCACGAAGAAGGAACCGATGAGGAGCAGCGCCGCCGGCGGCAGGAGCCAGAAGCTCCAGTTGTTCATCCGGGCGAAGGCCATGTCGGAGGCCCCGATCATCAGCGGAATCTGCCAGTTCGCGAAGCCCACGAAGGCCGGCATGATGGCGCCGAACACCATGACCAGACCATGCATTGTGGTGAGCTGATTGAAGAATTCCGGCTGCACCACCTGCAACCCCGGCTGGAACAGTTCGGCACGGATCGTCAGCGCCATCACGCCCCCGGAGAGGAACATGATGAAGCTGAAAATCAGGTACATCGTTCCGATGTCCTTGTGGTTGGTCGTGGTGATCCAACGCATCAGGCCGGTCGGGCCATGATGATGGTGATGATCGTGAAGCTGGTCAGGGGTAACGGCCGCCATGCTGACTCCTGGTACTAAGCCCTAAAGATTCTTGGATTCTTGAGTTGAGGTATTCGCGTCCGGGCAGAGCTCAGCTCTTGCCTCCGACCGCCGCGTCGGCCGAAGCCTGGGGCACCGCCGCATTGCCGGCGCCTTCCTGGGCACCACCTGCCATGGCCGCCTTCTGATTGGCCACCCAGGTCGCGTAGGCTTCAGCGGAAACGACATGAACCTCGATGGGCATGAAACCATGGTCCTTGCCGCACAACTCGGCGCAGTTGCCACGGTAGATGCCTTCCTTCTCGGCGCGGAAATGCGTGTCGCGGATAAACCCGGGAATCGCATCCTGCTTGACGCCGAAGGCCGGAACCCACCAGGCGTGGATCACATCATTGGCGGTGGCGAGTAGGCGCACCTTCTTGCCGACGGGAACCACGAGGGGCTTATCCACCTCCAGCAGGTAGTGCTCGCCCTTCGAAGCGGCCCCGGAAATTTGATCCTGGGGGGTCGACAAGCCGGAGAAGAATTGAATGCCCTCCCCTTCACCCTTGATGTAGTCGTAACCCCATTTCCACTGATAGCCGGTGGCCTTGATGGTGATATCGGGGTTAGAGGTGTCCTTCATGGCGAGGACGGTCTTGGTCGCCGGATAGGCCATGCCGAGAAGGATGAACACCGGCACCACCGTCCAGATGATCTCCACGGTGGTGTTCTCATGGAAATGGGCGGCGACAGCCCCCTTGGATTTCCGGTGGGCGAAGACCGACCAGAACATCACACCGAAGACTCCGACGAAAATGACGAGGCAGATCACCAGCATCAGGGTGTGAAGATCGTAGATCTCCGAAGCAATCTGGGTCACCGGCGTCTGCAGGTTCAAACTGCTTCCTTCCGCCAGGGCCCAGGTTGGTGTGAGCGCAAGCGCGGACAAAGCCACTGAAGCCCGTGCGGCGAAGGTCATGCATGTCCCCTTAATCATTCTCTATTCGAAGCGGCGATTGAAAACAAATGCGCCCCGCCCCTCGGCGGGTCTCTCTGTTATTGGGTAGTTGGGGATGGGCGCGACCGACTTGACTTTCCTTGATTCAGGCCACCCCGGCGCGACGGCAACCAGGCAAATCAGCGGCTCTGAAACGTGCGGCGATGATGCCATAGCGGTTTACCGGTCAGCAAGAAAATTTTGATGTAGATCAACGTATTGCACTGCAGCATCCGGTAAGCAGAATCAAACCGTTTTGCCCCCAAGCTGGCTGCAAAACCCCCTCCCGACCAGCCGCAGCGCCGCGTGTGCGCCGCACCAAACGGGCGGCCTGACTTGAGTTTCACGGACACCAGCCAACGACCGTTGTCGCAAAAACAGCCAAGGCCAAGGAGGGATGTCGGAAGACCCTCACCCCGCCGAACACCTCAAGCGATGGAGGAACGCTCTAACAAACTGTTTTTATGTTCTTTTTTTTAAGCATTTGAGTAATTGATCGCCGACTTCCTTTTGCACGGCGTTGTGGCCCAAGACTTGCGCTAAGCACCTTGACCCCGCAGCACGAAGCTGCTTTAATGCGAATCGTTATCATTCTGATCTGCGAAGCCATGATTTCCCCAGCGCACGCCAGCCCTGAAAAGCGGGGGCCTAACGGTGAAGAGGCCCTGCCAGCCCCTCACTCGATGGCCATTCCGAGTAGCGAGCTACTGAAGGGGCAGCCCTACGTCATGATCGAGCACGGTGGCGCGACATACTGGCTGCGCTCGACGCGATCCGGAAAGCTCATCCTAACCAAATAGGCAATTGGCCCCGACATCACTGGCCCGCCCCTCCATCCAGGACTAAACTCATGTACGTGTGCGTCTGCAACGCCGTCACCGAACGTCATATCAACGAGGCCGTCGCCCAGGGAGCCCGTCATCTGCGGGATCTGCGCAGCACCCTCGGAGTGACTGTGGATTGCGGCCGCTGCGCACGCTGTGCTCGTGATTGCCTCAAGTCGTCCCTGGGTAACTGCCCCGCCGAGCGCGTTGAAGAGCACATTGAATCCGTAACTTACCGCTTGGCCATGGAGGCGTAATGAAAGGCGACAAGAAGGTCATTCAGTTTTTGAACAAGCAGCTGACCAATGAACTGACAGCAATCAACCAGTATTTTCTCCATGCGCGGATGTACAAGAACTGGGGTTTCGACAAACTCGGCAAGCATGAGTACGAAGAGTCCATCGAGGAGATGAAGCACGCAGACCTGCTGATTGAGCGCGTGCTGTTTCTGGAGGGTCTGCCAAACCTACAGAATCTCAACAAGCTCCTGATCGGCGAGAACGTTCCCGAATGCCTCCAGGGCGACCTGAAGCTCGAGTCCGGCTCCCGCGTGGACCTGATCGACGGCATTGCTTACTGCGAATCGGTGAAAGATTACGTCTCCCGCGAAATCCTCGAGGAGATCCTCGAAGACACCGAGGAGCACATTGATTACCTGGAGACCCAGATCGAACTTATCGACAAGGTCGGCCTGCAGAACTACTTGCAGTCCCACATCGAACCCGCGTCCTGATTTTTTGGGGTCAGCGGACCCCGGCGGGTTAGCAAACCCGCCTATTCAGCCAGCCACCCCGACCGGGGCAGCCAGCACCGTGAGAATCCCACCGGAGCCTGCGCCATGCCCCCATCGGAACCTCCCCCTTGCCCGCGAAAGGCCGCTACCATTGGCGCGGCCTTTCCCCCCGGGCGGACCCTCCTCAACCTGACCATTGCCGCGCTGCTCTTCGACCGCATCTTGACCGCGGCGCAGCCGATGGCCGGCCAGTGACGACAGATTCGATGACACGGACCGGGCTCTGGCCCGATCCCGACTTCGCCATGAACGCCCGCCATCCGGACCCTCTGTGCCGCCCCGCTTCCCGTTCCCCGGACCGGCAGACGTCGTCTGATTCCGGCCCATGGCAACAGGGCAAGCGGGGGATCCGGGGGAGCCGCCAGCGTGCGGTCCTGCTGGGAGCCGTTCTGGCGGCCCACATGGCGGCATTGGTATTGCTCTTCGCGCCCACCCGGCCGCCAGCGCCCGCTGCCCTGCCGCCCATCCTCGTCACCCTCCTGCCGGCCCCTCAAGCGGCGCCGGAGGTCGTCCCGCCTGCGCCTACGCCCACCCGACCCCAGCCAACGCCCCCCAAGGCGGTTTCGCCGAAAGCGAAGGCCCCGACGCCTCCGCTTCCCCGGGCGGTGCCGACCCCCGCTGCCGCCCCTCGCCCGGTGGCGAGTGAGCCCGCCCCAATGGCCCCAAGCCACCCGGCGCCGGTGGCCGACCCCGCCCCCGCTTCCGTCTCAGCACCCAGCAGCCCGGCGGCTCCCACCCCGGTCAACGCCGCGCCGCCCACCGCGCCACGCTTCGATGCCGCCTATCTCAACAACCAGACGCCCTATCCGCCCCTCGCCCGACGCCTGCGGGAAAGCGGCACCGTCCGCCTGCGGGTACTGGTGTCCGCCCAAGGAGCGGCAGAGCGGATCGAGTTAATCTCAAGCTCTGGCTCTCCGAGGCTCGACGAAGGCGCGATGGAAGCGGTCCGCCGCTGGCGCTTCATTCCCGCCCGCCAGGGAGAGCACGCCGTCGCCTCCAGCGTGGTCGTCCCGATCATTTACAAACTCGAGGAATTCTGAACATGGATCCGGTCAATCAATTCGGCGTGGCCCACTTGTGGTCTCAGGCTGACTTCATCAGCCAGGCCGTCGGCCTCCTGCTTCTGGCTATGTCGGTGGCCAGCTGGTACCTCATCCTCCTCAAGGGCTTGCGCATCCTGCGGGTCCGCCGCCGGGGCGACGCCATCGAAGCCTTCTGGAACGCGCCCTCCTACTCGGCCGGCCTCGCGGCGTTGGCCCAACAGGCGCCGGCCTCACCCTGCGAAGAACTCGCGCGCCAGGCGACCGCGGCGGCCGATCACTGCCGGCACCACGCCCATCGCCAAACCCTGGGCGGCGGGCTCGATAGCTGCGAATTCCTCACCCGCAGCCTGCGCAAATCCATCGCGCTGTCCACCGCCCAGCTTGAGTCGGGCCTCACGGTCCTCGCCTCGATCGGCTCCACGGCGCCCTTCGTTGGCCTTTTCGGCACGGTGTGGGGCATCTACCACGCCTTGCTCGCCATCAGCGCCACCGGCATGGCGACCCTCGACAAAGTGGCCGGCCCAGTCGGCGAAGCCTTGGTGATGACCGCCGCCGGCCTCTTTGTCGCCATTCCGGCCGTTCTCGCCTACAACGCCCTCACCCGCGTCAACCGCGTCGAGCTGGCGGAACTGGACGCCTTTGCCCACGATCTCCACGCCTTCTTCACCACTGGCGCCCGCCTCGCCCCCGGCGGTACGGCGCCCGCCGACGCCCCCGCCTTCGGCCTCAGCCAGCCGGGAGCGGCGTGATGGCCTTCGGCGGATTCGACCAACAGGGCAGCCAGGCCCCCATGAGCGAAATCAATACCACCCCGCTGGTCGATGTGATGTTGGTTCTGCTCATCATTTTCATGATCACCGCGCCCCTCCTTACCCATGCGGTGAAGATCGATCTCCCCCTGGCCACCAGCCAGCCCACCGACGAAAAACCCCAGACCGTGAGCCTGGCGATCCGGGGGGATGGCCAGCTCTTCTGGAACGATCAGCCGCTGGCGGACGGTGATCTGGTGGGTCGCCTCCAGGATGCCGCTCTGCGCCAGCCCCAGCCCGAACTCCACCTGAGGGCCGACCGGGAAACCCGCTATCAGCGCATCGCCGAGGTGATGGCCGCCGCCCGCAACGCCGGGCTGCAAAAGCTCGGTTTCATCACCCTCCCGGACAGTGCCGCCCGGCCCAAGCCATGAACAATTAATCCCGACGGGCGCCCGATCGCCCGCGCCCCCCAGCAGCCACCCAGCCCTTTCCGGCGAGGCAGCCAGCTTCTCTGACCCTTTGAAGAAGGCTCGACTCGCCATGACCGACATCACACCGGCCGCGCCGGCCCCGGCCCAAGGCCCCCTCCGTCCACAGCTCCTGCCCCTGGGGGCCATGCTGCTCGGCTTCGCCCTGCCCCCCTTGGTGCCAGATGCCGCCGCGGAGGACACCACCCTCTCTGCGGTAGAGGTGCGGGAAACGGCGGACAACCCCCGCGACCAGCAAACCTACCAGGGTGGGACCACCCGGGTAGGCAAGACGGAACAACTTCCCAAGGACGTGCCCCAGGCCCTGACCATCGTCAGCGAAAAGCTGATGTTCGAGAAGAACAACGACACCCTGAAGGACGCCCTGCGCAACGTCGCCGGCCTCACCTTCAACGCCGGCGAAGGCGGCCGTATCGGCGACAGCATGAATTTGCGGGGCTTTTACTCCTTCGGCGACCTCTACCTGGACGGCATCCGCGATGTCGCCCAGTACAACCGGGAGGTCTTCAACCTGGAACAGGTCGACGTGTTGCGCGGTTCGGCCGCCATGCTCTTTGGTCGGGGTCAGGCCGGCGGCGTCATCAACCAGGTCACCAAGCAGCCCGTGCTGGTGGATCGGGGCTCCGTGACCGCCACCGTGGGCACCGACAACTATTTCCGCTCCACAGCCGACCTCAACAAGAAGCTCAGTGACACCGCGGCCTTCCGCCTGAACCTGATGAAGACCGAGGCCGACAGCACCCGCGACGAAGTCAGCACCGATCGGGTGGGCGTGGCGCCGACCTTCCGCTGGGGCATCGGCACGCCGGATGAATTCTCCCTCGGTGCCTATTACCTCAAGACCCACAACGTCCTCGATTACGGGGTGCCGTTCTTTGAGAATCGGCCCCTCGACGTGGACAAGAGCACCTTCTATGGCACGAGTTCCGACTACGAGGACAACGAGACCACCATGCTCACCGGCACCTGGACCCACCGGTTTTCCAGCGCCACCACCCTGCGCAGCGTCCTGCGAGCCGCCGACTACCAGCGCGACCTGTGGGGCGTCGCGCCCCGCCTGCTCGCCGGTGCCACGGCGGCCACCATCGCCGACGGCACCGCCGCCTTGCGCCGCGGCCGCCAGGCCCGAGGCGGCGAGGAACACACCCTCACCAGCCAGACCGATCTCACCACCCACTTCGCCCTCGCCGGAATGAAACACGAAGCCCTGATGGGGCTGGAATTGCTGCGGGAGCAGGCCCGCCGCTGGTCCTACAACAGCATCGCGACCGCCGTGGCGCCCAACACCACCGTCGGCAACCCGAATCCCGACGACCCGCTGCCCGCCACCTACGGCAATACGATCAAGAACGCCATCAGCCACTACCGCGGCTACAGCCACGGCCTCTATGCCCAGGACACGGTGGAGTTCCTGCCGGGCTGGAAATTCCTCCTCGGCGCCCGCCATGATCAGATGAACGCCAGTTACAGCAATGGCGCCCGGGTCAATTACGGTGAGATGAGCTACCGGGCCGGCCTGTCCTTCCAGCCCAGCGAGATGCAGCACTACTACCTGGCCTGGAGCGACTCCTTCAATCCCACCGCCGACCTCTACCAGTTCACCCCCACCTCCGGCGGGTTGGAGCCGGAACGCAGCCGCACGGTGGAACTGGGGGCCAAATGGGAGCTCTTCGACGGTGACCTCTCCCTGCGCACCGCCGTTTACCGCGCCCAGAAGGAGTGGGAGCGCAACACCGACGTCGAGACCGCCACCGCCAACGCCCTGCTCTCCAAGAGACGCCACACCAATGGCTTCGAACTGGAATGGGCCGGCCGCATAACGCCAAAGTGGGAAGTCTTCGGCGGCTGGGCCCTGATGAACGCTGAGATCGACGAAGCGCGCCCCAACGGCAGCAAGGAAGTGGAAGGCATGCGGCCGCGCAACACACCACCCTTTGCCTGGAACGTTTGGACCACCTACAAGGTCGCCCCGGCGTGGAAAGTCGGGGTCGGGGTGGACGCCAAGGCCGCCCGCCTCGCCTACGGGATTCCCAACGGCACCGCGACGCCCAACGTCAATGTCGCACCGGGGTATCGCCGCTTGGATGCGATGATCGCCTATGAGCAGCCCCGCTATACCCTGAAGCTCAACTTCCAGAACCTCACCGACACCACCTACTATGAGACGGTGTACGACAACGGCGGCCACGCGATTCCCGGCACCGGGCGAGCCGTGCAGCTCACCGCCGAGTACCGCCTTTAGCCCCTGCGGCCCCTCTCCCGCGGGAGGGGGGCTTGCTCCAGCCCTGCCAACGCCATGCTCCTCCAGATTCCCGATCTCCTCAGCCCAGAACAAATCCAGCGGGGCCGCGCCCTGCTTCAGGCCGCCAACTGGGCCGACGGAGCCATCACCGCAGGACGCCAATCCGCCCAGGTCAAGCGCAACCGCCAACTCCCGGAAGCCGCGCCCCAGATGGCGGAGCTGCGCAATCTGGTGATGGATGGCCTGTCCCGCAGCGCGCTCTTCTTTTCCGCAGCGCTGCCCCGCAACATCCTGCCGCCCCTCTTCAACTGCTACACCGGGGACGCCAACTTCTTCGGCAAGCACGTGGACAACGCCGTGCGCAGCCCCGCCGGCAGCGCCGAGCAGGTGCGCACCGATCTTTCCGCAACGCTCTTCTTCAGCGCTCCGGAGGACTACGATGGCGGCGAGTTGGTCATCGAAGACACCTTCGGCAGCCAACGCGTCAAGCTCCCCGCCGGTCATCTCATCCTTTACCCGTCCTCCAGCCTGCACCGGGTCGAGCCCGTGACCCGGGGCGCCCGGCTAGCCTCCTTCCTGTGGATGCAAAGCCTCGTGCGGGAGCCCGAACGTCGCCGCCTCCTCTTCGACCTGGACATGGCGATCCTTGGCTTGCGCCAACAGCAGGCGGATGTCGCGGACTCAGCGGAGGTGGTTCGTCTGACCGCCTGTTATCACAACCTCTTGCGCATGTGGGCCGAGGTCTGAGCCCGGCGCCCAGCCGATGCGGCAGCGCGACAAAAAGCGCTTGACGCCCCAACCTCAATGCGTATGATTCTCATTTAGACGACCCAGCCACCTTCTCCCCGGAAGCCAGCCAAGTCCCGCCCCGAAGCCTGCCGTTTTGGCCGTGGGCCCCACTGCTCAAGGGAGATTCTCATGCCTCGACTCCGCAATGCCGCCCTGCTCGTCGCCCTCGCCGCGACGTCCCTGGGAGCCGCCGGCGCCGAATACCCGATCGGAAAAGCCCAACAGCTCAACGGCATGGAGATTGCCGCGGTCTATCTCCAACCGGTGGAGATGGAACCCGCCGGCATGATGAAAAAACCCTCCGAGACCGACATCCACATCGAGGCGGACATCCGCGCCCTGGCCAACAATCCCAACGGGTTCGAGGAGGGTAGCTGGATCCCCTATCTCACGGTGAAGTTCGAGATCGCCAAGGTGGGGGCGGACTTCCGCGTGAGTGGCGAATTCATGCCGATGGTGGCGAACGACGGCCCACATTATGGCGACAACGTCAAACTGGCCGGGCCCGGCAAATACAAGGTCAAGTACACCATTCTTCCCCCGGAGGCCAACCCACACAATCACTTCGGCCGCCATGTCGATCGGCTGACCGGCGTCCGCCCGTGGTTCAAGCCCTTCGAAGTGGAAATCGAGTTTACCTACGTCGGCATCGGCAAAAAGGGGGGGTATTGAGGGATGTGCACACCCAACCCGCGCTGGCTGCGCGCCGCCTTTTGGGCGGCCCTAGTCGCCTTGCCGCTAGCAGCCCAGGCCGAACTCCCGACCTTTTCCCTCGTCGCTGAAAACGGCCGCTTTTCCCCCACCACCCTGGAAGTGCCGGCCAACACCCGGTTCAAGATCGAGCTCACCAACCTCAATGCCGGACCAGAAGAATTCGAAACCACCAATCCCATGAAGGAACTGGTGGTGGCGCCGGGATCCACCCGCAGCACGGTTTTCCCGCCCCTCAAGCCTGGCACCTACCCCTTCTTCGGCGAGTTCCACCGGGAAACCGCCCAGGGGCAGATCATCGCCCGCTGACGCCGATCGGGAGACACCATCATGGCCAATGCCCTCTTCATCGTCTGGCGGGAAAGCGTCGAAGCCATCCTGGTGATCGCCATCCTGCTTGCCTGGATCCGTACCCGCCAGGACCCGCGGATCACGCCGGCCCACCTGTGGACCGGGGTGGCGGGCGGTCTCCTCCTCGCCGGAGCCCTCGCCGCGGCGATGGTGATGGCGCAAAGCCAGCTTGCCGGGCAGGCCTTGGAAGCCTTTCAGGCCGGCATCCTCCTGGTCGCGGCCGGGTTGATCACCCACATGGTGCTCTGGATGCGCCATCAGGGCCGCCATCTCAAGAGAAATCTCGAAGACGGCCTCAAGCAGGCCGCGGCCACCGCGACAGGCGGAACCTCGGCCGCCCTGCTCGCCGCCATCGCGGTGGGACGGGAAGGCTCGGAAACCGTGCTCTTCCTCTATGGCCTGGCCATGGAGCAGAGTGGTCAGGTGCTGTCCCAACTTCTTGGTGGCGCCATGGCAGGCTTCGGCTTGGCCCTAGCCACGGCCTGGCTGATCCAGCGGGGGGCCCGTTGGCTGCCCAGCCGGCTCTTTTTCCGCGCAACGGAGATTGTGCTACTCCTGCTCGCCGCCGCCTTGCTGGTGGGCGGCGTGGAGCGCCTGATCAACATGGAGTGGCTGCCGCCCCTCGTGGAGCCCCTGTGGGACAGTTCGGGTCTGCTCGATGAGGGCACCCTCGTCGGCGGCATTGCCGGGGCCTTCGCGGGCTACCGGGCCCACCCCTCCCTGACGCTCCTCCTGGCCTGGCTGGCCTATTGGGCGGCGGTTGGCTGGCTCACCCGGGCGCCCAAGGCGGCGCGCCCCGCACACGGGTAACCCGCCGCCGTGGCTGAGCTGACCTGGACCGCCGACGGGGCACCGCCCCGCCTTGCGCGGCTCGGGCGCTGGATGCGCGACCACCAGCGAATCATCCTCGGGCTCCAGTGGGCCATTCTTGTGGTCTATCTGATCCTGGTGGTCACGCCGGCATTTTTACCCCTGCCCGGGGACGACGCCCACCTTTGGAACAACCTCACCCTGTTCGCCCAGTTCGCCTTCTGGGGGATCTGGTGGCCCTTCGTGCTGCTTTCCATCGCCCTCCTCGGCCGGGTGTGGTGCGGCACCCTCTGCCCTGAGGGCTTCCTGACCGAGCAGGTGAGCCGCATCGGCCTCGGCCGACCGGTGCCCCGCTGGATCAAGTGGGGCGGTTGGCCATTTGTGGCCTTTCTCGCCACGACGGTCTATGGCCAGCTGGTAAGCGTTTATGAATACCCGAAGGCGGCGCTGCTGGTCCTGGGCGGCTCCACCGTCGCGGCGGTCGGGATCGGCCTGATCTACGGACGGGGAAAGCGGGTCTGGTGCCGTCATCTCTGTCCGGTCAATGGCGTCTTCGGGCTGTTGGCCCGACTCGCCCCCCTGCATTTTCAATCCGATCGCAGCGCTTGGGCCCAGCCGGGCGGAACCCGTGCCCCGGTTGTGAACTGCGCCCCGCTGGTGGATCTACGCCGGATGGAGAGCGCGGCCCCCTGCCACATGTGTGGTCGGTGCGCGGGCCATCGGCAAGCCATCGCCCTTGCGGCCCGCCCTCCTGCCACCGAGATCACCCGGATGGACGATGCCGGCACCAACGAGTGGGAGGTCCGCCTGCTGGTCTACGGCCTCATCGGCACCGCCATCGGCGCCTTCCAGTGGTCCGCCTCACCCTGGTTCATCCAGGCAAAGCTCGCCATCGCCGGTTGGCTGGTGGATCACGACGCCTTCGCCCTCCTGGACGACGCCATTCCCTGGTGGGTCCTCACCCACTATCCGGAAGCCAACGACGTCTTCACCTGGCTCGACGGCCTGCTCATCCTTGCCTACATCGGGGTGACCGCTCTGGTGGTGGGCGGCTGGGTCAGCGGCTGGCTGCATTGGGCAGGGCGGCGCCTGGGCGAGCCGCGGGGGCATCTGCGCCTCGCCTACGCCTTCATCCCCTTGGGCGGGATTGGTGTGTTTTTGGGGCTGTCGGCCCTCACCGTCACCCTGCTCGCCGGGGAAGGGGTGACAATTCCCGGGCTGTTGGGCATCCGGACTGGGCTGCTCACCACGGCCTGGCTGGCGACCTTGTGGCTCGCCCACCGCCAGACCGTGGGGCGCCATGGATCCGTGGGCTGGCCCGCCTGGATCGGCGTCGCCCTGGCCAGCATCGGGGTTCTGGCCCCGTGGCTGCTGATGTACTACGTCTGGTAACTTCCCCGCCCAAAATCCCCCCCGACGCGCTGGCGCCTCACCTGTTCGCCGGGAAGCCGGCATGGTATAAAGCGCCCCCTGTTGCCCCGCAGCAACAAAAACGGCCTTCCAGTAGGAAGGCCGTCGGGAAAACTGGTGCCGGGGACGAGACTCGAACTCGTACACCTTGCGGCGGCGGATTTTGAGTCCGCTGCGTCTACCGATTCCGCCACCCCGGCACGGGTAAGGGCCGCGATTATCCGCTATTCTCAAGGGAGCCACAAGCGTATGTCCTGGACGCTGGACGACTTCGACTACCCCCTCCCGGCGGAACGGATCGCCCAGGCGCCGCTGGCTTCCCGCAGTGGGAGCCGATTGCTGAGGGTGGCCGAGGGCGGATTCGAAGACGGCCACTTCTCCGATCTCACCTCCTGGCTGCGTCCCAGCGACCTCCTCGTCTTCAACGACACCCGGGTGCTTCACGCCCGTCTGCTCGGCACCAAGGAGAGCGGCGGGCAGGTGGAAGTGCTGGTGGAGCGGCCCATCGGCCCCCACGAAGCCATCGCCCAGGTCCGGGCGAGCAAATCCCCCAAGCCCGGATCCCGCCTTCTTTTGGGCGATGGCCTGACAGTCGAAGTCCTGGGGCGGGTGGGCGAGTTCTACCACCTGCGGTTTCCGGATGAGGACGAAGTGGCGAGTCTTCTCGAGCGCCATGGCAGACTGCCGCTGCCTCCCTACATCGAGCGGGCCGCCGACCAGGCCGACGAAACGCGCTACCAGACCGTCTATGCCCGCCATCCCGGCTCGGTCGCAGCCCCCACCGCCGGCCTGCATTTCGATGACGCGCTGCTGGCGCAACTCAAGGCGAACGGCGTGGGGATGGCCTATCTGACGCTCCACGTAGGGGCGGGCACCTTCCAGCCGGTGCGCGTCCATGAGCTTTCCGAGCACCGTATGCACCGGGAGCGCTACATTCTTCCGGCGGAGACCGTGGCGGCCATCGAGGCCACCCGCAGGGCCGGCGGCCGCGTGGTGGCCGTTGGCACCACCAGCCTGCGGGCCCTGGAAGCCGCGGCCCAATCCGGCCCCCTGACGGCCGGGGCCGGGGAAACCGAGTTGTTCATCCTGCCCGGCTATCGCTTCCGGGTCGTCGATGCCCTGATCACCAATTTCCATCTGCCCAAGTCCACGCTCCTGATGCTGGTCTCCGCCTTCGCCGGCCTGGCGACCATCCGCCGCGCCTACGCCCACGCCATCGACCAGGGCTACCGCTTCTTCAGCTATGGTGACGCCATGTTTCTGCCCCAACGCAATGATGCACTTTGACCTGCTGGCCACAGACGGCCAGGCCCGCCGCGGACGCCTGAGCCTGAACCACGGCGAAGTGGAGACGCCGGTTTTCATGCCGGTGGGGACCTACGGCACGGTCAAGGCCATGACGCCGGCCACCCTGGAGACCATCGGCGCCCAGATTTGTCTGGGCAACACCTTCCACCTCTGGCTGCGGCCGGGGCTGGAGATCGTGGGCCGGCACGGCGGACTGCACCGCTTCATGGCCTGGGACCGGCCCATTCTCACGGACTCCGGCGGGTTCCAGGTCTTTTCCCTCGGCGCGCTGCGCAAGATTAGCGAGGAAGGGGTGAAGTTCGCCTCGCCCATCGACGGCTCGCGGCTCTTCCTCACTCCAGAGATCTCGATGGACATTCAGCGGGTGCTGAATTCCGACGTCGTGATGATCTTCGATGAATGCACGCCCTACCCGGCCAGCCTCGACGAGGCGGCGCAATCGATGCGGCTCTCGTTACGCTGGGCGCGCCGTTCCCGCGACGCGTTCGACCGATCTGAAAACCCCAACGCCCTCTTCGGCATCGTCCAGGGCGGAATGTACGAAGATTTGAGGGACGAATCCCTCGCCGGACTCGCCGAGATCGGCTTCCATGGCTATGCCATCGGTGGATTGTCGGTGGGCGAGCCCAAGGACGACATGCAACGCATCCTCGCCCACACTGCCCCCCGGCTCCCGTCAGACCGTCCACGTTACCTGATGGGGGTGGGCACGCCGGAGGATATCGTGGAGGCGGTTTCCCAGGGCATCGACATGTTCGATTGCGTGATGCCCACCCGCAACGCCCGCAACGGCTGGCTCTTCACGCGCTTTGGCGACATCAAGATCAAGAACGCCCGCCATAAGGCCGACACCGGCCCCCTGGACCCCTCCTGCGATTGCTACACCTGCACCCATTTCACTCGCAGCTACCTTCACCACCTTCATCGCACTGGCGAGATCCTTGGCGCCATGCTCAATACGGTGCATAACCTGCGCTACTACCAGACCCTGACCGCGGAACTCCGGGCGGCGATCCAAGCCCAAGACCTGGCCGGCTTTCGCACCCGGTTTGCCGCCGATCGGGCCTGCGAAACCCGTTGAATCGCCCTTTATCCGGGTGACCTAACATCCGCCTGATATAATGCTGAGTTTTCGATGACCGATTTCGGAGTTGCAACGTGCTGATTTCCAACGCCTACGCTCAGACCACCGCCGCCGACCCCACCGGAGGCCTGATGGGGCTTCTGCCCATGGTGGCCATGTTTGCCCTGCTGTGGTTCCTCATGATCCGCCCGCAGATGAAGAAGGCCAAGGAGCACAAAGCCCTGGTGGAAGCCCTGGCCAAAGGAGACGAAGTCATCACCTCGGCTGGCATGGCGGGCAAGATCGCCGAAGTCGGCGACACCTATCTTCTCCTCGAAGTTGCAGACGGCATCCAGGTCAAATTCCAGAAGCAGGCCATCGGTGTCGTGCTCCCAAAGGGCACCCTGAAGACCCTCTGAGCCGGGCCTAAGCGCCCCCAAGGGCGCACCCGCTATCTTCCCATCCCGCCGCCGGACCCCCATGAATCGCTACCCGCTCTGGAAGAACCTCCTCATCGGCTTCATCCTCGTCTGGGGCCTGCTCTACACCCTCCCCAATTTCTACGGCGAGGTCCCTGCTGTCCAGGTCTCGAGCGCCAAAGCCACCCAGAAGCTGGATCCGGCGGCCATCACGGCGCGGGTGGGGGATGCCTTGGCGGCCGCCAAAATCACCCCCAACGGGATCTTCGCCGACGCCACCAGCGTGCGCGCCCGCTTTGCCAGCACCGACATTCAGCTCCAGGCCAAGGACGCCATTGAGCGGGCGCTGAACCCGGATCCCGCTGACCCGAACTTCGTAGTGGCCCTGAATCTCCTCTCCGCCTCACCGGCTTGGCTGACCTCGATTCACGCGCTGCCCATGTACCTGGGTCTCGACCTGCGGGGCGGCGTGCACTTCCTGCTTCAGGTGGACATGAACGGGGCGGTGACCAAGCGTCTCGACTCGACCGTGGGGGATCTGCGCACCCTGCTGCGCGACAAGAATGTCCGCCACGCAGGCATCACCCGGGAGGGGCAGAGCCTTACCGTGCGTTTTCGCGACGCGGCGACCCGGGACGCCGCCCGCGTCGTCATCTCCGACTCCACCGCGGACCTGCAGCTTTCCGAACGCGACGACGGCCCCGAGGAGCTGCGCCTGCTGGCCACCCTCACCGCCCCGGCCAAGCTGCGCCTCCAGGAGTTCTCCCTCAAGCAGAACATCACCACCCTGCACAACCGGATCAACGAACTGGGGGTAGCTGAACCCGTCATCCAGCAGCAGGGCGCGGATCGCATCGTCGTCCAGCTTCCTGGGGTTCAGGACGTCGCCAAGGCCAAGGACATCCTGGGGCGTACCGCGACCCTCGAAATCCGGATGGTGGACGACACGCCTGGGACCCTGGAAAGCGCGCTTGCCGGCGCAGTCCCCCCGGGCACAGAGCTTTACACCGAGCGCGGCGGCCGCCCCCTCCTGGTGAAAAAGCAGGTCGTCCTCACCGGGGACCGCCTGACCGACGCCCAACCCGGTTTCGACGGCCAGACTCACGAGCCGGCGGTGCACCTGACCCTCGACGCAGCGGGGGCACGGATCTTCCGCGACGTCACGAGGGAGAGCGTCGGCAAGCGGATGGCCATTCTCCTCATCGAGAAAGGCAAGGGGGAAGTGATTACCGCCCCGGTGATCCGCAGTGAAATCGCTGGCGGCCGGGTCCAGATCTCCGGCCGCATGAATACCGTCGAGGCCACCGACACCGCGCTGCTCCTGCGCGCAGGCTCCCTGGCCGCGCCGATGGAGATCATCGAGGAGCGCACTGTGGGGCCGAGCCTGGGTGCCGAGAACATCACCAAGGGCTTCCATTCGACCCTGTGGGGGTTCATTGCCATCGCAGTATTCATGACGGCTTATTACCTGCTCTTCGGCTTCGTCTCCGTCACCGCGCTGGCCGCCAACCTCCTGTTGTTGGTCGCACTGCTGTCGCTGCTGCAGGCGACCCTGACCCTGCCCGGTATCGCCGCGATCGCCCTCACCCTCGGCATGGCCATCGACGCCAACGTGCTCATCAACGAGCGGGTGCGGGAGGAGTTGCGCAACGGCTCGACGCCCCAGGCGGCCATCACCGCCGGCTACGACCGGGCCTTCGACACCATTCTCGATTCGAACATCACCACCCTGATCGCCGGTGTCGCCCTCCTGGTCTTCGGCTCCGGGCCGGTGCGGGGTTTCGCCGTGGTGCATTGTCTGGGAATCCTTACCTCGATGTTCAGTTCGGTGCTGGTCTCCCGCATGCTGGTGAACTTCATCTACGGTCGCCGCCGCAAGGTGGAAAAGCTCTCCATCGGGCAGGTCTGGAAACCCGCCACCCAGTGATCGTCCGCCGGGCCCGCAAGGGCCTGGCTACTTACCAAGGTTCCGAACATGGAATTCTTCCGCATCAAAAAAGACATTCCGTTCATGCGCCACGCGCTGGTGTTCAACGTCATTTCGTTGGTCACCTTCCTCCTGGCGGTGTTCTTCCTGGCCACCCGGGGCCTCCACCTGTCCGTCGAGTTCACGGGCGGCACCCTGATGGAAGTCCATTACGCCGACACCCCGGCGTTGGAGACAGTTCGGGACGCTCTGGCGAAGGACGGTTTCCCGGATGCCCAGGTGCAAAACTTTGGCAGCGCGCGGGACGTCCTGATCCGCCTTCCCAATCGGGACGGGTCAGACAGCAACAGCGTGGCGGAAAAAGCCAAAGCGACCCTGGCCAGTGCCGGCGGCCCGGCGGCCGAAATCCGTCGCGTCGAGTTTGTCGGACCTCAGGTGGGCAAGGAACTGGCGTCAGACGGTGCGATGGCGCTACTACTGGTGATTGCGGGGATCATGATCTACCTCGCGCTGCGCTTCGAATGGCGGTTTTCCGTCTCGGCGATCATCGCCAACCTCCACGACGTGATCATCATTCTCGGCTTCTTCGCCTTCTTCCAATGGGAGTTTTCCCTGCCAGTATTGGCGGCGGTATTGGCGGTGCTGGGTTATTCGGTGAATGAGTCAGTGGTGGTCTTCGACCGGGTGCGCGAGACCTTCAAAAGGAAGCGTCAGCTTTCTACCCCGGAAGTGCTGGATCACGCCATCACGAGCACGATCTCACGGACCGTCATCACCCACGGTTCGACCCAGATCATGGTGCTCTCGATGTTGCTCTTCGGCGGCGAAACTCTGCACTACTTCGCCCTCGCACTCACCATCGGCATCTGCTTCGGGATCTATTCGTCGGTCCTCGTGGCCAGCCCGCTGGTGATGTGGCTGGGCGTGTCCCGAGAACAATTCATCAAGCCAAAGAAAGAAAAGCAGGAAGCCGTCGTCTGACCCGCGGGACGTATAACCTCGTAATTCCTCAAAAACTTAGGCCCGGTACGCACCGGGCCTTTTTCCTTTCTGGGACTCGCGCCACCATCGCCGTCCGCCCCAGCCCCTCCCCAACCTCAGCCCTGAAGCCGCAGCCAGCTGACGGTGTCATGGAGTTCGCCGGACAACTGGTGCATGCGGTTAGCGCTTCCTGCCGCGTCGCCCGCCACGGCGCTGTTTCGTTCCGCCAGGCTGGCGAGCACATTGGTCCGCTGCACCAGATCGTCATGGGCCCGCTCCTGCTCCAGCAGGGCACTGTTAATGGCCGCCACCAGGGAGACGACCTCGGTGGTCCGCTGGTGGATGGCTGCCATGGTTTCGTCGGCCTGGCGGGCGCGGTCGGCACCCGCGTTGACACTGCGAACGACCTGACCAATTCCGTCCACCGCCTTGGCCGCCGTGTCGTTCACCTCAGTGATCAAACGATGGATCTCGTTGGTTGAGGCCGCTGTCCGTTCCGCAAGCTTGCGGACTTCGTCGGCCACCACGGCAAATCCACGACCGGACTCCCCGGCCCGGGCCGCCTCAATGGCGGCGTTGAGGGCCAGGAGATTGGTCTGGTCGGCCACCTCGCGAATCATGTCGATCACCCGCGTAATACGTTCCGATGCGCTCCCCAGTTGAGCCAGGCCCTGGGCCGCCTCCGCGGTGAGATTTTCGATCCGACCCATTTCGCGGACGGTTTCGCCCATGATTTCACGGCCATTGCCCACCAGCGCACCCGAGCTTTCGCTGGCCTCTCGGGCGTTCCCGGCGCTACGGGCAATCTCCTCAAGATTGGCCGACAGCTCTTCGACCGTGCTGGCAATGCCAGCCGCGGAGTCGCTGGCGGAGTGGGCGCTGCCCGAGAGTTCCTCCGCCACCCGATTCAACTGCTGAGCCGCGCCATCGACCCCCTGAATCGCTGAATGGGTGGAAGTCACGAATTCCCGCAGGCGGGCCTGCATGCGCCGCATGGAGTCCAGAACATTTCCGGGCCGTGGGTGATGAATCTCAACATCCTTCGCGAGATTGCCCTGAGTAATCGCATCGACCACCCCGGTCGCGTAGGCCGGCTCCCCACCCAGAGCACCGAAGATCTGCCTGCGCAGGCCCAGCAGGGCGGCGACGGTAATGGCCAGAATGGCACACTCCAGACCCACGATGATCCACTTGTCGCGCGCCAAATGATCCTGAGCGATCTGACGTTGCAGCAGCGCCGATTTCTGCACCCGCTCCAGAAATGGATCCATGGCAGCGAAAAGCGCATCGGCCCTCGCGTCGAATCCCGTCGTCGGCTGCTGCATGATCGCGTTGCCGGCTTGACGCCCTTCCTTGAGATAGGTTTTGGCCATCCCACGTCCGGTCGCATCAAACTCGCGAAAAAGCTTCTGAATGACGCCAATTTCAGTGGCGAGATCGGGGGACCAGCTCCGAATTTTTTCCAGTTCGCCAATCCCGGCATTGAAATTTTCGGTGGCCTTGGCAAACCCATCCTCGTTGCCGGTTGCGCTGACGTCAGTGAGGAACTGCTGGACCTGCACAACACGGAATTGAAAGCCCTGGGCAGCCTGCGCGGCCTCCGCATACCGGGCAGACTCGCTGAATTGCCCTTCCACGTCTCGCACCATGGTGAGCGTGACCGCCAATAGCAGGATCAGGAAAGCTGCGAGCGCGCCCACGGTCAGGGCGATGAGTTTGCGGATTGACATTTTCAAGGTCCGGTCTTGGCACAAAAGTAATAGGCGGGTACCAACCCGCTTTACGGCACAAAACCCGTTGCCTTGAGACGTCACCAAGCGCCAAAAGCCAGAGCCCGCGGGCTCTGGCTCAGCTTCACCAGGGCAAAACCAAAGTTGGTGGCAGCGACCCGCGGCGGCTGTGTGATAGCATGGTCAACCGCTCGTCAGCCGGCTGATAACCGACTGCCCCACCCTGCTCAGGCGCGCCCGATTGCGTGATATTCGATACCGAGTTCCCGAATGACTTCGGGGTCGTACATATTGCGTCCGTCGAAGATGACCGGGGCCTTCAGCCGGCTCTTGATCGCATCGAAATCCGGACTACGGAACTCTTTCCATTCGGTCACGATGAGCAGCGCGTCTGCGCCCTCAAGAGCACTCTTCGGCCGTCCGGCGTAGGAAAGGCGCGGTTCGTCGCCAAAAATTCGCTCGGCCTCCTGCATGGCCACCGGATCATAGGCTGTCACGGTAGCGCCGCGCTTGAACAGCTCCTCGATGATCACCCGGGCAGGCGCCTCCCGCATGTCGTCCGTATTGGGCTTGAACGCGAGCCCCCAGACGGCGAAGCGCCGACCGGTGAGATCGCTCCCGAAGCGCATTTCGACCTTCTGGATCAGGACGTGCTTCTGGGCGTCGTTGGCGTCTTCGACGGCCCCCAGCACCTTCAGGTCATGCCCATTTTCCTTGGCAGTCTTGATGAGTGCCTTGACGTCCTTGGGAAAGCACGAGCCCCCGTAACCGCAGCCGGCATACAGAAAGTGCCACCCGATGCGCGGGTCGGAGCCGATCCCCTGCCGCACCAATTCGATGTCCGCCCCGAGCGTCTCGGCCAGATTGGCCAACTCGTTCATGAAGCTGATGCGGGTCGCCAACATGGCGTTGGCGGCATATTTGGTGAGCTCCGCCGAACGGATATCCATGAACACCAGCTTTTCGTGCTTGCGCTGGAATGGCGAGTAGAGCTGACGCATGTGGGCGATGGCCTGCTCGTCGTCCGCACCGACGACGATGCGATCCGGGCGCATGAAATCCTCGATTGCCGCCCCTTCCTTGAGAAACTCGGGGTTGGAGACGACGCTGAAGTTCAGGGTAGCGCCCCGCTCCCGCAGAGTCTCCGCCACCGCCGCGCGGACTTTGTCTCCAGTCCCCACCGGGACGGTGGACTTGTCGACCACGACCCGGTAGCCATCCATGAACTTACCGATGTTGCGGGCGGCCGCCAGCACATACTGGAGATCGGCTGAGCCGTCCTCGTCGGGAGGCGTCCCCACGGCGATGAACTGAATCAGGCCAAAGCGGGCGGCCTTTTCAACATCGGTAGTGAAGCTCAGGCGGCCGGCTTCCACATTGCGGCGCACCACCTCCAGCAACCCCGGTTCATGAATGGGGATTCCCCCCTCTTGAAGGATGCGGATCTTTTCCGGATCCAGATCGAGGCAAAGCACGTCATTGCCGACATCCGCCAAACATGCTCCGGAGACGAGGCCGACATAGCCCGTCCCGATCACCGTTACTTTCATGTGGCTGTCCTCCTAATTGTGGGGTTCGATGGACCTCAAGGCGCCAAATCGAACTCTTCTGTACGGCGCGGCGGATAGGTTTCCCATCCCCCGCAGGCGGGGCATCGCCAGTAGAACTGGCGTGCCTTGAAACCGCAGCTATCACAACGATAACGGGCCACCCGCCGAGTATGGCCATGGATGAGCTGCTTCATCAATTCAATGTCCTGGCGCTGGTCGGGGGCGGAGGTAAGGAGCGCGGCTTCCAGTAGCTTGTCCAGCCCGAGGAGGGTCGGATTGCGCCGCAGTTCCTCCCGTACCAACTCGTAGGCCGGCTGCGCTCCGGCCTTTTCCAACTCCCAGTGGAAGACCTCATCGAGGAGATCGAGGGACGGGTTCTGATCCAGATAAGCCCTCAACAGGGCCATCCCCTGGTCCACGCGCCCGAGGCGACGGTGAGCATCCATGATGCGCTCGGCCACCAGGGCCAAATAGACGGGATCCTGAATCTCCACTTTTTTCCAGGCCGCCAATGCCAGCTCATCCTGCCCCAGGGCGACCTGGATGTCGCCCAGAATCAGGCTCGCGCGAACCGACTTTGGATTCACCGCCAAGGCCCGATCGACTGCCTCCCGCGCAACGTCCAGGCGAGAACTGGCCAGTTCGGCCGCCGCCACTTCACAGTGGAAATTGGCGACTTCCTTGCGCCACAGCAGGCTCTCGTGGTCCGGTAGGGCCTGGGCGGCGTCGATGGCCCGAACCCAGTCCTTCTCTTGCTGGTAAATCTCGAGGAGATACTGCAGCGCCTTGTCATTGAGGCGCGTCCCCCGCAGGCGGTCAAAGACGGACTCCGCACGGTCTAGGAGCCCCGCCTTGAGGAAATCCTGCCCCAACTCCTCCAGAGCCTGTAGGCGCTGATCCTCCGACAGGTCATCCCGTTCGACGAGATTCTGATGCATGCGAATCGCGCGATCGGTCTCGCCCCGCCGGCGGAAGAGACTGCCCAGCGCGAAATGAAGCTCGACGGTGTGGGGGTCGATCTTCACCGCCTCGATGAAGGCGTCGATGGCCTTGTCGGGCTGTTCGTTCAGAAGAAAATTGAGGCCGCTGAGGTAGGAGCGCGGCAAGGTGCGCGACTCCTGGACAACCTGGCGAATGTCGATCCGAGCCGCCACCCAGCCGAGGGCAAAAAACAGCGGCAGCGCCAACAGCCACCAGAGCTGAATCTCCATGGCCTAAAAGGCTTCGGGCGCGTCGCCGTCCGGAACCGGAGCGGTCTGCTGAGAAGTGGCTGGGGCTCGGCTGGCACGGCGCAAACGGCCGATCTCCCGTCTTTGCTTGAGGAGGGACGCCAAGGTAGCTGTGACGCCAAGCACCGCCCCCGCCGCAAAGAAGATCACCATCACGAACACCACCGGCAAACGCCATTCGGCGCCGAAAAAGAAATGCAGGGTGACGAGTTGATCATTCTTGACGGCAAAGCCGAACAGGAAGAGGAAAAGGACGCCCCGAAGGAACCACATGATCCATTTCATGGCGGGGGATTATCCCTGAGGCGAGGGCAAAAAAGAAGGCGGCCAAAGCCGCCTAGGTCGTTTCGGATGGTGTGGGGTGGCCTCAGACCACCATATCCACCCGTTCACGCAATTCCTTGCCCGCCTTGAAATGCGGAACATACTTCTGCGGGACTCTCACCTTCTCGCCCGACTTCGGATTCCGCCCGACCCGGGGAGGACGGTAATTCAATGCGAAACTGCCGAAGCCGCGGATCTCGATGCGGCCGCCTTGCGAGAGCGAGTCGACCATGGCATCGAGAATCATTTTGACCGCGCAATCGGCATCCTTGGCGACCAGCTGCGGAAAGCGCTCCGCCAGCCGCAAAATCAGCTCCGATTTGGTCATGGCAGACAAGGCTTACTGCTTCTGCTCGTTGAGCTTGGCCTTGAGCAGCGCACCCAGGTTGGTGGTGCCGCTCACCGCGTCAGTGGCCGCCAGACGCTCCATGGCCTCGGACTGCTCGGCCTGCTCCTTGGCACGGACGGACAGGTTGATGCCACGGGACTTGCGATCCACGTTCACGATCATCGCCTCCACCTCATCGCCTTCCTTCAGGAGGGTGGAGAGATCATCGACGCGGTGGGGGGCGGCTTCGGAGGCCCGCAGGTACCCTTCCACCTCATCACCCAGCGTGATCACCGCACCCCGGGCATCGACGGACTTGACCGTGCCACGGACGAGGCTGTTCTTTTCATGGGTGGCGATGAAGTTGGTGAAGGGATCGCCTTCCAGCTGCTTGACGCCAAGGGAAATGCGCTCGCGCTCCACGTCGATGGACAGCACCACTGCCTCGACCTCGTCGCCCTTCTTGAAGCGGCGGACAGCCTCTTCGCCGTTCTCGCTCCAGGACAGGTCGGAGAGATGCACCAAGCCGTCGATGCCGCCTTCCAGGCCGATGAACACGCCGAAATCGGTGATGGACTTGATCTGGCCGCGAACCTTGTCGCCCTTCTTGTGGTTGATGGCGAAATCGTCCCAGGGGTTGGACATGCACTGCTTCATGCCCAGAGAGATGCGGCGACGGTCTTCGTCAATCTCGAGGATCATCACCTCCACCTCGTCACCCAGCTGGACGACCTTGGTGGGGTGGATGTTCTTGTTGGTCCAGTCCATTTCGGAGACGTGCACCAAGCCCTCGATACCCTGCTCGACTTCCACGAACGCGCCGTAGTCGGTGATGTTGGTGACCTTGCCGAACAGACGGGTGCCCTGCGGGTAACGGCGGGAAATGCCCACCCACGGATCTTCGCCCAGTTGCTTGAGGCCCAGGGAGACACGATTCTTCTCCTGGTCGAACTTGAGCACCTTGGCTTCGATCTCGTCGCCCACCGCCAACACTTCGGACGGGTGACGGACGCGGCGCCAAGCCAGGTCGGTAATGTGCAGCAGGCCATCGATGCCACCGAGATCAACGAACGCGCCGTAATCGGTGATGTTCTTGACCACGCCCTTGACCACGGTCCCTTCCTTGAGGTTTTCGAGCAGCTTCTGACGCTCTTCACCCATGGTCTCTTCCAGCACCGCGCGGCGGGAAACCACCACGTTGTTGCGCTTACGGTCGAGCTTGATGACTTTAAATTCGAATTCTTTGCCTTCGAAAGGCGTGGTGTCCTTGACCGGACGCATGTCCACCAGCGAGCCTGGCAGGAAGGCGCGGATGCTGTTCGTCATGACGGTGAGACCGCCCTTGACGCGACCGCTGATCAAACCCTTCACCAGGGTACCGTCGTTGAGCGCTTTTTCGAGATCGTTCCAGGCGGCGATCCGTTTGGCCTTGTCACGGGACAGGCGGGTTTCGCCATAGCCGTCTTCGAGGGCTTCGATGGCAACCTGGATATAGTCACCGGGTTGAACCTCGATCTCGCCGCGGTCGTTGCGAAACTCGTCGATATTGACGTAGCTCTCGGACTTGAGGCCGGCATTCACCACCACGAAATTCTGGTCGACGCGGACCACTTCGGCAGTGATGACTTCCCCGGCGCGCATTTCCTGGCGGGCAAGGCTTTCTTCGAAAAGAGCGGCAAAACTCTCCATGCTGGATTCAGCGGAGGCGATAGCAGTGGACATGAATAATGGGACCCAAATGGCCAGCCAGAACTGGACGGCCGAACAAGAAGTTGATCGATCGCCCGGCCATTCCGGGCGCCATTTCACACCGAAGGCCGCGCCTGATCGAGCACCTTGACCACGACTTCATCGACCGTCATGGCGCTGGAATCGACAAGGATCGCCTCCGGCATCTTCCGCAAGGGCGCGACCGGACGGCTGGCATCCCGCTCGTCCCGAATCCGCAGCTCCTGCGAAAGGTCGAAGATATTAGCAGGCAACCCCTTTTCGATCAACTGCTTATAGCGACGATCCGCCCGCGCCTCGACACTCGCAGTGAGAAAGAATTTCCTTTCGGCGTCGGGAAAAATCACCGAGCCCATGTCGCGGCCATCCGCCACCAATCCCGGCGGACGGCGGAAATCCCGCTGTCTGCGCACCAGGGCCTCGCGGACTGCTGGATAGGCCGCCACCCGCGAAGCCCCAGCGGAGCAAGCCTCGGTGCGGATCTCCGCGGTGACGTCCTCACCCCCGAGGAAGACCCGATCGCCACGGAACTCGGCGTCCAGGCTGGCCGCCGCCCCTGCCAGCCAGCCCTCCTCGTCCAGGCCCACGCCGGCCCGCAGCGCAGCGAGGGCTACCAGGCGATAGAGGGAACCGCTGTCCAGGCAATGAAATCCCAAAGCCTCTGCCACCCGGGCCGCCACCGTCCCTTTCCCGGAGGCCGAGGGCCCGTCGATGGCAATAACCGGTACCGGGCGGGTGACGCCTGAAAACGCGGCGAAATAGGTCGGGAAAGTCTTGTTCACGCACTTCGGATCGTTGATCCGCACCCCGACTCCGCCAAGAGACACCAGCGAGAAACACATCGCCATCCGGTGGTCGTCGTAGGTGTCGATCGCTGCCTGGGAAATGAGGCGCGCCGGCGGTGTCACCGTCAGGTAGTCGGCCCCCTCCTCGACGGTTGCACCCACCTTGCGCAACTCCGTGGCCATGGCGCTGATCCGATCCGTCTCCTTGACCCGCCAGCTCGCGATATTGCGCAGGCGACACGGGCCGTCCGCGAACAAGGCCGCCACCGCCAGGGTCATGGCCGCATCGGGGATATGGTTCAGATCCAGGTCGAAGGCCTTCAACTTTCCTTCGGCCGGCGCCTGGGCCTCGATCCAGTTGTCCCCCATCTCGATCCGGGCGCCCAGCGCTTCCAGCGCCTCGGCAAAGCGCACATCCCCTTGAATACTGCTCCGCCCGACCCCTTCGACCCGGACCGGCCCGCCGCCGATGGCACCGGCGGCGAGAAAATAGGAGGCGGAGGAAGCGTCCCCCTCGACGAAGATCGTCCCCGGGCTGCGATAGCGCTGACCCCCGGGCACGGTGAAGCGGCTCCAGCCCTCCCGCTGCACCTCGACGCCGAAACGCGCCATGAGATCCAGGGTAATGCCGATATAGGGCTTGGAGATCAACTCCCCAACCACTTCGACGGTGGTTTCCACCCCCGCCAGGGGCAATGCCATGAGGAGCGCGGTGAGGAACTGGCTGGACACGTCGCCCCGCACCCGCACGATGCCCCCGGGGGTGAGGTGCCCAGGCTCGATGCGAAGCGGGGGAAACCCCTCATTCGCCAAGTACTCCACCCGCGCGCCCAATTGGCGCAGCCCGTCCACCAGATCGCCGATCGGACGCTCATGCATCCTCGGCACGCCTGACAACCGATAGTCGCCACCGGAGAACGCCAGGGCGGCGGTGAGGGGCCGAAAGGCCGTTCCGGCATTGCCGAGGAATAGATCGGCCGCCTTCACTGGGAAGCTTCCACCGACGCCCTGAACCTGATAATCGTCTCGGCCCTCCCGGCGGGACCATGGGATCCCCAGGCGGCCGAGGGCTTCGAGCATCCGGGCCACATCGTCGGATTCCAGGAGGTCGTAAATATCTGTGACGCCCTCGGCCAGGGCCGCCAGCAACAGGATACGATTGGATATGCTCTTGGATCCGGGCAGACGCACCGTCCCTTTGGCCCCGAGCAGGGGCGGAAGATCAAGGAATTCCACTATCGCCTCAAGCGTTCTGCCCTTGCTGGGCCCACGCATTGCGGGCCTCCCGGGCGGTTTGGAAGAGGGCCTCGAGATCGTCGCCTTTGCCGGCCATAAGCAAGGCCCGCAGATAGGCCAGTTCCGCCAGGTAGGCGTCCAGCTCGCCCAACAAGGCCTGCCGATTAGCCATGCAGATATCCCGCCACATCTCGGGATGGCTGCCGGCGATCCGCGTGAAATCACGAAATCCGCTCGCGGCGAAACTGAAGAGCTGCTTCGAATTGGCCCGTCCGGCCAGATCATGGACGAGTCCAAACGCGAGCAGATGGGGCAGATGGCTGACCGCCGCGAAAACCCGGTCGTGTTCCTGGGGTGTCATTTCCTCGAGGACCGCCCCGCAGGCGCCCCACGCCGCCCGTACCCGCTCCACCGCTGCGGGCGCATTCTCCGGGAGCGGCGTAACCACCACCTTGCGCCCCCGGTAAAGCGTGGGGAAGGCCGCATCGACCCCGCTCTTTTCCGCCCCGGCGATGGGGTGGGACGGCACCGCCTCGCCCAGATGGCGGTCAAGATGGCGGTACACGGCCTCAATCACATCTTTTTTGGTGCTGCCAGCGTCGGTCACCACGGTTCCGGCCTGCAGGTGGGGCGCCATCGCGGCGAAGATTCCATCCATCTGCCCCACCGGCGCGGCCACAAGGACGAAGTCGGTACCCTGCAGCGCCGAGGGCCAATCGACCGCGACACGGTCGATCACGCCAAGCTCCCGCGCCCGCTCCAGCGCGGCGGCGGACCGGCCCATGCCGACAATGCGCTCCACGGCCGCCGCCTCCCGCAGCGCCAACGCGAAGGACCCCCCGATCAGACCGACGCCGCAGACGGCCAATTGGCGAATGAGGGCCATGGGCTCAGTCCAGGGCGCTGCGCAAGGCCGCCAGAAATCGGGAGTTTTCCTCCGGCAGGCCGATCGACACCCGCAGCCAGTCCGGGAGACCATAACCGGCGATGGGCCGGACGATGACCCCCTGGCGCAGCAAGCGGGCATTCACCGCCGCGGAATTGCCCACCCGCAGCGTCACGAAGTTGCCGTAGGCCGGCATGGTCTCGAGCCCGAGTTCCGCCAGCCCGGCGAGGATCTGCGCCATTCCCCGCCGGTTCAGTTCGGCTGACTTGGCGATGAACTCCAGATCGTCCAGGGCGGCTTCGGCGGCGACCAGGCCGAGGACACTGACATTGAAGGGCTGGCGCACCCGGTTGAGAAGGTCGATGACCTCCGGGTGTCCGAGCCCATAGCCCACGCGCAACCCGGCCAAGCCGTAGGCCTTGGAGAAGGTCCGGGAAATCAGGAGGTTCGGAAATTCCGCCAGCCAGGAAATGGCATCGTAGGCGTCCTCCGGGCCCAGATACTCGGTATAGGCCTCGTCAAGCACTACCAGCACATCGCCGGGAACGTCCGCGAGAAATTCCCGCAGGGCGCGGCCCGGAAGGAAGGTGCCGGTGGGGTTATTGGGGTTGGCGATGAAAACGACCCGGGTATCGGGCCGGATCGCCTGGGCCATGGCCTTCAGATCATGGCCGAAGTCCCGCGCCGGCACCTCGATGCCCTGGGCGCCAACGGTCTGCGTCGCCAAGGGATACACCGCGAAGGCGTAGCGGGAATAGACCGCCGAGGTGTCCGTGTTGAGAAACGCTCGAGCCGCCATGTCCAGCACGTCATTGGAGCCATTCCCCAGCACGATCTGGGCGGTATCCACTCCAAATCGCCGGGCCAGCGCCTGTTTGAGGGCAAAGCCGTTGCCATCGGGGTAGCGCGGGACGTCACACAGGTTGCGGCGCACGGCGTCCCGGGCGGCGATACTCATTCCCAGGGGATTCTCGTTGGAAGCGAGCTTGACGATGGTGCCCGCCGGAATACCCAGCTCCCGAACCAATTCGGAGATCGGCTTACCGGGTTGATAGGGGGCGATGGCGCGAACATTGGCCGGCGCCTGAACGGGACTGGACATGGATACGACCTCCTTCGGCGGGCAGGCCCCGCCCGATCAGATTGCCGCGACCGGGTAGGAACCCAGCACCTTGAGAAACGCTGCCCGCTCTTTCAATTCCTGCAGCGCGGCAGAGAGGGGCTCGTCGCTCTGATGACCTTCAACGTCGATATAGAACACATATTCCCACATGCCCGAGCGAGCTGGCCGGGACTCGAGCTTGGTCATGCTGACCCCGAAGCGGGCGAATGGCTCGAGGAGTGCATGCATCGCCCCGGAACGGTTCGGCGCCGAGCACACCAGGGAGGTCTTGTCCCGGCCGGACGGACCGGCATCATGGCTCGCCAGCACGAGGAAGCGGGTGGAATTATTGGGATCGTCTTCCACCCGGCCCGCCAGGATGGACAGGCCATAGCGCTCGGCGGCGGCCTCGCCCGCCAGCGCTGCGGCATCGGGATCTTCCGCCGCCATCCGCGCCGCCTCGGCATTGCTGGCGACCGGGATGCGCGGAATCTCCGGCAGATTGCGGTTCAGCCACTCATGGCACTGGGCGAGGGACTGGGGGTGGGAATACACCCGCCGAACGGCCCCCAGCCCGGGCGCCCGGGTCAGAAGGTTCTGATGGATGCGCAGCTTGACTTCGCCACAGACGCTGAGCGGACTCATCAGGAGCAGATCGAGAGTACGGCCCACGGCCCCCTCGGTGGAATTCTCCACCGGCACGACGCCGTACTCCGCATTGTTTGCCTCGACGGCACGGAACACGTCGTCGATCGAGGCGACGGATTGGAGGCTGGGCCCGCTACCGAAATGTTTGCGGGCCGCGGTCTCGGAGAAGGTGCCCTCCGGCCCCAGGAAGGCGACTTCCAGCGGCTTCTCCAGAGCCAGACAGGCGGACATGACCTCGCGAAAAACCCGCTGCACGGCCTTGTCCGGCAGGGGGCCGGGATTGACCTCCGCCAGCCGGCGGAGCACCTGCGCCTCCCGCTCGGGCCGATAGATGTTGCCGCGCTTGATCTCGCCAATGCGATGGGCCAGAGCGGCCCGCCGCGAAAGTTTGGCCAAGACCTCTTCATCGAGGGCATCGATTTCGGTTCTCAACCTGAGCAATTCTTCGTCGCTCATTCCGCGTCTCCTGACGACTCTCAGCCCTTGCGACGGGCAAAGTCCTGCATGTAGTCGATCAACGCCACCACGCCTTCCAGCGGCATCGCGTTGTAGATCGAGGCCCGCATTCCACCCACCGACTTGTGGCCCTTGAGTTGCACCAGCCCCGCTTCCCGTGCTCCGGCGAGGAAGGCGTCGTTGAGCGTTTCGTCCTGCAACTGGAACGGTATGTTCATCCGCGAGCGGGCGGTGGGCGCGACCCGGTTCTCGTAAAAGCCGCTGCCGTCGATGTAGTCATAGAGCCGCCTTGCCTTGGCGATATTGCGCGCCTCCATGGCCGCCAGCCCGCCCAGATTGCGGAGCCAACGGAACACCAGCCCGGCGATGTAAATCGCAAAAGTCGGCGGCGTATTGAGCATGGAGCCGTTCTCCGCCATCACCGCATAGTCCATCACTGTAGGCAGGTCCGGTGCCGCCCGCCCCAGCAGGTCTTCCCGCACGATCAACAACACCAGCCCGGAGGGCCCGATGTTCTTCTGCGCGCCCGCGTAAATCAGCCCATAGCGGGAGACATCGATCTCCCGCGACAGGATGTGGGAACTCATGTCGGCAACGATGGGCACAGCAGTCGGCAAACCCGCGCAGTCGTCCTGCACCTCCACGCCGTGGATGGTTTCGTTGGTACAGAGGTGGAGATAACGGGCGCCCCGGTCGAGATCCAACTCCGATGACTCGAGCACACGGTTGAAGCCGCCCGCTTCGGTGGAACCGGCGAGACGCACGGCGCCCCGCCCCGCCGTCACACGCTGGGCTTCCTTGAACGCTTTCTTGGACCAGGAGCCGGTGACGAGGTAGTCCGCCGAGCCGCCGGCGAGCAGGTTGAGGGGAATCCCCGCGAACTGCTGGGTGGCGCCCCCTTGCAGGAAAAGCACCTTGTAATTGGCAGGCACGGAGAGCAGGGCGCGCAAATCGGCTTCGGCCGCGGCGAGGATCGTGCCGAACTCCTTGCCGCGATGGCTCATCTCCATCACGCCCATGCCGCAACCATGCCAATCGAGCATTTCCTCGGCCGCTTCGGCCAGGACTTCCACCGGCAGGGCCGCAGGGCCCGCACTGAAATTGAAGATTCGGGCCATCACGCTTCCCCGTCCGGACCCTCGGCGGCCGGGGCCTGGGGGGCTTCGGACTCGGCCCCGTCCTCTGCCAGGGCGTCATCAACTTCGGACTCGGCCACCTTCTCCAGCCCGGCCAGCTGGGTTCCTTCATCCAGGGAAATCAGGGTGACGCCCTGGGTGGAGCGACCCATCTCACGGATATCTCCGACCTTGGTGCGGATGAGGACCCCGCCGGTGGAGATCAGCATGACTTCGTCCGACGGTTCGACCAGCACCGCCGCCACCAGGCTGCCGTTGCGCTCCGAGGTCTGGATCGCGATCATCCCCTTCGTGCCGCGCCCGTGACGGGTATATTCCGCCACCGGAGTGCGCTTCCCAAACCCGTTGGCGGTGGCGGTGAGCACCGAGAGGTCTTCGGTCTGGGCCACGAGCATGGCGATCACGCACTGCTCGTCCTCCAGGGTCATGCCCCGGACGCCACGGGCCTCGCGACCCATGGGGCGGACGTCCTCCTCCGAGAAGCGAACCGCCTTGCCGGCGTCGGAGAACAGCATCACGTCACACTGGCCATCGGTGATGGCCACGCCGATGAGGTGGTCACCATCGTCCAGGTTGACCGCGATGATCCCCGCCTTGCGCGGGTTGGCGAAGGCGGTCAGCGCCGTTTTCTTCACCGTGCCCTGGGCCGTGGCCATGAAAATGTAATGGTCTTCGTCAAAGGCCTGGACCGGCAGGACGGCGGTGATCTTTTCCCCTTCTACCAGGGGGAAGAGGTTCACGATGGGCCGCCCGCGGGAGGTCCGCGTACCCTCCGGCGCTTCATACACCTTCAGCCAGTACGCCCGGCCACGATTGGAGAAGCACAGGATCGTGTCGTGAGTGTTGGCGACGAAGAGCCGGTCGATGAAATCCTCGTCCTTCATCGAGGTGGCCTGCTTGCCCCGTCCGCCCCGGCGCTGGGCCCGATAGTCGGCCAGGGGCTGGCGCTTGAAGTAGCCGCCGTGGGACAGGGTGACCACCATATCCTCCGGCGCGATCAGGTCCTCGATGTTGATCTCGGCGGTATTCATCACCACTTCGGAGCGACGCGGATCACCGAACTGGTTCTTGATGGCGGTGAGTTCGCCCACGATGATTTCGGTGATGCGGGCTGGCTTGGCGAGGATGTCGAGGAGGTCGCTGATGAGCGCCATCACCTCCCGATACTCGCCGACGATCTTGTCCTGCTCCATGTTGGTGAGGCGCTGGAGCTGCATTTCAAGAATGCGCTGGGCCTGTACGTCGGAAAGCCGATAGCCTCCGTCGGCCAGCCCGAAGCTCGGGTCCAGCCCCTCGGGCCGGAAACTCTCTGCCGCCGCCCGGACCAGCATGTCCTCAACGAGCGCCGAGCGCCAAGTGCGGGCCATCAATTCCCGCTTCGCGTCGGCCGGCGTCGGCGCGGCCTTGATCAGCGCAATGATCTCGTCGACGTTGGACAGCGCCACGGCCAACCCTTCCAGGATATGCCCCCGCTCCCGCGCCTTGCGCAGTTCGAACAGCGTCCGCCGGGTGACCACTTCTCGGCGATGCGCCAGAAAGCATTCCAGCATCTGCTTGAGGTTGAGCAAGCGCGGCCGCCCATCCACCAGGGCCACCATGTTCATCCCGAAGGTGTCCTGGAGCTGGGTCTGTTTGAAGAGATTGTTCTGCACCACCTCCGGCACTTCGCCGCGCTTCAGTTCGATCACGACCCGCATGCCCGACTTGTCGGACTCGTCGCGGATCTCGCTGATCCCCTCGATCTTCTTGTCATTCACCAGCTCGGCGATTTTTTCGAGCAGGGTCTTCTTGTTCACCTGATAGGGCAACTCATCGACGATGATGGCCTGGCGGTCACCCTTGCCAATATCCTCGAAGTGGGTCCGCGCCCGCATCACCACCCGGCCGCGCCCCGTGCGGTAACCCTCATGCACCCCGGACAAGCCGTAGATCAAGGCCGCCGTCGGAAAATCCGGCGCCTGAATGATCCGGATCAGCTCTTCGATGTCGAGACCTGGGTCGGCGAGCAGAGCCAGGCAGGCATCCACCACCTCGGAGAGATTGTGGGGCGGGATGTTCGTCGCCATGCCGACGGCAATCCCGGACGACCCATTGATGAGGAGATTCGGGATCTTGGCCGGCAGGATGAGCGGCTCTTTTTCCGACCCGTCGTAGTTGGGCCCGAAATCCACCGTCTCCTTGTCGATGTCCGCCAACAACTCGTGGCCAATGCGGGCCATGCGGATCTCGGTGTAACGCATCGCTGCCGCGTTGTCGCCATCCACCGAGCCAAAGTTGCCTTGGCCGTCCACCAGCATGTAGCGCAGGGAAAAATTCTGCGCCATACGCACAATGGTGTCATACACCGCGGTGTCGCCATGGGGGTGGTACTTACCGATGACGTCGCCGACGATGCGCGCCGACTTCTTGTAGGCCCGGTTCCAGTCGTTGTTGAGTTCGTGCATCGCAAAAAGGACTCGGCGGTGCACTGGCTTGAGACCATCCCGGGCATCGGGGAGCGCCCGACCCACGATCACGCTCATGGCGTAATCGAGGTAAGAATGGCGCATCTCCTCTTCGAGGCTGATGGGAAGCGTCTCTTTGGCGAACTGGATCATGGAACAGGACTACCGCGATTCACCTTAAACGATGAAGTTTAACATGGGACGCCCCCCGCCCTCCTCTCTTGCCATCGCCGTGGCAATCCGTGCGCCCGCGCGCCACCGCCCGACGCCATCCACCCGCTACGCGCGTTGTACACCCCCAAAGCTTGTGCTTAAATCTGGATTGGCAGACTGGAAATCATCAACAACACCGGTACTTTCCGCCCGACAACAACAGCCAGGGAGACAAGGATGAAAATCAGCAGACATTCGATGATTCGAGTCATGGCGGCCTTTGCCTTAGCCAGCGCCTCGACCTTGGCCGGAGCCGCCGACGTCGTGGTGGACGGCCGCGGCGAGATTCCCTACGTCATCGACGGCCGAAACGTCGTCACGCGCAGCGGAACGGACCTGTGCTGGCGCACCGGCTACTGGACCCCGGCGGCTGCCGCCTCCGCCCAGGCGGGGCCTTCGCCGGTCGGCTGCGCCTGCGATCCCGACGTCGTACCCAAGGAAAAGTGCCTGCCGCCCATGGCCGCGGCCCCAGCCGCCGCTCCGGCCGCTCCGGCGCCGGCCTCCAAAATGATCACGCTCTCGGCCAAGGCGCTCTTCGAATTCGACAAGGCCGTCCTCAAACCCGCCGGCAAGGCCGCCATCGATACCGACGTCCTGGGCCAGCTCGCCAAGATGAAGGACATCACGCTAATCACCATCTCCGGCCACGCCGACCGCCTCGGATCCGCCCAATACAACCAGGCCTTGTCGGAAAAACGCGCCAACGCGGTGAAGTCGTATCTCATCGCCAAAGGGGTCAAGGCCGATCTCATCGACACCTACGGTTTCGGCAAGACCCAGCCGGTACCGGGGGTCAAGTGTGACGACGCCCTCGGCCGCAAGAAACTGATCGAGTGCCTGGAACCGAACCGCCGAGTCGTCATCGAGGTCAAGGGCAACCCCTGACCGACCCCATGGCCCACCGAAACCCCGCCACCGCGGGGTTTTCATTTTGGAGCGCCCATGCAGCCCATCGACCTCCTGATCCAAGCCCGGTGGATCCTCCCCATCGAGCCGGAAGGCGCCTGTCTCAATCATCATGCAGTTGCCGTCGATCAGGGCCGCATCCTGGCCATCCTGCCGCGGGATGAGGCGGCGACACGCTACTTACCCCGGGAAACGGCGGACCTCCCGGACCACGTCGTGCTCCCGGGATTCGTGAATGCGCACTGCCACGCGGCCATGACCTTGCTGCGCGGCATCGCCGACGACCTCCCCCTCATGCGCTGGCTGAAAGAGGCGATCTGGCCGCTGGAGAACCGCCATGTCTCCCATGCCTTCGTCCGGGACGGCACCCTGCTCGCCGCCCATGAAATGCTCCGCGGCGGCATTACCACCTGCAATGACATGTATTTCTTCCCGGAGGCTGCGGCCGAAGCCTTCGACATGGCCGGCATGCGTGCGGCCCTCGGCATGGTGGTGATCGACTTCCCCACCGCCTACGCGAGTGACGTCGATGATTATTTCCGCAAAAACCTGGCCGTGCGCGATGCCTGGCAGGACCACCCTCGTGTGAGCTTCACCCTGGCGCCCCACGCTCCCTACACCGTTTCGGACCCAACCCTGCTCCGGGCGGCGAGCCTGGCGGCCGAACTGGATTTGCCCTTTCACATCCATGTCCATGAAACCGCCGACGAAGTTCGCGAGGGACTGGCGCAAACCGGGCGGCGCCCCCTCGACCGCCTCGCTCAACTGGAACTCCTCGGCCCCAACTTTCTCGGCGTCCACGCGGTGCATTTGGAACCCGGCGAGATCCAGGCCCTGGCAAACCACGGATGCTCGATCGCCCACTGCCCCACCTCAAATATGAAACTCGCCAGTGGCATCGCGCCGGTGCCCGCCCTGCTCACGGCCGGCGTCAATGTCGCCCTGGGCACCGACGGCGCCGCCAGCAACAACCGGCTCGACCTCTTTCACGAAATGCGCCATGCCGGCCTCCTCGCCAAGGTCGCCACCCTCGACGCCAGCGCCCTGCCCGCTCACCACCTGCTCCGCATGGCCACCCTCAACGGTGCCCGCGCCCTGGGCCTGGACCACAAGATCGGATCACTGGTCCCGGGGAAGGCCGCCGACCTCATTGCGGTTTCCCTCGCGTCGCCGGAACTCAGGCCCTGCTTTGATCCCGCCGCCCACCTCATCCATGTCGCGGGCCGAGAACACGTCTCTCATGTCTGGGTGGACGGTGCCCCCCAAGTGAAGGAGGGACAGATGTTGCGTGCGTGCAACAGCGATTTGTTTCGCATCGCATCGCTATGGCAGAATAAATTTGGTATCGATTGATTCCCCCTGCTCCAGAGGTAGAGCGGGTGTCAGGTTTCTAACCCGTACAGTGCGACGAGGAAAATATGCTTAATCAAATCAAGAAACAGGCCCTCATGGCTGCTGCGATTGCCGCTCTCGGCCTGACCGCCTCCGCTGGCTACGCCCAGTCCGTCAAGGACGTGGTTGTGGATGGCAAGGGAGAAATTCCGTACGTCATCGACGGCCGCAATGTCGTGTCCCGCAGCGGCTTCGGCCTGTGCTGGCGGACCGGCTACTGGACCCCCGCCGCCGCCGCCACGGCGATGGCCGGCCAGTTCCCGGTGGGCTGTGATTGCGACCCCGACGTAGTGCCGAAGGAAAAGTGCACGCCGCCGGCCGCCGCTGCCATGCCCGCCGCCGGTCCCAAGCCCTCCGCCGAGAAGATCAAGCTCGCCGCGGACGCCCTCTTCGACTTCGACAAGGCGACTCTCCGTCCCGAAGGCAAGGCCAAGCTCGACGACCTGGCCAGCAAAGCCCAGGGCATCAAGCTCGAGGTGATCCTCGCCGTCGGCCACACCGACCGCCTGGGCTCCGACAGCTACAACCAGTCCCTGTCCGAAAAGCGCGCCGCCGCCGTCAAGTCCTACTTGGTGAGCAAGGGCATTGAGCCGAACCGTGTTTACACGGAAGGCAAGGGCGAGAAGCAGCCCGTGACCGGCACCACCTGCAACAAGATGGGCAAGGAATCCGGCAAGAACGCCAAGCTGGTGGCCTGCCTGCAGCCTGACCGTCGCGTCGAGATCGAAGTCATCGGCACCAAGTAATCCTGCCGAGGCCGTATGATCGGGGCCCTGCGCAAGCAGGGCCCTTTTCTTTTCCTACCCTTCATTCCCCATGGCAGCCCCTCATGACTGAAGCCGCAAGTCACACCGCTCCCCAGGTCGCCCGCCAGAATGTCGACCCCCTGGAGCTGCAGAAATTTGGTGACCTCGCCCACCGCTGGTGGGATCCCGAGTCGGAGTTCAAGCCCCTCCACGACATCAATCCGCTGCGCCTGAATTGGATCGACCAGCATGCAGGACTGGCCGGCAAACAGGTGGTGGACGTCGGTTGCGGGGGTGGCATCCTGGCGGAAAGCATGGCGGAGCGTGGCGCCGAGGTGACCGGCATCGATCTCACGGCCAAAGCCCTCGGAGTCGCCCGCCTTCACCTCTTCGAATCCGGGCTAAGCGTGGATTATCGTGAGATCAGCGTCGAAGATCTGGCGGAGAAGCAGCCGGAGAGCTTCGATGTCGTGACCTGCATGGAGATGCTCGAGCATGTGCCGGATCCAGCGAGCGTCATCGCCGCCTGCGCGCGCCTCGTCAAACCCGGCGGCCACGTGTTCCTGTCCACCTTGAACCGGACACCCAAAGCGTATCTGCTTGCGATCATCGGCGCCGAGTACCTGCTGAATCTTTTGCCCCGAGGCACCCACGACTATCCAAAATTCCTCAAACCATCCGAGGTGGCTCGCAGTTGCCGGCAGGCGGGACTCAGCCCGATCGAGTTCACCGGACTCCATTACAACCCCATTGCCAAGAGCTACCGGCTTGGCCCGGGGACTGACGTCAATTACCTGGTCCATGCGATTCGGGATCACTAGGCGTCGATGAGCGCACCCTGCCCTCGGCCCTGAGCCCGACCCCAAGGCACGCATTCTGACGCCGGTCCCCGGAGAC
Source organism: Zoogloeaceae bacterium (assembly GCA_016791005.1). GTDB lineage: Bacteria > Pseudomonadota > Gammaproteobacteria > Burkholderiales > Rhodocyclaceae > JAEUNX01. The sequence continues at coordinate 49,468 of JAEUNY010000089.1, forward strand.
CCTCGCCTTGGCGGGGTTGAGTGTCTGGGTGCGGCGCAGGATAATTCGCCGCATCCTCATCCAGCTCCCCAGCGGCCCAACCTCCCTTCATGAGTCAATACCTGTTTGTCGTTCTCGGCGCCGTCCTCGTGAATAACGTGGTCTTCGTGCGGATTCTGGGTTTGTGTCCGTTCATGGGAGTGTCTAAGAAGCTGGATACGGCGGTGGGCATGGGCGCGGCCACCACCTTCGTGCTGACCCTGGCCTGCGGTTCGAGCTACCTGATCGATCACTACCTCCTGGCGCCGAACGATCTGGGCTACCTGCGGACGCTGGCCTTCATTGTCGTGATTGCTGCCATCGTTCAATTCACCGAGTTGGTGATCCAGAAAACGAGCCCGCTCCTTCACCAGGTGCTGGGAATTTACCTGCCCCTCATCACCACCAACTGCGCGGTCCTGGGTGTGCCGCTGATCAACGTGGGCCTCGGTCATGACCTGATGGAGTCCCTGCTGTTCGGTTTTGGCAGCGCGGTCGGCTTCACCCTCGCCCTGATCCTGTTTGCCGGCATTCGCGAGCGCCTGGACGGGGCGGATGTGCCGCTTCCCTTCAAGGGCACCGCCATCGCCATGATCACGGCTGGTCTGATGAGCCTCGCCTTCATGGGTTTTGCCGGACTGGACCGCTACCAATGAAGGCTTCGACACCCTTTTTAGAGGCTGCGCGGGCACGATGCTGAGCGCCCTCATCGTGATGGCGGGCATCGCCATCGTACTCGGCGCCGCCCTGGGCTACGCATCGATCCACTTCAAGGTCGAAGGCGATCCGCTGGTGGAAAAGATCGACGCGATCCTCCCCCAGACGCAATGCGGCCAGTGCGGATTCCCGGGCTGCCGGCCTTATGCTGACGCCATCTCCAAGGGTGATGCGGACATCAACCAGTGCCCTCCCGGTGGCGAAGAAGGCATTCGCAAGCTGGCGGATCTGCTCGGACGCGAGGTCAAACCCCTGAACGCCGAAAATGGGGTCGAGAAGCCCAAGGCGGTCGCCTTCATTGGCGAGGAGACCTGCATCGGCTGCACCCTCTGCATCCAGGCCTGTCCGGTGGATGCCATCATCGGCGCGGCCAAGCAGATGCATACCGTCGTCCCCGCCCTGTGCACCGGGTGCGAGCTGTGCATCGCTCCCTGCCCCGTCGATTGCATCACCATGGAAACCATTCCGGAGACGGTCGAGACCTGGAAATGGCGCTACCCGGTCTTCACGATCCGCCAGGCCGCCTGACCCTGATGAAGCTCTTCAAATTCAACGGCGGCGTCAAACCCGAGACCCACAAGGACGCCTCGACCCGATTACCCATCGCCACGCTTCCCCTGCCGGAGCGACTGACAGTTCCCCTCCACCAGAGCATCGGCGGGACGCCCCGTCCGCTGGTTCGTGCCGGCCAGCGCGTCCTCAAGGGACAACGTATCGGCGCTGCCGACGGCAACGTCTCAGCGGCCATCCACGCCCCCACTTCGGGCACGATCGTTGCCCTGGAGCCGGCGTTGATGCCCCACGCCTCCGGGCTGGCGGCCCTATCTGCGGTGATCGTGCCCGACGGCGAGGACGCCTGGGCGCCGGTCACCCCGGTGGATGTTCGCGCACTGAGCGGCGGCGAGCTCCGCGACTACCTTCGCGACGCCGGAGTGGTGGGGATGGGTGGCGCAGTTTTCCCGAGTCATCTGAAGCTCAACCCCGGGCGTCAAGGCAAGGTTCAGACCCTGATCGTCAATGGTGCGGAATGCGAGCCCTACATCACCTGTGACGATATGTTGATGCGGGAGCGGCCTGAAACCGTCGTGCGCGGCACGCTCCTCATGGCCCAAATTCTTGGCGCGGAGCGGGTGCTCGTCGGCATCGAAGACAACAAACCCGAAGCGGTGGCCGCCATGGAGGCCGCCTGCCGGGGCAGCCGAATCCAGGTGGTTCCCGTCCCGACCCGCTATCCGGCCGGTGGCGCCAAGCAGCTCATCCGCGTGCTCACCGGCATCGAAGTGCCCCATGGCAAGCGCTCCACCGATTTCGGCGTCCAGTGCTTCAACGTGGGGACCGCCTGCGCCGTCCATGAGGCGCTAGATTATGGACGCCCGCTGATTTCCCGGATCGTCACCGTGGCGGGCAACGTCTCCACCCCCCGCAATTTCGAGGTCCTGTTCGGAACCCCCATGTCAGAGGTCGTTCGCACCGCCCTGCCGCGACCCGACACAAATCGCTACCTCATGGGCGGCCCAATGATGGGTTTCCCCATGCCGGGGTTCAACGTGCCGGTGGTCAAGGCCACCAACTGCATCCTGGTGGCGAGCGACGCCCTTTTTCCACCCCCACCGCCAGAGATGCCCTGCATCCGTTGCGGCGAATGCGCCAAGGCCTGCCCTGCCGATCTGGCGCCGTTTGAGCTTTACTGGTTCGCCCGGGCGCACAACTTCGGCAAGGCGCAGGAGTACCACCTATTCGACTGTATCGAATGTGGCTGCTGTACCTATGTCTGCCCCTCCCACATTCCCCTGGTGGATTACTACCGCTACGCCAAGAGTGAAATCTGGGCCCGGGAACGGGACAAGGAGGCTGCCGACCAGGCCCGCACGCGTTTCGAATTCCGCAATGACCGCCAGGAGCGGGAGAAGCGGGAAAAGGCCGAGAAGCTCGCCGCCAAGGCCGCCGAGACCAAGGCGCGCCTGGCTGAGACTTCACCCGACGCCCCGGCCGCCACCGCGCAGGACGACCCGAAGAAGGCCCTGATTGCCGCGGCGCTGGAACGGGCCCGCCAACAAAAGGCGGCCGTCGAACCCCGGAATACCGACGATTTACCCCCGACCGTGCAGACCGAGATCGCCGAGATCGATGCCCGCCGCCAAGCCTCGGGCCCCGCCGAACCGTCGGCTTGAACCGGACACGCCTTCTCCCCCTATGCTTACCTCTCCTTTCGTCCGCAAACCAGCCAGCGTGCAGAGCGTCATGCTCACCGTGCTGCTCGCACTGCTTCCTGGTGTGGCGGCCTATGTCTGGCATTTCGGGGCGGGCATTCTGGTCCAGATGCTCATCGCCACCCTTGCCGGCCTCGCCACGGAATGGGCGGTGCTGCGGCTGCGGGGCAAGCCGACCAGCCTGTTTCTGTCGGATCTTTCCGCGGTGGTCACCGCCTGGCTGATTGCGCTGGCTTTCCCACCCCTGGTGCCCTGGTGGATCACCGCCCTGGCCAGCTTCCTTGCCATCGGCATCGTGAAGCACCTCTACGGCGGCCTCGGCCAGAATCCCTTCAATCCGGCCATGGCGGCGTACTGCCTGATGATCGTCTCCTACCCGGCCCTCATGTCCCAATGGCCCGCGGCCGGTCAGCTGGACTTCGCCACCCAGTGGCACCTGATTGTGGGCGGAGCAAGGGATCTCGACGCCATCACCGGCGCCACCCCCCTGGACGCGCTGCGCACCGCCCTGCGGGAGGCCGCCAGTCCGTCCAGTCCCAACCACGCCCTGACCGCCTCCGCCCTCATGGATGGGCCAGCCTTTGGTCTGGCCGGCGGGCGCGGCTGGGAGTGGGTGGCCCTGGGTTACCTCGCCGGCGGTCTGCTCCTACTGCGCCGAGGCATCATTACTTGGCACATTCCCGGTGCCTATCTCGGCGCCCTGGCTGCCATCGCACTCCTGATGTGGGGGCTGCGCCCGGACCACTTCGCCTCGCCGCTCTTCCACCTGGTCAGCGGCGCCAGCATGCTCGGCGCATTTTTCATCCTGACCGACCCGGTCTCCGGCGCCACCACGCCCCGGGGCAAGCTCTTCTTTGCCGCTGGCGCCGCGCTGATGACCCTGATGATCCGCGACTTCGGCGCCTATCCCGATGGCGTCGCATTCGCCACCCTGATCATGAATCTCTGCGTGCCGCTCATCGACATGAAGACCCAACCGGCGGTGTTCGGCCACAAGCAGGACTAGGATGAC
>JAEUNY010000147.1 GCA_016791005.1 Zoogloeaceae bacterium
TAGCGGACATCCACGTTGGCCGCCGCGATCTTGCCCAGATCGAAGGGCTGATCGGGCAGCACCCGCCCGCCCGCCGGACGCGCCACCTGGCCGGACTCCGTCCGGGCGCCGATGAACCCGGAGAGGTCGGCCAGATCCACCCGCCGGGACACCAGGCGACCACGGATCTCCTGGGGCACCACCCGCCGATCGACGCTCAGGTCCCCCTCCACGTCGCTGCGGCCGACACGCCCGGTCAACCCCTCGAACGACCACAGCCCTCCCTGGTGGGTGAGCCGCGCCGCGACCCGGTAGGGCGGCGTCGCAGGTAGGGGAAGGCCGCCCAGGCGATAAAGATCGGCCAGATTCGACCCGCTGAGAGTGAACCGGGCATCGAGCCCGGCCAAGGCTGCCAGGTCGGCCACCTGACCATCAAGGCCGAAGCGGGTCCGCCCGATCTGGCCCTTCGCCCGCAGGGGGTAGGCTTCCGCGCCTTCTGCCAGCGCGAGTAGATTTCCAGCCTGCCCCTCCACCGCGATGCTCTCGCCGCGCCATTGGCCCCGAGCCGTAAACACCACCGGGAGCCCCACGGCGTCCCATCGCGGGGATCTCGCGTCGAGAGTCACCGCAAGAGCGGCCCCCTGGCTGGGCAGATCCGCCGTGATCTGGGCGTCGTCCACCACGAGGGACCCGATGGTGAGGCCGGCTCCGCCCTCGGCTTGACGCGCCGGAAAGCGCCAGTTGGGCTCACCGTCGGGCGCCTCCTGGAGATGCAGGCGTGGCGCGACCAGACGCACCTCCGGTAGATGCCAGTTCCCCCGGAAAAATCGGCGCAGGTCCAGGCTCACCGTGACCTCTCGCACCCACAGGAGATCCGGCACGGAACTCCAGGGCGGGTTGGCGACGCGGATCTCCTGAGCCCGCAAGACCGGCGTGAGGCTCCAGGGGTGGAGGCGGAATTCACCGTCGATATGGACCGGCCGCGCCAACCGGGCGGTCAGCACCCGCTCTGCGGCCGACCGCGCCCAATCCGGCCCCTGAAACGCCACGATTGCCGACCCTGCCGCCACCACGGCAGCCAATAGCCACGGCCAACGTCGAAGACGGCGGAAGGGTTCTGGGGGCGGCGGGGAAGGGGGCTGGGACGCTGAACTCATGAAAAGTGGGCCAAGTCCCGGTCTGCGGGCGGGACAACTGGCTGGGGTCGTCTTAGCCCCCAGCCTAACCGGGCACTGCCCCTCTGCCTGTCGGCCAGCGGGCCGCATCTATGTCGGAGAAATCCGGCACAGGCGGCCATTGCAGGACTTTTCCGACACCCCCCGGCGAATTCGACCGACAGTCGGATGGCCCGGGCGTCCCTACGATGGTTCGACCAGGCCAGCCACTGGCCCTCATGACCAGGAGAACCCCATGACTCGCACCCCCACGGCCCTCGTCCTCTCCCTCACACTTGCACTGGGCGCCTGCGCCAACATGACCCAAACCCAGCGCAACACCGGCATTGGTGCCGGACTCGGCGCCCTTGGCGGTGCCGTAATCGGCGGCGCTACCGGCAGCGACAAGGTTGGCCGCGACGCCGCCATCGGCGCCGGCGTCGGCGCTTTGGGAGCCTACATCTGGTCCCAGCGCATGGAAGCCCAGCGCCAGGCCATGGTCCAGGCCACCGCCGGGACTGGGGTGGACGTGAGCCGCACCGCCAACAACGAATTGAAACTCGACATCCCCAGCGACATCTCCTTCGATACCGGGCGGGCGGACATCAAGCCCAGCATGCGGCCGATTCTCGACCGCTTCGCCGAGACGCTGCGGGACAACCCGGCCACCGAGGTGCGGATCATCGGCCATACCGACAACACCGGCTCCGACGCCATCAACAATCCCCTCTCGGTGGAGCGGGCGGCCAGCGCCCGGGACTACCTGGCCGACCGGGGCGTCAGCGCCCGCCGGATCGACATCGCCGGGCGCGGGGCCCGAGAGCC
>JAEUNY010000014.1 GCA_016791005.1 Zoogloeaceae bacterium
AATCTGCTTCGCATGGACAAGGCACTCTGTCTTTCGACATAAATGAAACATTTCATTTAAGTGTGACATTTATCACGCCGATTAACCGATCATAGAGTCCGAAAAGAATAGGTCTTGGGGAGGGCGTGGCTGGATGCTCGATCCGGTTGCGCTGCGGCGCCCATTTTAAGTGGGTTGGGTTGCCGAATCTGTGCATGGTGAAAGGTCGGTTCTCGCCACCACTTCGTGGCCGCCTGGGACGTTTTTGGCCGTCTCCGGGGGGCTGTGTGGTTTGCGGTTTGGACAGACCTCCTCAAGACCTCGTGACATCTAATCCTTTGTTAATGGAGCCAGTGCCATGAGCCGAGCGCAATTTCTGTCGAACCTCAAGCCCAGTGCGACCCCGGGGTCCGAGGTGATCCACTTGGCCAACCTCGCGCAAGGCTACTCGGGGTCCAGGCGGGCCAAACCAGTTCGCGACCGTCAATCTCTCGGGCTGAGGGCGGCTGAATTTGTCGAACGTGATGTCGACGGCACCCCATGCACCTTTAGCGCGGCCATTACCGACAGTCAAATTGCCAATGCCCGCCGTCTCGTCGAGAAGCGCTATGCATGGCGAGGCTATGACACCGACGGCGTGACCCGTGCGCCCCTGGCAGCTGGCGAACGTACGTTCGTCGCCGAAAGTGCCTTTCGAATGGAGGGAACTTTGACAGTCCGTCTCGACGATCAGGTGGCATTGTTTGCCGAGGAACTGTATCCGACAGAGATTGGCTGGCTGCGTCGTTCGGGAGCGCGCCTTTGCGAGTTCGGGCGTTTGGCCTTCGAAGAAGGGGTCAACACCCTGGAGGTTCTGGGGCCCCTGTTCCATTTGGCGATGAAGCATGCGATGGAAACCAGCCATGCCACCGATATGGTGATCGAAGTGAATCCGCGCCATGCCGGCTTCTACCAGCGGATCTTCGGCTTCACCGTCCTCGGTGAAGAAAAAACCTGCGAGCGGGTTTCCGCTCCCGCCGTGTTGCTTCATCTCGACCTGACCCGTGCGGCGCAAAAGGCCGAGGCTGACGGCGGAACCCGCTCCGGGCGGCGCTCCATCTACCCTTACTGCCTGGCCTCCGATGAATTGGCGACGGGCGATCAGCCGTGGCCGTTGCCTCCGGCTGGCGGACAGCAGGTTGTTTTGGGCCGCAAGGTGATCTGGGCCGCCTCCGCGCGCCAGGATCGCTCCGCACCGAGATTGGCTGCTGCGGCATAACTGGCCAGGTTTTTGCCGGCTGACCTACATTTGCCAACACGCCCGCCGTTACACCACTCGGCGATCAGTCTATCCTGATCGGACTTGATGACGGAGGGTGGGTCGTGAGTGCCAAGTTTGATTACACGGAAGCGTTCTCCCGCAACATCGGGTGGGTGACGCCCGCCGAACAAGAAACCCTGCGCGACAAACGCGTCGCCATTGCTGGCATGGGCGGCGTGGGCGGGGTCCATCTCCTCACCCTGGCTCGGCTGGGGATTGGCCGCTTCTCCATCGCCGACTTCGACACCTTCGATCTCGTCAATTTCAACCGCCAGGTCGGCGCCACCATGAGCTCCCTGGGCCGGCCGAAACTCGCCGTGCTGGAAGAGATGGTTCGGGACATCAATCCTGAAGTGGATCTCCGGCTCTTCCCCGAGGGCGCCAAGCCGGATCAGATGGACGAATTTCTAAGCGGCTGCGACGTCTACGTCGACGGGTTGGATTTCTTCGCATTCACCGCGCGCCGCAGCGCCTTTGCTTCCTGCGAAAGATTGGGCATCCCCGCAGTCACCGCCGCCCCCCTCGGAATGAGCGTCGCCTGGCTCACCTTCCTGCCTGGCCAAATGAGCTTTGAAGAGTATTTTCAGCTTGAGGGGTGCAGCGAAGACGAAATGGCCCTAAGGTTATTCCTTGGATTGGCGCCGGCGGGGCTGCACGGCGCATGTCTGGTTGATCCATCCAAGATTGATCTAAAAAACCGTCGCGGACCGTCGACTATTATTGCGTGCCAACTTTGCGCAGGCGTTGTGGGCGCGGAGGTTTGCAAAATTCTTACCGGGCGGGGACCTGTCCTCGCAGCACCGAGTTGCCAGCAGTTTGACGCTTTCACGGGAATGACTCGAGAGTCCGTGCTTCCGCAGGGCAATTCCACACAGGAGCAAAGACTACGCCTTCAGGAAATGAGGAAGGTATTCGGCCTGCCAGATCCTTCAAGCCATGAAGCAACAGAGGCGCGCTGATTGTGGGGCGGGAAGCGGAGATGGATAAAAACAATCTGACGGAAGAATTGGCCCGAGCCGGGTCCCTCGCGCCCTCTGCCGATAATTGTCAGCCTTGGCGGATCGAAGTTGGTGAAGGTCGGCTCGGCGTATATGCGCCAAGTGAAAGCTTTTTTTTTGGCCCCGGAGATCACGCAACCCTCCTCGCAATGGGCGCTGTAGCAGAAAACATTGCCCAGACTGCGGACGCCAACAGTGTTCGTGGACGCTTCGAAATAGGAGACCTGAGTTCGGGCGACCCTTATTTCACCTACCACCATGACAATGTGGTGGAGAAACTCGTCATTCCGCAGGGCGTCATTGATCGGCATACCAATCGACATCCATATTCCAGGTCACCATTGCCGCTAGACCTGGTTTCCAAGATCGAGGCGACTCAGGAAGGGATGGCCAGAGTCGTCGTGTTGTCGTCCCGGGAAGCTATCGCCGAGTTCGGGCGAATTTCTACCAAATGCTCCGAATGCCGCTTTCAGAATCCCGAATTACATCGTTGGCTGATGGATAGCCTCCGATTTACGCCAGATGAAGTTGCGGGGGGAGAGGGGCTCGATATTCAGACCCTTCATCTGCCCCCTGGCGGCCGCGCATTTATGCGATTTGTTAAAGACTGGCGTCGGATGGCAATGCTAAACAAATTTGGCGCGTATCGCTTACTTGCCAGAGCGGAGGCAGATGTTCTGCTGCAATCCGGGGCGGTGCTTTTGATTGTTGGCACGAACGAGGGCGGACGGTCAGCGTTTGATGCGGGCCGCCTGATGGAGCGGATCTGGATGGAATTGAATACCCTCGGGTGGGCAGTGCAGCCAGCATATGTGGTACCCGATCAGATCAATAGGATGGAGGCGAGGCTTTTGTCCTCTGCCATCAACGCAGTGGTCGGAAATGCGATGGTGGCGCTCAGACGATTAGCGATTCAAAATCCCCAGGATCGAATTCATTTGGCGCTTCGAGTGGGAAGACCGACGCACGTCCCTATCCGATCGCGCCGTCGAGTTCCAGACGAGTCGGGATCGATTCCAACTAAGCATCGCGATTGACCTTTTTTGCTGGATTCCAAATGGGCTCTAGGAATTGCCTACAGATCAGTCACTTGGCGGGCTGAGCGTTAAAGCTGGCAAGAAGCGTATTGACCGCCAACAATATTGGGGTCCTTTCCTCTGCTGATCGAGCAAGGCGTGTCGCGGTTGGATAACCCGGTGTTGAAGTTGTCGCCGGGGTCGATAGTGAGTCGTCTGATCGCCGACTGTAAAATGCTGAAGCTCAAACCGAGGGACTCAAAATCTAGCTGCGAGTCCTGAATAGTTGTTGCCCTCCCCGGCGACGTCATTGTCAATTTGGGGCTACCGTGAGCTCGGGCGGAAAATCTCATTTCAGGTCCGCCCTGGCTTCCAAAAGAAGCGGCGGTGCAAGAAATGGATTGTCGGTTACACAAGGATCGGCTGAAGCCGCTGGCGGGACCAGCAAACGAACTGTCGGACATTTTTACAGATCCCTGCGGGTTTTGGCGAAACGACAGGCCTTCCGGCGGGGGTGGAACCAGATAAACGCTAAAAAACAGAAACTTAATGGCATTGGCAAAAAGGTGGCACTGAGATTGCTTTGAATTGGGCGAGGGCTTCACCCTCAGTGCCAACTGGCGGAAAGTCCTGACAATTTTCGAATTAGGAGAAGCGCAATGAAATTGAAAAAACTCGTAGCGGGGGTGGGGTTGGCGTTGGCCGTCATCGGAGGCAGCGCCCAAGCAGCCTTGCTGACGTTTGAAGATGACAACATCGACTTTCTGTTGAACTCTGACGGTACCGCCAAAACGTCCGGTAGTTTTGCCGTCGGCGACATCCTCGTCAGTATCTTCACGATTTCCTCGTACTCGATTAACGGCGTCAATGCGATTCCCGCCGGCCAGGAACTCACCGGCGTTGCGGCAGTGCGGCTTACGGGTGGGTCCGGTACGTTGTTGAATCCTTGGACGTTTGCCGCAACGACCCAGGGTTTGAATACCTGGTCTGATACTGATGTCATTGGCGGGGCGGCCGGTGGTGGTGCCACGATCGCCATGTTCCTCAACAGCACCGCTGATTTCGACCTAGACCTGAATTTCGCTTCGAGCCCGGGGGCAAACTGCACGAGCTTGGCCGACTGTATCACCAAGGCCACTGTTGGGACTTTGGTGCAGGTTGATGGGTTTGCCGGCGATGCTGATGAATTCTGGCAGTCCCAGGCGCTGATTATCGGTGGTGGGAACGTTGGTACCGTTGGTGGTGCCTCTGGCGACGTTGCTGTTGCCCAATTCCAGGCGGCTCAGACGACTCTGTATAACAAGGACGGGGTGGTCACCTACCGTAGTATCGCCACGGGCCAAGAATGCGTTGGCGGCACGATCGCGGCGGATGGCTGTGTTTCTGGCCCCGTGTTGACCGGTCCGGCTTTGGGCGGCAATGGGCTGAATGCCGGGATCAAGGCCGATGGCGCTTTTGCGCGTAGCGACTTTGACCTCAGCAAGCGCACTGTGCCGGAACCTGCCTCCTTGGCTCTGCTGGGCCTCGGCCTGGGAGCGTTGGGCATCTCCCGTCGTAAGAAGCGGGCGGAGTGACTCCGGCTGCCTAAGCAGTCGATTCCAGGTTGTCAGCCTGGGAGCTTTGCGCAAAAAAGGGCCGTACGGCCCTTTTTTGTTGGCAGACCAATTATTTGTTTGCGGGCCGGCTGAACTGTGTCGATCCTCTGCCCAGCTTCAAGTTTCCTTGGGAATATCCGTTGAACCGCGCATGAGAAGAACATCATTGCGGGTTGCACTGAAATCTTGAGGTTTGAGTATGAGCAATGCAGAAGGATTGCTGGATCTTGCGGCGGGGTTTCGTCAGTACTTTGAGATCCTCCCTACGCTGGATCAAAGCGCCAGCGAAGTCGCCTACGGCATTCGGCACGACGTCTATTGCCGGGACTTGGGTTATGAGCCGGTGCGGGACGATGGGTTGGAGACGGATGAATATGACCGCCACTCCCTCCATTGCCTGCTCCGTACTTCCGGCGTGGAAAAGGCGCCAGTGGGGTGTGTGCGGATCGTCTTGGCGCGGCCGGAGGAGCCGGAGTTTCCCCTGCCCTTCGAGCGGACCTGCGCGGCAACCCTTGATCGTTCCATCATCGATCCGGCGCGGCTGCCGAGGGACAAGATAACGGAGGTCTCCCGGCTTGCGGTGGTTGGTCGGTTCCGGCGCCGGAAAGGCGAGGAGAACGCGCCTGTGACCATCGGCGAGCAGGATTTCGGTTCGGTGTTGCGGCCCAGGTTTCCGTTTATCCCAGTCGGTTTGTACCTGGGTTCCATCGCGCTCTCGCTCCATCACGGGATCGAGCATCTTTTCATGCTGACCGAGCCCCGTCTCGCTCACCATTTTATGAAAATCGGCTTCGTCATTGAACAGATCGGTGGGCCGGTGGAGCACCGCGGCACTCGGGTGCCTTCATTGCTGCGGGCGGTAGAGACGGTGGAGGGGCTGAAATCGAACCTGCGAGGGATGTACGACGTGATCGAGACGTCGATCCGGGCGGCCTATGCGAATCGGCCGGCTGAGATCTGCTAGCGGAGCGGATTCACCTAGCAATTGAAAAGGGCGGCCAAGTGGCCGCCCTTTTCAATTGCCTCGAACCGCAGGGCCCTTCAGAGTACGGAAGGCCGCCGTTTACCGGAGGACGAGGTTGTCCCGGTGGATCAGCTCCGGTTCATCGACGTAACCCAGAATGCCTTCGATCTCGCCGCTGGTTTTGCGGGCAATCCGCCGGGCTTCGGCGCTGGGGTAATTCACCAGGCCGCGGGCGACTTCCATGCCCTCCTCGCTGCGACAGGCAACCGCCGCCCCGCGCTCGAACTCCCCCTGCACGGCGACCACTCCCACGGGGAGCAGGCTCCTGCCCGAGCGCAGCGCCGACACGGCACCCGCATCGAGCACGAGGGTGCCGGCGAGGCTTAGGTGATCGGCCAGCCATTGCTTGCGCGCTTGTAGCGGCGTGCTGGTTGCGTAGAGCAAGGTGCCGAGGGATTCGCCGGCGGCGACCCGAATCACACAGTCGGGCTCCCGACCGCTGGCGATGCAGGTGTGGGCGCCGCTGCGGGCCGCGCGTTGCGCGGCGCGGATCTTGGTGATCATCCCCCCCTTGCTAATGCCGGTGCCGGCGCCGCCAGCCATCGATTCGAAGGCCGGATCTTCCGCCTGGCCCTCTTGCACCAGGGTGGCGGAGGGGGCCCGGCGTGGGTCGGCCGTATACAGGCCGGATTGGTCGGTGAGGATGAGTAGAGCGTCCGCCTCGATCAGGTTGGCCACCAGCGCCCCCAGGGTGTCGTTGTCGCCGAACTTGATCTCATCGGTGACGACCGTGTCGTTCTCGTTAATGATCGGAACGGTGCCCAAGGCCAGCAGGGTATGGAGGGTGGAGCGGGCATTGAGGTAGCGCTTGCGGTCGGCCAGGTCCTCGTGGGTTAGGAGGATCTGGGCACAGGTGAGTCCCTGGGCCGCAAACGCGGCATCATAGGCTTCTGCGAGTCCCATCTGGCCGACTGCTGCTGCAGCCTGGAGCTGATGCATCTCGTGGGGGCGTTTGGTCCACCCCAGGCGCTGCATCCCCGCTGCGATGGCCCCTGAGGAAACGAGGAGCACTTCCCGCCCCTCCCGTCGCAAAACGGCGATCTGGCGTGCCCAGTCGGCCATGGCGGCCCGATCGAGCCCCGCGCCATTATTGGTGACCAGGGCGCTCCCAACTTTGACGACGATGCGCCGGGCTTGGCGCAGGCGCGCCCTCATGGCGCGGCCTCGTGATCTCCGTCGTCGTCGGATTCGACCGAGCCGGCCGGGCCTTCGGGTTCGGGCGGCGGCGCGAGGGTGTCGAGAAGGTCCTGGATGGCAAACAAGAGCGGCTTGCAGCCCTCGCCCTTGAGGGCGGAAATCTCGAAATGGCGCTCCACCGGCCCGTAGGCGGCGAGGAATTCCGCGACACGCGCTTCTCGCGTTTCTGCCGGGATGAGGTCGAGCTTGTTGAGCGCCAGCCAGCGCGGCTTGGCAAACAGGTCCTCATCGTATTTCCGCAATTCGTCGACGATGGCGTGGGCTTCGCGGACCGGATCGGCCTCGGGGTCGAAGGGCGCAAGATCAACGATATGCAGAAGGAGCCGGGTGCGCGCCAAATGGCGAAGAAACTGATGCCCTAGTCCGGCGCCCTCTGCGGCTCCTTCGATGAGGCCAGGGATGTCGGCGACGACGAAGCTGCGATTTTCATCCGTGCGCACCACGCCGAGGTTAGGCTGCAGCGTGGTGAAGGGATAGTCGGCGACTTTGGGGCGAGCGGCCGACACGGCGCGGATGAAGGTCGATTTGCCGGCGTTGGGCATGCCGAGCAGGCCGACGTCCGCCAGCACCTTGAGTTCCAGGTGGAGATTGCGCCGCTCGCCCTCTTCTCCGTGGGTAAATTGGCGCGGTGCCCGGTTGGTGCTGGATTTGAAGTGCAGGTTGCCCAGGCCTCCGCGGCCGCCCTTGGCCACGACGACCTGCTTGCCGTCGGCGTCGAGGTCGGCAATCAATTCGCCGCTGTCCAGATCCTTGATGACGGTACCCACGGGCATGCGCAGGGTGATGTCCTCGCCGCCTTTTCCATAGCAGTCCGCACCGCGGCCATTTTCACCCCGCTGGGCGCGGAAGATCCGCGTGTAGCGATAATCGACGAGGGTATTGATGTTGCGATCAGCGATGGCAATTACGCTGCCTCCTCGGCCGCCATCGCCGCCATCCGGTCCGCCCCGGGGGACGAATTTTTCGCGGCGAAAGGAGGCCGAGCCGTTACCGCCGTCTCCGGCGATGACTTCGATGCGGGCTTCGTCGAAAAACTTCATGGGTATCGGGTGCGCTTGGACGGGAAAACAAAAAAGCCCTATCGCAAGGATAGGGCTCTTGGCTTGGCCTGGAGAATCCTCAGGCGGCGTCCGGAACGATGGTCACCGTGCGGCGCTTTTGCGGCCCTTTCACCAGGAACTGGACGGTGCCGTCCTTCAGGGCGAACAGGGTGTGGTCCTTGCCGATGCCGACGTTCTCGCCGGGGTGGTACTGGGTGCCGCGCTGGCGAACGATGATGTTGCCGGCCAGCACGAACTGACCCCCATAGCGCTTCACGCCCAGGCGTTTGCTTTCTGAGTCGCGGCCGTTGCGGGAACTGCCGCCTGCCTTTTTGTGTGCCATGTCGTCTTACCTCCTGGCTCAGGCGGAGATGCCGTCGATGCGGATCTCGGTGTAGTTCTGGCGATGGCCCTGGTGCTTCTGATAGTGCTTGCGCCGGCGCATCTTGAAAATCTTGATCTTGTCGTGGCGACCGTGGGAAAGCACAGTGGCCTTCACCGCGGCACCGGCAACCACCGGGGAGCCGATCTTGACCGACTCGCCCTCGCCGACCATGAGAACCTGGTCCAGGGTGATTTCCGAGCCCACGTCTGCCGGTATCTGTTCTACCTTGATCTTGTTGCCGGCGGACACGCGATACTGCTTGCCCCCGGTTTTTATGACCGCGTACATGGTTGGCTCCGAAGAGTATTGCAAAGAATCGCGCACTATAAGCATGGAGCACGGATTTGTCAAAAGAGGATCGCCATTCCTCATCCAAAAACGGGCTGTCGGAAAATTTTACAGCCGCGCTGGGGCGGGAATTCCCGGGAGAAGGCTCCGAAACAGGGCAGTGGGTTCCCGCGCCAGGGCTTGATCGTCGATCAGCCTGGCCGCGGTGCCCGCGAGGATCTCGTTCAGGAAGTGGCGATCCGTACTGGCGTCGGTCAGGAGCGTGGTGCGGGGGAGGCAGCCGAGGCGGGCCAGTTCGGCCAATTCGTAGGCGCACCCGGCCCGGGCTCTTGAGAAGCCGCGAAGATCCATCAGGATGGCGTCGCTTCGGGGCAGCAAGGCGAGGAGGGTGTCGCGCCAGGATTGGTCCCGGCAATAGAACTCGGTCACACGGAAGCGGCCGTCCGGGTCCCGCGCTTCGTCGAGGGTGTCCAGGCGTGCGGCGAGTTCTCCTGGGCCGGCGATGAAGGCATCCCCCAGGCGGCCCTGGACGAAGCGCAAAAGGTCTTCGGGGTCGATGGTTCGGGTGGCCAGATCCGGCGCCGCAATGAGGTGCACGCTGCCGAGATACCGCCAACGCTGAATCAGCTGGTCGAACAGGCGCTCGCTGCGCGGGCTGTCGCCGAACACCCGCAGCAGCAGGAGGCGCCGATTGGGTGGGAGCGCCGACGAAGGGGGAAAGTGGGCAAAGCCCAACCCGACCGCGACGCGGTAAATAGCGAAGACGCCAAGGCCGAAGGGTGCGGGCCACGCGTGGCCCGATACCGCCACCCATTGGGCCGAGGCCTCGAATACCACCAGCAACCACCAGATGTCGGTCAGCAGTTGGAGGTCGCTGAATCGCTTGCGCTGATATTGGGCGGCGATCAGCCGCAGGAGCCCAAAGGCGAGCAGGCCGCCGATTGCCAGGCTGAGGAGCAAGGTTCCCGTGAGACCGACACGGAGAAGCAGTTCCGCCCCCGGCCCCCCCGACACTGCGGACTGCACCCACTCCAGCGCCAGGGCGGGCCCGACGACGGTGGCGAGGGCAAGCAGGATGGCTACCGGGAGGACTGTCCGCAGGCGCGGAAGGCCGGTGATCGTCATGAGCAGGAGCGGCAGCCAGGTGGAAAGAACCAGAAACTGGAGGAACCAGAGAGCGTTACTGATCAGCGTGGGGTCGAAGCGGCCCTGGATGATGAGATCCCGCAGCATCGGCCAGCCCACGAGGAGGACGCAGAAAGCCAGCAGGTAGACGGCGAAATAGGCCACCCCGCGGCGCAGGGACCATCCCAGATAGACCTTCATCATGGGGACGAGGAGCGATCCGATTGCGCCCGCGTAGGCGATGAACTGGGTCGCCCGCAGATCCTCGCCGCCAAGTAGCAAGTCCGTAGTGGAGAGGCAGAGAACCGGAATCAGGCCGCAGGTCGCAAGGACTCGGAACAGGCGGCCGTGGAGGCTACGCTCCGCCGCGAGGTAGGCCGCGGCCTCGGCGGGAGGGCTGCGCAGCGGTGAGGCCGGGAGGGGCGCGGTTACCTGACTTTTCGTCTGCGCCATCATTCCCCGCGCCAGGGCGCGTCCGTACAGCGCGAGAAGCCCCCAGGTCAGGGGCAAAGCCAGCACGACTGCGAGGCCGAGGTAGAAGATCAGCTTGCCGCCGAAGGTCGAATCCATGGTTGCCTCCCCTGCAGGAGGGGCTGAGGGCCTAAATGAAGGATAGTCCGGCGAGTGCTGGTTCGTGGGCCGATTCCAGCCCCTGGAGGAGAGTGGGGCCCCATGCCAGGGCGGTGGTCACGGCCAGGAAATCGTCGGAGGGCGGTGCCTGGAGGTAGAGCGGCCGTCCGTTCTCCGGGTGGCGCAGCAGCAGGTCCGTGCAGGCGAGCAAGAGCCGTCGGCTGCCAAAGCGTTCGGCAAAGAAGCGATTGTGGCGCCCCTTGCCGTAGGTGGCGTCGCCTAGGATCGGGTGGGCCAGATGCTTGAGGTGGCGACGCAGTTGATGGCGCCGGCCGGTGACCGGTTGCAGGGCGAGGAGGGCGTAGCGGCTGGTCGGGTAGCGGTCCACCGCGTCGGGGAGTTCTGCAGTGGCGAGGCGGCGGAAATGGGTGACCGCCGCCTGGGGGCCGCCGCCGGAAGGCGATTCCCGCTCGTCATCCCGCCGGGCCAGGGGGTGGTCGATGACCCCGGCCAGGGGCGGGTGGCCGCGGACCACGGCGACATAGCGCTTCCAGACGGTCCCAGCCTCGAACTGGCGGCCCGTGGCGCCCGCGGTGTCGGGGTCCAGCGCGAACAGCAGCACCCCCGATGTCCCCCGGTCCAGGCGGTGGACGGGCCAAACCTTCCGGCCCAGTTGATCCCGCAGCAATTGCACAGCGAAGCGGGTTTCATGGCGGTCGAGGTCGGTGCGATGGACCAGCAAGCCGGCGGGCTTGTGGACGGCCACCAACCGATCGTCCTGGTAGAGGATGGATAGGGGTGCGGAAGGGGGCGCCTCAGGCATCGTCGTCGGGGCGTCGTCCTTCCCGAAAGCGGCGGGTGGTCTGGGCGAGGAAGTCCATCTGGCGGCGGAAGTTGGCGCAACTGTCGCAGATCAAGGTGTGCAAACGCAGGGCGATGCGCTCCATCAGGCTCAGGGAGCGGTCGCGCTCCTCGGAGCAGAGTTGCGTGGCTTGGCGGCAGTTCAGCATGGTTTGGGCGCTCCGCCGAACCAGTTGTTTTCGAGGCAGCGTCGCAGGGCCGTCCGCGCCCGATGCAGGATCACCCAGCAATTGGCGCTGGAGATGGCAAGCTCCTCGCAGATTTCTTCGGTGCCCAGGTCGAGGAATTCCCGCATCATGAAGACCCGCGCGGTATTGGCGGGCAGGTGGTTGACGCAGGCGTCGAAGACGGCCCAGAACTGCTTCTGAGAAAGCGCCGATTCTGGGTCGGCCCAGGTGTGGGGCTTGTCCTGGGTGGTCCAGTGGCCGTCCTGCTCGAACAGGTGCTCAATGTCCGGGCCGTCGTCATCGCTGCGGTGGACCAAGTCGCTTGCCGGGATTTCCCGGGCATGCTTGCGTAGGTGGTCGATGATCTTGTTGCGCAGGATGGCGAATACCCAGGTCTTGAGGGCAGAGCGCCCGGCAAAGCCGTCCCGATGGCGCATGGCGGCGATAAGGGCCTCCTGCACGGCGTCTTCCGCCGCGCCTTCGTCCCGCAACTGCAGATGGGCGAACTTGAGCATGTCCCGACGCAGGGCGAGGATGGCCGGGTCGTTCCAGTCCAGGGAGGCCGGGGCGGCGCCGGAGGAAAAATCGGAGGTCATGAATTGGGAGGCGGGGGTCGCGAACGTGCCAAGGCTCCACTCTAACGGGAAGCCTCGGGGGATGGGAGGGGGCAGCAGGGCTTGATGGGGCGCCATGATGCTTGGACGCTCCAGCAGCGCCAGCCTTACGGGGCCGGGCCTAGGGTTTTCCATGACTGGCGAAATCGCCGCCGATTCACTAGACTGCGTCATCCAAAAAGTTGTCAGACAAGCTGATAAGTGAGGAGCCGATGGCCAGCCTGCAGCCGGTGGAGCGTCCGATGAGTCTTGCCGAGGTCGTTGCCCGGGAGTTGGAAGCCTGGGTGCGCCAGGGCGGCTTGGCGGCCGGAGCCCAATTGCCCAGCGAGAAGGAACTGGTCGGGCGCTTTTGCGTGAGCCGTGCGGTGATCCGCGAGGCGGTGTCCCGACTGAAGGCGGACGGTTGGATCGAGTCCCGCCAGGGCGCAGGGGCCTTTGTGGCGCCCCAGGGCCGGCGGGGGAGCTTTCGTCTGATTGCGGGGGGCGCGCCTGGGGCGGCGACCCTGGGCGACATTTTCGAACTGCGCAGTGTGGTGGAGGCGGGCGCGGCGGAATTGGCGGCTCGGCGCCGCCGGCCCGAGGATCTTGCCTGTCTGGCCGAGGCCATGGCCCGGATGGAAGCCGCGCTCGATGACACGGGTGGCGCGGAGGATGGCCCCAATGCCGACGATGCCTTCCATGTCGCGATTGCTGCGGCGACCGGCAATCCCATGATTCAGCAATTCGTGGCCTTCATGGGCCAGCAGTTTTCGGACTCGCGGCGCCCCACCTGGGATGCGGCAGGTCAGGGGGCGGGGCGAGCGGCCGCGGCGCAGGCCGAGCACCGCGCGATCTTCGAGGCGATCCAGGCGGGAGACGGCGCCGCGGCCGCCCAGGCCGCGCGGGAGCACATCGCGGCGGCAGCGCAGCGCCTGGGCCTGGCACACCGGCTGGGCGTCGATGAAAACGAGGAGGGGGCGAAACCATGATGGAGACAGCGGAAGCGGTGCCTGGCACCGCGGAGCGGGATTTCGGCGGGGTCGATGGCGCGGCCCTGGTGGCGGGGCTGCAGGCCATCCTCCCGGCGGCTTCGGTGCTCTTCGACCCGGAGGACCTGCGGCCCTATGAGTGCGACGGGCTGGCGGCCTATCGGCAACTGCCCCGCGTGGTGGTGCTGCCCGAGTCCGAGCCCCAGGTGGTGGCGATCCTGCGCCTGTGCCGGCGGATGGGGGTGCCAGTGGTGGCCCGGGGGGCGGGGACCGGGCTGTCCGGCGGCGCGCTGCCCCATCCCCAGGGGGTGTTGCTCTCCCTGGCGCGCTTCAAGCGGATTCTCAAAGTCGATCCCCTGAGCCGTACCGCCGTGGTGCAGCCGGGCGTGCGCAATGCCGCGATCTCCGAGGCGGCCGCGCCCCATGGCCTGTACTACGCGCCGGACCCCAGCTCGCAGATCGCCTGCACCATCGGCGGCAACGTGGCGGAGAACTCCGGCGGCGTGCATTGCCTGAAATACGGCCTCACGGTGCATAACCTGCTGCGGGTGCGCGGCGTGAGCATCGATGGGGAAGTCGTGGAATTTGGATCCGAAGCCCTGGATGCCCCCGGATACGATCTGCTGGCCCTGGTCACCGGTTCGGAAGGCATGCTGGCCGTCGTCACTGAGGTCACGGTGCGATTGGTGCCCAAGCCTCAGCTTGCCCGCTGCGTGATGGCAAGCTTCGATGATGTGGTGCAGGCCGGCGAGGCCGTGGCGGCGGTGATTGCGGCGGGCATCATTCCCGCCGGGCTGGAGATGATGGACCAGCCCGCCACCGCGGCCGTGGAGGAATTCGTCCACGCCGGCTATGACCTCAGCGCGGCGGCGATCCTGCTCTGCGAATCCGATGGCACGCCGGAGGAGGTGGCGGAGGAAATTGCCCGAGTCCGGGCCGTGCTGGAGCAGGCCGGCGCGCGGGACATCCGGGTCTCGCGGGACGAGGCCGAGCGGCTCAAGTTCTGGGCCGGCCGCAAGGCCGCCTTCCCCGCCGCCGGGCGGATCTCCGCCGATTACTACTGCATGGATGGCACCATTCCCCGCAAGCGTCTGGGGGAGATGCTCCAGGCCATCCAGGCGATGGAGCGCAAGTATGGCCTGCGCTGCATCAACGTCTTCCATGCCGGCGACGGCAACCTCCATCCCTTGATCCTCTTCGATGCCAACGTCCCCGGCGAGCTGCACCGGGCCGAGGAGTTCGGCGCCGAGATCCTCGAACTCTCGGTGGCCCTCGGGGGGACCATCACCGGGGAGCATGGTGTTGGGGTGGAGAAGATCAACCAGATGTGCAGCCAGTTCGGCGAGGCCGAGCGGGTGATGTTCTTCCGCGTGAAGGCCGCCTTCGATCCCGAGGGCCTACTGAATCCGGGCAAGGCGATCCCGACCCTGCACCGCTGTGCCGAGTACGGACGCATGCGGGTGAGCGGCGGGCAGATGCCGCATCCCGACTTGCCCCGGTTCTGAGCGCCGTGTCGGAAGGCTGGACCCAATTTCTGCTGGTCGCTGTTCCGGTGCTCTCCCTGGTGGGGAGCTGGATGGCGCTCAAGGCGTGGTCGGATAGCTCGACCCGCCGCGACAACAAGGACAAGGATGGGGAGGGGAATGGATAAGGTCATTGCGAATTGGGCCGACCAGGTGCGGGCGGCGGCGGCGGACGGCCGCGCGCTCCTGCCCCGGGGGGGCGGCACCAAGGATTTCTTGGGGCGCCAATGCGCGGCCCCACCCCTCGACACCCGCGCCTGGCGCGGCGTGGTGAGCTACGAGCCGACGGAGCTTGTGGTCACCGTCCGGGCCGGTACCCCGCTGGCGGAACTGGAGGCCGTGGTGGCCGATGCAGGCCAGACCCTGGCCTTCGAGCCCCCGCATTTCGGAGCCGATGCCACGGTGGGGGGCGCGGTGGCAGCGGGTTTGTCCGGGCCACGGCGGCTAGCGGCCGGGCCGCTGCGGGATTACGTGCTGGGCGTGCGCATGATGGACGGCCGCGGGCAGATCCTGCGCTTTGGCGGCGAGGTGATGAAGAACGTCGCGGGCTATGACCTGCCGCGCCTGCTGACCGGCAGCCTGGGCACCCTCGGACTCATTCTCGACGTCTCCCTCAAGGTTCTGCCCCGTCCCGTGGCGGAGGCGACCTTGCGATTCGAAATGAGCGAAGCCGATGGCCTGGCGCGGGTGAACGCCTGGGGCGGTCAGGCCCTTCCCATCAGCGCCACCGCCTGGGAAGGCGGGGTCCTGCATCTGCGCCTGTCCGGGGCGGCTGCTGCGGTGTCCTCCGCCTGCCAGCGTCTCGGCGGCGAACGGGTGGAGGACGGAGAGGCGGCAACTCTCTGGGCGGCGCTGCGGGAGCAGACGGCGCCCTACTTCCAGCAGGACAAGCCCTTGTGGCGCCTGGCCCTGCCCACGACCGCGCCGGCGCTCGCGCTCGGACCGCAGCTTGTGGAGTGGGGCGGTGGGCAGCGCTGGCTGGTTTCGGACGCCTCGGCCGAGGCCATCCGGGGCGCCGTGGCTGCCCAGGGCGGGCACGCCACGCTCTTCCGGGGCGGTGACCGGGCGGGTGCCGTCTTTACTCCCCTGGCGCCGGCGCTCCTGGGGCTCCACCAGCGCCTCAAGCAGGCATTCGACCCGGCGGGGGTGTTCAGCCCCGGCCGCATGTACCCGGAATTCTGAGGCCCCTCGACCATGCAGACTCAACTGGCCGATTTCATCAAGGACACCCCCCAGGGGCGCGAGGCGGAAAGCATCCTGCGCAAGTGCGTGCACTGCGGCTTTTGTACTGCCACCTGCCCGACCTACCAGTTGCTGGGCGATGAGCTGGACGGGCCGCGGGGCCGGATCTACCTCATGAAGCAGATCCTCGAGGGGGCGACCCCAACGGAAAAAACGCGCCTCCACCTGGATCGCTGCCTGACCTGCCGATCCTGCGAAACTACTTGCCCCTCGGGGGTGCATTACAGCCGCTTGCTCGATATCGGTCGCGAGGTGGTGGAGCAGCGGGTGCCCCGCCGGGGCGCCGACAAGGCGACCCGCTGGGCCCTGCGGACCTTGATTCCACAAGCCGGGCTTTTCGGCCTGGCGACCCGGGCAGGGCGGATGGTGAAGCCGCTCCTGCCCGCCGCCCTGAAGAACAAGCTGCCGGATGCGCCGCCGGCGGGCGTCTGGCCCCCGCCTCGCCACGCCCGCCGCATGCTGGTCCTGGACGGTTGCGCCCAGCCGGCCCTGGCGCCGGCCATCAACGCGGCGACAGCGCGGGTGCTCGATGCCCTCGGAATCTCCCTCACCACCGCGGCCAAGGCGGGGTGCTGCGGCGCGGTACGCTTCCACCTCAATGACCAGCAAGGGGGCCGCGCGGACGCCCGTCGCAATATCGACGCCTGGTGGCCGGCCGTGGCGGCCGGGGAGGTCGAGGCCATCGTGATGACCGCCTCCGGCTGCGGGGTTCAGGTCAAGGATTACGGCCACCTGCTGCAGGACGACCCGGATTACGCCGAAAAGGCGGCCCGCATCGCCGCCCTGACCAAGGATGTGACCGAGGTGGTGGCGGCGGAAGAGCCCCGCCTGCTGGAACTCCTCGGGGCTATGGCAGCCCGGGCGCCTCGGCCCGTAGCCTTCCACCCGCCCTGCACCCTACAGCACGGCCTGAAGATCCGTGGGGTGGCGGAGCGCCTGCTGACCGCGGCCGGGTTCGCCCTCACTCCAGTGCGGGACAGCCATCTCTGTTGCGGCTCGGCGGGGACCTATTCCCTGCTCCAGCCAGAGATCGCCGAGCGGCTGCGCGACAACAAACTCGATGCCCTGGCGGCCGGGGGGGCCACCTGCATTGCCTCGGCCAACATCGGCTGCATCACCCATCTGCAGGCGGGTACGGCGACCCCGGTGCGCCACTGGATCGAGCTCCTCGACGAGCGTCTGACGCGCCGGGCGTGAAATGTTGCGGGGCCGCAGGCGGCGGCCGCCTTAAAATGGAGCGGTTTGCGTTTCCGCCCTGCCGCCGCCATGAGTCTTCGTATCGATGCCTGTCTGGCCCGCCATCAGGGAGATCGCCTCGAGCAACAGGATCGGGTTGACCTCCTGGTGCATCCGGATCAGCCGGGTCTGGTGTTGGCGGTCCTGGGGGACGGGATGGGCGGGCATTCCGGCGGGGCCCTCGCGGCGGATCAGTTGGTGGTGCGGGCGCGGCAGAATTTCGAGGCCTACCATCCCTCCGGGGAGTCGCCCCGGGCCTTCCTCGAAGGGGTGATCCAGGACGCCCATGTGGTGGTAACCCTCGCGGGCTACACCAGCGAGCAGAATCCCCACACCACGGCGGTGCTGCTTCTCCTCCAGGGGTTTTCAGCGTGGTGGGCCCATTGCGGGGATTCCCGCCTCTATCGCTTCCGTGGAACTGAGCCCCTGGGCCATACCCAAGACCATTCCATGGTGGAGGGCCTGGTTCGGGAGGGACGCATCACCCGGGAGGAGGCGGAATGCCATCCCCAGCGCCACATTCTGCTGTCCTGCCTGGGGGGCAAGATGTTGCCCCTCGTGGAACATGGCCATGCGGCAGCCCTCGTCGCGGGGGACGCCTTCCTGATTTGTTCGGACGGACTGTGGGCCTACTTTTCCGACTCGGAACTGGCCGCGCTGATCGACTCTGTGCCCGCCCGGGAAGGCGCAGAGGCTCTGGTCAATCTCGCCCGCCAGCGGGGGCGGGGCGGTGGCGACAATATCTCCCTGGCTCTCATCAAGGTCGTCGAGGCCTGAATTCCGCGCTGCCCGGGCCAGGTCAGGCTCCCGGATCCGGCGACGCGATCCTCACTCCCGCAGAAGCTTGCGCCGCCAGAAGGCGAGTCCCATGGCGAGGGCCAGAGCCCCCATCAGGGCAATGGCGAGCCAGAATCCGTCGGGCTGGTCGAGGAGCGGCATCCAGCGGAAGTTCATGCCGAAGACCCCTGCGATCAGCGTGGCGGGCATGAACAGCATGGACAGCACGGTGAGAATCCGCACCTCCAGGTTCAGGCGGTTGCTGATGCTCGACATGTAGATGTCGAGGATGTCGCCCAGGAGGTCCCGCACCGCGTCGAGGGACTCGATGAGGTGGATGGTGTGGTCATAGACGTCGCGTAGATAGAGCCGGGTGTCCCGGGTGAAGAGGGGGGTTTCCCCCCGCAGCAGGTTGGAAAGGACCTCCCGCAGCGGCCATACGGCCCGCCGAATCATCCGCGTGTCCTGTTTGACCAGATTCAGTTTGCTGAGCAGCTTGGGGGTAGGGTGGTCCAGGGCATCGTCCTCCAGGGCCTCCGCCGCCGATCCGACTTGGTCCACCACACCGAAGTAGCTATCCACCACGGCGTCGAGCAGGGCGTAGGCCAGATAATCGACCCCATGGCTGCGCAGGGGCGAATGGTTGGCCTTCAGGCGCTCCCGCACCGGGTGGAAGGCTCCGCTGGGTCGCTCCTGGAAAGTGAGGACGAATTGCTCGCCCAGCACCAGGCTGATCTGGTCCGACTGGATCTCCTGCCCCCCGTTCTCGGCGTGAAAGAGGCGGACCACGCAGTAGAGATAGGAGTCGTAT
The DNA here is from genome assembly GCA_016791005.1 of Zoogloeaceae bacterium. Classification (GTDB taxonomy): domain Bacteria; phylum Pseudomonadota; class Gammaproteobacteria; order Burkholderiales; family Rhodocyclaceae; genus JAEUNX01. The sequence continues at coordinate 18,717 of JAEUNY010000014.1, forward strand.
TCCTCGATCTTGGAGCGCTGGTGGGTGTTGAGAATGTCTTCCAGCACCAACGGGTGCAGCTGGAAGCGACGGCCGATTTCGCCGAGGATCTCCGGATTCTGGAGGCCATACACATTGAGCCAGAGGCGCCGGCGGGTGGGTGTGTACTCGCGGGAGGCTTCCACCGAGGAAAACGTGTGTTCGTCGAGGCCGCTATCGTCGTACTCGATCAGGGTGATCGACGGTTGCGCAGTCTTGATCTCCCCCACGTGGATCAGTGTCCCGGGCGGCAATCCGGCCTTGCGGGGCGTATGCAGGCGTTTTCTTTTCATGATTCGGGGGAGGAATACCTGAAAACCCTTATTTTGCCTCTGCGAGGCTTTTCAGTATGATTGGATGGAGCGCGCGCCTTACACAGAGTCGGTGTGGGACGGGGAGAGAGAAAAATTATTCCAATAATGGGTGCCGCTTTGAAAAATTTCTATTTCCTCAAAGGGGGTCCCACCCATGTCTCTCCTAATTGGAGTGCCAGCGGAGACGCTTGCGGGTGAGCGGCGTATTCCGCTCGTTCCCGACGTCGCCAAAAAATATCTCGGGCTCGGCGCGTCCGTCCTGATGCAGAAGGGCGCGGGCGTGCCCGCGCATTATCGCGATGTGGATTTCGCCGACATCTCGTTTGCCGAGGCCGGTGACGCCGTCCACGCCCAGGCTGACATCGTTCTGCGCATCCAGCCGCCCAGCGCCGCCGAAATCGACGCCATGAAGCCTGGATCGGTGCTGATCGGCATGCTCCAGCCCTGGGCGGATGCCGAGCGGGCCAAGCAACTCGCTTCCAAAAACATCACCGCCTTCGCGCTGGAGCTGCTGCCCCGGATCTCCCGTGCCCAGAGCATGGACATCCTGTCCAGCCAGGCGGCGGTGGCAGGGTACGAGTGCGCGCTGATCGCGGCCGATCATTCGCCCAAGTTCTTCCCCATGCTCACGTATGCTGCCGGTTCCATTCGCCCGGCCAAGGTGCTGGTGATTGGTGCTGGCGTGGCGGGGCTCCAGGCCATCGCCACGGCGCGGCGCATCGGCGCCATGGTGGAAGCCTACGACGTGCGGCCGGAAACCAAGGAGCAGATCGAGTCCCTGGGGGCCAAATTCGTGGACACCGGCGTCTCGGCGGCGGGGACGGGTGGTTATGCCCGGGAACTCACCGATGAGGAAAAGGCCAAGCAGGCCGAGCGCCTGGCCAAAGCGGTGGCCCAGTGCGATGCCCTCATCACCACGGCGGCGATTCCCGGCAAGAAGGCGCCGAAGATCATCACTGCTGACATGGTGGCCCGCATGAAGCCCGGCGCCGTGGTGGTGGACATGGCCGCCGAATCGGGCGGCAACGTGGAAGGCACGGTGGCGGGCGAGAAGGTCTGGGTGGGTGACGCCCTCGTCATCGGCCCCACCCACATCGCCAGCCGCATGCCGGTCCATTCCTCCGAGATGTTCGCCAAGAACCTGTTCAACTTCATCAGCCCCTTCATCAAGGAGGGGGCGCTTGCCCTGGATTGGGAAGATGAAGTACTGGCGGGCGCCTGCCTCACCCACGGGGGTGAGGTGCGCCATGCCGGCGTCAAGCAGGCCCTTGGACTTTGACCGGAGGAAACGACCATGGAAGGCTTTGTGTATTTGTACGTCTTCATGCTGGCGGCGTTTACCGGCTATGAAGTGATTTCCCGTGTGCCGGTCATCCTGCACACCCCCCTGATGTCTGGCTCCAACTTCGTCCACGGCGTGGTGCTGGTGGGCGGGATGGTGGCCCTGGGGAACGCCAATCCCGACGATCCCTTGCAACTGGCCATCGGCTTCATCGCCGTGCTGCTGGGCGCGGCCAATGCGGCCGGCGGTTACGTGGTGACCGAGCGGATGCTGGCCATGTTCAAGGGTGGCAAGAAGGAGGGCGGCAAATGAGCGTCCAACTTCTCATTCAGGCCGCCTATTTCGTGGTGGCCGTGGTGTTCATCCTGGGCCTCAAGGCCATGAGTTCCCCCGTCACGGCCCGCAAGGGGGTGGTGTGGGCGGGCTACGCCATGATTGGTGCCACCGTGGTGACCTTCGCCTGGCCGGGCATGCAGAACTTCGGCCTGATGATCGCCGCCATCGTGATCGGATCGGCGGCGGCGTGGATCTCGGGCAAGAAGGTTGCCATGACCGACATGCCCCAGATGGTGGCCATCTACAACGGTATGGGCGGTGGCGCCGCGGCGGCCATCGCGGCTTTGGAGTTCGCCCGGGGCGAGGTCCATGGTCCGGTGGTGACGACCCTGGCGGTACTCGGGGCGTTGATCGGCTCGGTGGCGTTCTCCGGCTCCTGCATCGCTTTCGCCAAACTGCAAGGCATCATGAAGAAAGCGTGGCGCCTGCCGGCCCAGAACGCGGTGAACGTCGTTCTGGCCCTGGTGGCCCTGGGCCTGGGGATCAGCATCGTGGTGTCGGGCCATCCCAGTTCCGGGGCGATCATCGGCTTCTTCGTCCTCTCCCTGGTGCTGGGGGTCATCCTCACCAGCCCCATTGGCGGGGCGGACATGCCGGTGGTGATCTCGCTGCTCAACGCCTTCACCGGCTTGGCGGTGGGCATGGAAGGCTATGTGCTGCAGAACCCTGCGCTGATCGTGGCGGGGATCGTGGTCGGCGCTTCCGGTACCCTGCTCACCCAGCTCATGGCCAAGGCCATGAACCGGCCCATCTCCAACGTGATCTTCACCCCCATCACCGGCGAATCCGCCGGCGGCGGGGAAGCGGTCGAAGGCACCATGAAGGAGCTGTCGGGCATGGATGCGGCGGCCATGATGCGCTATGCCTCCAAGGTCATCATCGTGCCGGGCTACGGCATGGCGGTGGCGGGTGCGCAGCACAAGGTGTGGGAGATGACCGAGTTGCTGGAGGAAGCGGGGGTCGAGGTGGTCTTCGCCATCCATCCGGTGGCGGGCCGCATGCCGGGTCACATGAACGTGCTGCTGGCCGAAGCCGGGGTGCCCTACGACAAGATCTTCGACCTGGAAGAGATCAACTCCGACTTCACCCAGGCCGATGTGGCGCTGATCATCGGCGCCAACGACGTGGTGAACCCGGTGGCGCGGACGGACAAGTCCAGCCCCATCTACGGCATGCCCATCCTCAACGCCGACATGGCCCAGAACTGCATCGTCATCAAGCGGGGCAAGGGCTCGGGC
>JAEUNY010000024.1 GCA_016791005.1 Zoogloeaceae bacterium
CCTTCGCAGCCCGTCACCAGGAGGCGCAACCCTCCGCTAGTCGGCCTCGACGAGGCGGGCAAAGACGAGGCCACAGGCGTTCTCCGGGTCCCGGGACAAGCGGACGCAGTGTTCGGTGGCGTCCATCAGATACAGTTCCACGCCCTCCGCGGTCAGCCAGGGCGAGAGCCGCGCGGGAATGTCGTCCTCGCTGCAGGCCAGGAAGCGCAGGCCGGGATGCTCGGCCCGGAACGTGGCGAGGGCCGCCTCGTCGGATGGACTGGCGGCGAAGCGCCGGGCGAGATCCAGGGCAACGGACTCGGCGATCATCAGCCCGCCCTCCGGTCGAACACCACGCCAAGGCGAACCGGCATGCGGGGGGCGGGGCTCATGCGTCGGCCTCTTCTTCCGCGAAGCGTGCGAGACTCGCCGGCTCGACGCCCATGATGCGGGCCAGCCAGGGCGGCGGCGTGGCGATGGATTCCTGCAGCTTGCCCAGGGCAGTGTCGGCGGATCCGGCGGCGGGCCACTTGACCGGATGCACGCCGGCGCGGATCACCTTGGCGGCAGCCGGGCCGCCGATGGACTGGACGTAGACCACGTGGCAGTCGCCAATGAGCTGAGCGCGGGCAGCGTTCTTGTCCTCGGCCTCGTCACAGGCAGCGGTGGACCGCACGTCGATCAGGCGCAGGTCGTCCTTGCTCACCTGATACACGAGGAAGCGGGTGCAGGAGCCGTAATGCCCATCCACCTGGTCGCTATTGTTGGAGGCGATAGCCACCCTCAGGCTGCCGGGCATGTCGCCCTCGGCATAGGACTCGACCTTGGGCAAGCCATCGGCCTCGAGTTCGCCCCACAGGATGCGCACGCCTTCCTTGAAGGCCGGCACATCCACGGCGGCGATGTCGTCATCGGCCATCCATTGCTTGAGGTCGGTCACGGTGACGCCGGCCAGTTTGTCCGTCGTGATCGGCAGGCCGACACGCTCGGCGAGCAGACCGGCGAAGGCGCGGGGGTCGGTTTCAATGGTCTTGGCGGCAAGGGCGATGCGCAACGCCACTTCTCGCGTCATGGGGGCAACTTCGGCCATGGTTCAACTCCTCGGCGGCAGTGCCGCAACGGGGTAACTGTGCCGGCCTCGCCGGCAGAGCGGGTGTTCGAGGGCTGCGGAGGAAGCGTAGGGAGCGGCCCGAGTTCGGCCCGGGACGCGCAGTCGCTTTATCCGTCGTCCTCAGGCAGCGAGGGGAACGATGCAGGCATCGCCGGCCGGACAGACGGCGAGACACTGCGGCTCATCGAAATCCCCCTCGCACTCGGTGCAGGTATCGGGGTTGATCTTGAAGATGCCGCCCTTGTCGGTGATGGACTTGGTGGGGCACACGGGCTTGCAGTCGCCGCAGGACGTGCATTCAGCTTGAACGATCTTGAGGGCCATGATGGTGACTCCTGACTCTGGGTTATTCCGGGGCGTCGATACGCTTGGCACGCACGCTGATGGGTAGCCGCGCGGGCGCCGCCTGGGGTTCGATGTAATAGCTACCACCGTTGGCGAGCTTGAGTTCGCCCCCCCACTTTTCCGGGGAATCGAATTCGATGGAGGAGATGTTGTCCTCCAGGTCGCGCTTGGGGAGGTAGAAGACAAGACCACCTTCGGCGTTCTTGCGGATCATGATGTTGGCCATGGGGGCTCCTTGTTCGCGCGAATGCCCGCCCCCGTGAGGGGGCGGGCCGCACAACGCTCGACTTAGCGGACCAGGTCGAAGTTGTAGTCGGTGGTACCCATGCCCATGGTCTCCCGGTCGAGCTGCTCAAGGACAGCATTGACCAGGGTGGTGAGCATAGTCATGGCGCCTTCGTAGCCCAGGGTGGTGGCACGGTGCAGGTGATGCCGGTCGAAGATCGGGAAGCCCATGCGGATCAGCGGAACTTCGAACTCTTTACCCTTGTGGGCGGTGTCGCGCTGGATGAACTTGCCGTAGCTGTTGCCGATCAGGAAGTCCGGCTTGTCGGTCATGCACAGGCTGCGCATGTGCCACAGGTCGCAGCCAACATAGACCTTGCCATTCACGCCGTAGGGCGAGGAGGCAAGGAGCTTCTCGACAGCCTTGCCCCAACGCTTGTTGGCGTTGTTGGCCAGCACATGGGTGGGCTCGGCGCCGACTTCCAGCAGGAACTTGACGGTGCCCATCACGAAGTCCGGATCGCCGTAGATGGCGAACTTCTTGCCGTGCAGCCAGGTGTGGCTGTCCTGCATCATGTCCACCAGACGACCACGCTCGACGTTGAGGCTCTCCGGGACTTCCTTGCCGGTGATCTCGGAGACCTTCTGCAGGAACTCGTCGGTCCACTCCAGGCCCATCGGGATGCTGAGCTTGGGCACTTCGTGCTTCCAGGTGTTCTCGATGAACTTCTTGGACTTTTCGAGCTGCCACGGCTGCAACATGATGGTGTTGTAGGCGTTGGGGGCGTCCTTGATTTCGGCCTGGGTGGTGCCGCCGGCGTACATGCGGAACTTGCCGTCAGACGGGGTATCCAGCACTTCGGTCGGATCGGACAGGAGGGTGGCATCGACGCCCATCTCCTTCATCATCCGCTTCATGACGCGGTAGTTGCCCAGGTAGGTCTCGAAGCCCGGCACCAGATTGATCTTGCCGTTGCTGCCGGCCACTTTCCCTTCCATGTGGTTGAGGGTGAAGAAGCGGGCCATGCCTTCGAACATGTTGTCCCAGCCGGTGGTGTGGCTGCCGACGAAGGACGGGGTGTGGGCGAAGGGGGTCGGGAATTCCTGGGGAACATGCCCGGCCTTCTTGGCGTTGTTGATGAAGGCGTTCAAGTCATCACCGATCACCTCGGCCATGCAGGTGGTGGAGACGGCGATGATTTCCGGCTTGTACATCGCCTTGGCGTTTTCGAGGCCGTCGAACATGTTCTTCTGGCCACCGAACACCGCCGCGTCTTCCGTCATGGAGTCGGACACGCAGGACACCGGCTCCTTGAAATGGCGGTTGAAGTAGGTGCGGAAATAGGCCACGCAACCCTGGGATCCATGCACGTAGGGCAGGGTCTTCTCGAAGCCCAGGGCACACAGCACGGCGCCGAGGGGCTGGCAGGCCTTGGCGGGGTTGATGGTCAGGGCTTCACGCTTGAAGTTGAGGTCCTGATATTCCTGGGTGGTGGTCCAGAGATACTTCTGGTGGATCTCGTCTTCCGGAAACTTCTCTTCAAACTGGTCGGCCTTGCGCTTCAACACGTCCTTGTACTCGTCCTTGCGGAACAAGGGATAGCAGGCCTTGATGTCGTCGACTTCTTGCATTTTTCGCTCCTTGCCCAGGCCACCCATCTGTGGACTCAGGGCAAAAGGTTTTGGGTCGCGGGGGCGGTTCGCCCCCGCATCACGCAGGTACTGCCCGGACTTGCTTACGCAGCCTTGGCGTCGGAGGCGTCAGCCGCCTTCTTGAGCCAGGGCGGGGTCTGCTTGTCCCACACCGGGTTGTTGGTGGTCATGTCCATATCCCGGGCGAAGATGGCGAAGCCGTCGTAACCGTGGTACGGACCGGAGTAGTCCCAGCTGTGCATCTGGCGGAAGGGAATGCCCATCTTCTGGAAGATGTACTTTTCCTTGATGCCGGAGCCGATCAGGTCGGGCTTGATCTTCTTCACGAACTCTTCGAATTCGAGGCCGGTGACATCGTCGTAGAGCAGGGTCGCGTTGCCCATTTCCTTGATGGTGCGGTCGTAGTCGTCGTTGTGGGCGAACTCGTAGCCCGTGCCCACCACTTCCATGCCCAGATCTTCGTAGGCACCGATCACGTGACGGGGACGCAGGCCGCCCACGTACAGCATGACCTTCTTGCCTTGAAGGCGCGGACGGTACTTGGCGATGACGGCGTCCATCATCGGCTGGTACTTGGCGATCACGCGCTCGGCGCCTTCCTTGATGGTGTCGTCGAAGTGGGCGGCGATGGCGCGCAGGGACTCGGCGATCTTGGTGGGGCCAAAGAAGTTGTATTCCAGCCAGGGGATCCCGTACTTCTCTTCCATGTGCCGGCTGATGTAGTTCATCGAGCGGTAGCAGTGCAGCACGTTGAGCTTGGCCTTGGGGGTGTTCTCCAGCTCGGCGATGGTGCCGTCGCCCGACCACTGGGCGATCACGCGCAGGCCCAT
>JAEUNY010000029.1 GCA_016791005.1 Zoogloeaceae bacterium
CCGCCTTCGGCAGCCGCGAGGCGAGCGACTTCACCCTCGCCCTGGGGGATGCCCTCGCGGCCTCCCTCGATGTGCTCTCCTTCTACGTCGAGCGCACCGCCAACGAGCATTACCTGCGCACCGCCACCGAGCGCAGCTCGGTCCTCGAGATGGCCCGCCTCATCGGCTATCGACCGTCCCCCGGCGTGGCGGCGTCCACCTACCTCGCCTTCACCCTGCAGAGTCTGCCCGGGGTGACGGCCGAGCCCATCGTGATCCCGGTGGGTACCCGGGTCCAGAGCGTGCCGGGCCAGGACGAAGTGGCCCAGACCTTCGAGACCGTGGCCCCCGCGCCGGCGCGGGCCGAGTGGTCGGCGCTTCTCGCCCAGCAGGATGAAGTCCGCCGCCCGAGCTATGGCGACACCGGCCTCTGGCTCGAGGGCATCGCGACCGGACTCGCCCCCGGGGATACGATCCTCATCGTCGGCACCGAGCAGGAGGCGGCCCCCAGCGGCGAGCGCTGGGATGTGCGGGTGCTGACCGCCGTGCGCCCGGATCTGGGCCGCCAGCTCACCGAGGTGCGCTGGGCCGAGGGCCTGGGGCACAGCAAACCCTTTGTGCTGCCGGCGGAGGAGGGGGTGCAGATCTTTGCCTTCCGCAAGCGTGCCGCCGTGTTCGGGGCCAGCGCGCCGGACTGGCGGCCCTTGTCCGACGACACCAAAGCCGCCTACCTGGGCATTCCGACCCCGACCTCTCCCAACTGGCCCAGTGAATGGCCGGACTTCAGCGTGCGGGCGCCGGTTTATCCCGAGCGCCGCCAGGGCAGCGGCCCGCTGGTGGCGAGCTTCGCGGAAGTCGAATTGGTGGAGGCGGTGGCCGTACCCCGGGCGACGGTGAATGCGCTGGCCACCGCGGTCACCACCCGGCCACCCCTGGTGCGCTCGCCCAACGCAATCGATCTGGCGGCGGTGGATGACAAGGTGGTGGCGGGGTCCTGGGCGCTGCTCTCGGTGCCCCAGTCCATCGAGCTGTATCGCGTCACCCAGGCGATCACGGCGAGCCGTGCCGAATACCTGCTCTCGGGCCAGACCACCCGCCTCACCCTGTCCGGCGAGCTGCCGGACGGCAAGCTGCCCACCGAGTTCGAGCATGCGGTGCGGACCCTGGCAGTGCGGGTCCAATCCGAGTTGTTGCCGTTGGCGCGCCGCCCCCTCTTTGGGCCGGTCTATGGCACCCGGGTGGCCCTGGAGGGCCATGTGGCCGAGCTCGTTCCGGGGCAGCCCCTGGCCTTCAGCGGCCCGCGGCCGCGCATCGTGCTGGCTCGGCGGGCGCGGAATCTAATTTTCGTCACCGCGGCGGGGGTGACGCGACAGCTGGCGGTGGGGGACAGCCTGCGTCTGGCCGGTGTGCCGGAGCGGCTGGTGGGGAGCACGGCCACTTATCTCGAGCCGGACGCCTTCATCGCGGCCATCGGCCAGCATGCCCAGCGCCTGCGTCTGGCGGTGCTGGACCAGGACGGCACGGCGGGGCAGGTGAGCCTGCGGGGGGACGATTTCGATCTTGCGCCGGCCGCCGAGGATGACCCGGTGGTGGCGGAGATCGCCTTCCTTGTCGCCACCGATCAGGCCCTCACCCAGGACCGGGAGCGCAGCACCCTGACGCTGGCGCCGCCGCTGCGCCAGATCTACGACCGGCGGCGGCTCCGCATCAATGCCAACGTCGCCCCCGCCACCCAGGGCGAGACCGTCGAACAGATCGCCGGGGATGGCGATGGCCGCCAGGCCAACCAGACCTTCCTCCTGGCCCAGGGCCCGCTCACCTGGGTGGGCGCCCCCACCCCCAGCGGGCGGGCCTCGACCCTCACCGCGCGGATCTCCGACGTGGCCTGGCAGGAGCGGCCCACCCTCTACCAGGCCGCCCCCACCGAACGGGTGTTCGAGACCGCCGAGCAGGATGGCGGGCCGACCCGGGTCCGCTTTGGCGACGGTATCGAAGGCGCCCGGCTCCCCAGTGGCAGCGGCAACGTCCGCCTGCGCTACCGCAAGGGTTTGGGCGTGGCGGGCAACGTGGCGGCCGGCAAGCTCACGACCCTGCTGTCCCGCCCCCTGGGGGTGAGCGGCGCGGTGAATCCGGAGGCGGCTTCCGGCGGCGAGGACGCGGAGCCTCTGGCCCGGGCCCGGGACAATGCGCCCCTCACCGTGCTCACCCTCGACCGGGCGGTGTCCATCGAGGACTACGCCAATTTCGCCCGGGCCTTCGCCGGCATCGACAAGGCTCACGCCCTGTGGGTCCCGGCGGGACCGGCCCGGGGGGTGTTTCTTACCGTGGCGGGGGTCGCGGGGGCTCGGGTGGAGGAGGGCAGCGCCACTTTCAACAACCTCCACGGCGCCCTGGCCACCTATGGTGATCCCCTGGTGCCTTTGCGGTTGGTGAATTTCCGCGACGTGCGATTTATCTGTCGGCTGGCGATCAAGGTGGATGCCGCCTTCGAGGTGGAGACCGTGCGGGGGGCCGTGGCCACGGCCCTGCGGGGTGGGTTTGCCTTTGCCGCCCGTCAGTTTGGCCAGCCGGTCTCGGTGGACGAGGTGGCGGCGGTGGCCCAGGCGGTGGCAGGGGTGGTGGCGGTGCAGGTGCTGCGCCTCCACCGCTCCGACGCGGCCCCCGGCCTGGTGCCACGTCTTTTCGCCAGCCTGCCGGTGGCCTCCCTCACCGGGGTGCCGGCCGCGGCCGAACTCCTGACCCTGGCGGATGGGCCCCTCGAACTGGAGATCCTGCCATGAGCTTCGATGCGGCATCCCTGTTCGCGCTGCTGCCCGCCATCCACCGTCTGAGGGACGGAGAGGCGGCGGTCGCCGCCGGCCTCGAGCGGGGGCCCCTGGAGGAATTGCTGGCCGTCTTTGCCGAGCAGATCGGGGTGATGGACGAGAACCTCGCCCAGTTGCTCGACGACCTCTTCATCGAGACCTGCGCCGAGTGGACGGTGCCTTACCTTGGCGATCTCATCGGCTACCAGAGCCTGCACCGGGGCGTGCCGGGGGTGGCGAGTCCCCGGGCGGAGGTGGCCCACACCATCGCCCTGCGCCGCCGCAAAGGCACGGCCGTGGTGCTGGAGCAACTCGCCCGGGATGTCACCGGCTGGGATGCCCGGGTGGTGGAATATTTCCAGCGCCTGGCGGCGACCCAGTATCTCAACCATCTGCGCCCCCATTGCCGGGGGACGGTGGATCTGCGGGACGGGCGGGCGCTGGAATGGCTGGGGAGTGCCTTTGACGGCGCCATGCGCACGGTGGAGGTCCGCCGCATCGAGAGCGGCCGGGGGCGCTTCAACATTCCCAATGTCGGCCTCCACCTGTGGCGGATCCAGGCCTGGCCCCACCGGGGCGCGCCGACCCACCGGGCCGGTCCCCGGCGTTACCGAGCCAGCCCCCTCGGCCACGACACCCCCCTCTACAACCGGCCGGTCGCCGAGGAGGACATCGCCCATCTCGCCGAGCCGGACAATGTGCCGCTTCCCCTCACCCGGCGGTGGCTGGCTCGGGATCTGGCCCGCCACTATGGCGAGCGGGCCAGCGCGGCGGCCCCCCTGGACAATCCCAATCCCGCCCTGCAGCTGTGGGTGGACGGCACCCCCGTGGAGCGGGACCACATCCGCATCTGCCACCTGGGCGACGATGGTGGCGGCTGGGCCCACACGCCGCCCCCGGATGGGTTCTATTCCCTGGACCCGGTGCTGGGGCGCATCGCCCTACCCGGCGACGCGCCGGACCCCGCGGAGGTGAGCCTGACCTGGCAGGAAGGCTTCAGCGCGCCCCTGGGCGGGGGCGAATACGATCGCGGCACGCGCCTCCCGGTGCTGGCGGCGGACCGGCCCCGGGTGCGGGTGCCGGACGACCAGCCCACCCTCACCGCCGCCCTTGCCGCCCTGGCGGGGGATGGCGTGGTGGAAGTCACCGACAACCGCCGCTATGTCGAGACCCTGGCGGTGGATGTGACGGCGGGTGGGCATGTGGAGCTGCGCGCCAGTCGCCAGCGCCGGCCGGTGCTGGCGTTGGCGGGATTTTCCGTGGCGGGCGGCGAGGGCAGCCGGTGTACGGTGAACGGCTTCCTGGTGACCGGGGCGCCCCTGGTGGTGCCGGCGGGGGGCGGCAACGCGCTCGCCCGCCTGGATATCGTGGATTGCACCTTGGTGCCAGGCTTGGGCCTGGAGGCCGATGGCGCGCCGAGCCAGCCCACGGCGGCGAGCCTGATCCTGGAGCTGCCAGGGATGGAGGCCCAGCTTGCGTGGAGCCTGTGCGGGGCGGTGCGCTGTGTCGAGCGGGCTACCCTGAGCGCAAGCTGCAGCGCCATCGATGCCACCGATCGCACCGGGGTGGCCTACGCAGGCCTCGACGGCGCCGGGCCGGGGGGCGTGTTGTCCCTCGACGCGACGACCGTGGTGGGCAAGGTGCACATGGCCGAGGTCGGTCTGATCTCCAACAGCATCCTGTTCGCGGCCCTGGCCGAGGCGGATGCCTGGAGCGTCCCGGTGCGGGCCACCCGTCGTCAGACCGGCTGCGTGCGCTTTTCCTGGCTGCCGGTGGAATCCGTCGTGCCGGCCCGTCACCGCTGCCAGCCGGCCTCGGCCAGTGCAGCGGACGCCAACGCACCCCGTTTCGTGGCCCAGCGCTACGGTAGTCCGGCCTACCTCCAGCTAGCGGTGTCCACCCCAGAGGCCATTGCCCGGGGGGCGGACGACGAGGGGGAGATGGGAGTGTTTCATGCACTCTTCAATGCCCAGCGGGAAGCCAATCTGCGCATTCGCCTTGCCGAGTACCTGCGGGTCGGGCTGGAGGCGGGGGTCTTTTATGAAAGCTGACGTTCGCCCAGCCCCGGGCCCCGCCACCTGGCGGCGAGGCCGGGCCGCGGCCCATCAGGAGTTCTCATCATGAGTTTCGATCTGAGTCGCATCCGATTCGACGCCCGCCAGGATTTCCTCGGTGTGATCCAGCAGCAGGGGCGGGTCCAGCTCGACGCCGACTGGAACGAGTGGGTGGCCCAGCTTGCCCGGCGCCTGCAGGCGGGTAGCCTCGACACCTTCAATGGCAGTGTGGTCCCCCGCACCACCGCTGAGGGTTTCCGCATCGAGGCGAACGGCGGCACCTTCACCATCGGCGTCGGGCGGATCTATGTCGATGGCCTGCTCGCCGAGAATCATGGCGGCGCCCCCCTGGCCTGGTCGGCGCCCCTGGCGGAGCTGACGGGCACCACGCCCCTCGCTTACACCGCCCAGCCTTACTACCCCAACCCGCCGGCGCTGCCGGCCGGGGGGCCCCACCTCGTCTATGTGGACGTCTGGCAGCGGGAGGTGGGGGCCCTGGAGGTGCCGGATCTGGTGGAGAAGGCGGTGGGGGTGGAAACCACCGGTCGGCTGCAGACGGTCTGGCAGGTCAAGGTTTTACCCAACGTGGGGCCGATCACCGCCGCCACACCGGATGACCAGATTCCCGGCTGGCCGGCGGCCACGGCCCCCTCGGCCGGGCGCCTCACCACCGCCACCGGGGTGCCGAATTTCGAGCCGGACCCCTGCACCATCGCCCCCGCCGCCGGCTATCGGGGCCTGGAAAACCAGCTCTACCGGGTGGAGGTGCATACCGGGGGGGCTCTCGGGACGGCGACCTTCAAGTGGTCCCGGGACAATGCCACGGTGGCTTCTGCGGTCACCCACATCAATCCCGCCCGTACCCGAATCACCGTGGATAGCCTGGGGCGCGACGATGTGCTCGGCTTCCACGACGGGGACTGGGTGGAAGTGACCGACGACTGGCGGGAACTCCACAACCTGCCCGGGGAATTGCGCCGCATCCGCGTTGCCGGCGGGGTGGACACGGCCGCTCGCACCCTGGAGTTCGAGACCGCTCTGACCGCGGGACTCTTCCCCACCAATGGTCAGCAGGCCACAGACGCTGCCCGCCACACCCGGGTCCGGCGCTGGGACCAGGCAGGTGCGGTGCGTCGGGAAGATGGCACGGCGGTGCAGAACCTCGATGCCACCGGCGCAGGCGGCATCCAGATTCCGGCAGCCGGCACCCGGCTCTTCCTCGAACACGGGATCCTGGTGGAATTCAGCCTCGCCCCGGCGGGGGGGCAGTTTCGCAGTGGCGATTACTGGGTGTTCGCGGCCCGCAGCGTGGATGCGAGCATCGAACCCTTGCAGGCTGCCCCGCCCAAGGGCATCCACCATCACTACGCCCGTCTCGCCCGGGTGACCTTCCCCGGCGACGAGACCGATCTTCGCACCCTGTGGCCGCCCCAGGTCGAGGGCGAGGGATGCGATTGCACGGTGTGCGTCAGCGCCGAGGGCCACAACAGCGGGGAGGCGACGCTCCAGCAGGCGATCGACGCGGTAAAGGACATCGGCGGCACGGTGTGCCTGGGCATCGGCCGCTACGACCTGGCCGAACCGCTGGACCTCACCGGCGCCCGCTCCCTGCGCCTGCGGGGCCAGGGCTGGGGCACCCTGCTGGTGTCCGCGGCGCCGGGCCGGGTGATCGCCATCGCCGACGGCCGCGGCGTGACGGTGGAAAACCTGACCGTGATCGGTTCGGCGGTGGGCGCCGGGATCACGGCGATGATCGAAGCGCGCAACACCATCGACTTCACCGCAGAGCGGGTCAATGTGCTGGGGCTTGCCGCGGGGGATGGCACCAGCGCCGCCCTCGGGCTGGCGGGCAATGTGCTGGGTGCCACGGTGCGTCGTTGCGCCTTGGTGGCGGAGCGGGGCCTCTCCCGGGTGGCCAGCGGTGATCGCGACCACCTGCTGAGCGCCGAACTGCGGGTGGACGACAACCTCTTCTTCTGCAGCCAGCGGGCGGTGAGCCTGGATGGGGTCTCCCTCCATTTCGGCGTCACCCGCATCGAGGGCAACCTGATGCTGAACGGCAACCAACCCGCCATCGTGGCTCAGGGGGCGGTGCTGGGGGGCTCCTCCTTCGACATCGAGGGCAACGTCGTCCTCAGTGCGGGCGGCGGCATCCTCGCCGGGGTGGATAACCTGCGCATCGTCGATAACGACCTCACCGGTCAGGGCGAGCGCAGCGGCGACGGCATCGCCATCGCGGGAGGTTTGGACCCAGGGACCATCGATCGCCTGGTGATTCGCGGAAACCGGCTGCGGGGCTTCGACGCCAATGGGGTGTCGATTGCCCGCGCCCTGGTGGGGGCCGAGATCACCGGCAACACCTTGGAGGACATCGGCCTGGCGGCGCTGGTGATGGGCGAGGGCGCCCGGGCCGGGCATCTGGCTTTCAGCGCCAATCAATGCCGGCGCCTGGGTCTTGCCGCCGGGGTCGAGGGCAGCGCCTACGCCGCCGTCCAGTGGGCGCGGGTGGAGCATGGGGTGGTGAGCGACAACGTCCTGGCCGAGATCGCCCGCAGCGCCATCGTCTCGCCGGGCATCGACGCGATCCTGGCCGTCGGAGTGGGGCAGTTGCGCGTCACGGGGAACCAGATCCACGCCTTGGGCCCGGATCGGGGCGGTGGCGAGATCCAGGCCATCCACATCGTGCCGCCCTTCGACCGGGTGGTGGTGGATCACAATTTTGTCGATCGGCGCGCTGCCGACGGCAGTGGGGGCGAGAATGCCGAGGAGGCCGCCTGGCGCGCCCTGCGCGTCCTCCTGGCCCCCTCCGGCGGACTGCGCCGCTTCACCACCCTCCACGCGGTGAGCGCGGGGGAACTGAACTGGGTGATGACCGGCAGCCAAGCCGTGCTCCTGGTCCGCCGGGGGGGCGACGTGGAGGTCGAGTCGAATCAGCTGCGGGCCCATGCCAGCAACGTGCCCCTCACGTTGTGCGCCGGGGTCGATCATTGTCTCTTCACCAGCAACCGTGTGGAGAGCGTGCTGTCCCGGGCCAAGGAGGCCCAACTCGGCCAGCTTGCGGGGCGTACCCTTTCGGCGACCCACAATCGGCTGATCGGGGTCAGCGATTTGCCAACCCTGCAGCTTCTGCCGAGCACGGAGCGGGCGATCGTCATCGGCAACACCGCCACCGGGCCGATCCAGGTCCAGGGCTCGGCGGTGCCCAAGGACTTGAGCCTGACCAACATTTTCGGAACCTGAGGACGCGCCATGCCGATTGCCACATTCCGCGGAGAAAACAGCCTTGGCGAACTGGCGGACAAGCTCTTTGCCCGCCTGACCCCGCGCCAGCGGGACAAGGCCGAGACGGCCCTGCTGAAGGCCAACCCCCAACTGGCGGATCTGAGCGCCGTCTCCCACGGCACCGTAATCCAGGTGCCGGATCTGCCGGAACTGCGCCCCAAGGCCCGCCGCACCCTGGAGAACAGTGACGCGCGGATCCTGGATACCGTGAGCCAGGCGGTGACGGATTACGCCCGCCAGGCCGGCCCGCGCTTCGCCCAGGCTGCCGAGGCCTTAAAGGTGCAGGACGGCGTGCTGAGTTCCGGCGAACTCAAAAAAGCCCTGGGCCGGATTCCGGCTTTGCAGGCGCTTGCCGGACAACTCGTCAAGCAGGGGCAGACCGACCTGGAAGCCCTCAAGGCCCAGGAGCAGGCGCTCCAGTCCGCCATGAAGCGCATGGCGGAGGATCTCAAGGGGATGGTCTAGGCTGAGCGCTTACCGGCCGATGACGAGGTCGGCTTGCGAAACCGGCGCAGACCTGCCAGACCGACAGCCAGGAGAGCCAGGGTTCCGGGCTCTGGGACGGTGGGAGGCGGCACGTCTTCCCGAGGGGGTGTCGTGTCGATGACCAGATTGTCGATGCCAATCATGACCGGCCAATCGACGAATTCCAATTTGGTGACGCCTTCGGGAAACAGCCACCAGCCGCTCACTCCCAGATATTGAGGGGCTTTTTCAATCCCCGTGTTGCTGTGGGGTGAGTGTGCGTAGGTGCCCCCGGCGCCCGGCATAATGCCGTCGGTGTGGAATTGCAGGATCCCATCGGCCAGGAACGTAAAGTCCGGAAGGATGCAGGAGGTCTTGCTTCCGTCGGCGCACTGGGCGTTGGGGAAGATCTCGAAATCGAACTGGACGCCATAGATGGCGAAATCAAAGGTCATCGTGATTCGGTCAGAACCGGAATTCACGAGGAAGGTATCCTGCCCGCCGGGTGTCCAGGGGGCGCCTCCGACGGTGGCGTGTTCCGAATTGCCGAGGGTCAGCGAGGTGGTCTGGGTGACAGGTACGGTTACCCAAACCCACTGGCCGTTTTGGCGAACTCGTTGCTGGATATAGGAAGTCGTTTGCGGGCCGACGACGTAATCGTCTCCGGTGTAGTTTTGCTCCGCCTTGGCGCCGGTGACGGCGACGGAATTTCCGTCCCCCGCAAGTCCGTTGGCGTTGAGAACACCTTGCATGTAGGTGTCCACCTTTCCGTTACTGTCGCCATCCTTAAGGGCATTGAAATCAAAGGTGACGAGGGCAGCCTGGGCCGGAGCCTGGAATGCGATAGTGAAGAGCAATAATGAGATAAATTTCAGCTTTGTTGCTTGTGTTAAATTTTTCACGGTCTGCACCTAAAAAAAGATTCGTTAAAACAATCACATATCGAGTATTCCGGGTCTTCTTTTTTCACCTACGCAAAATAAGGGCCAACTCTCTAATGCGTTGAAATTAATGGAGAATGGCGATTCGGCTCCTGCCGAATTGGAGGCCTTGTAAAAGCTATCGACAGGGTGCGATAGTTCGCTTGGCGGCGCTGCGGATTCAGGCCTCCCCTGGGCAGGCCTGAGATGCATTTTTGGGGTGCTGACACCGCAAAGCCGGTAGCATCAGGCCATGCGCAAACCCATCGAGATTCCGGTGGTGGCGGCGCGGACTCCGGTGCCCATGCCGGAGCGGCCGCGCCTCACCAGTTCGCCCCCCTTGGCCCTGTACGTCCACTTCCCCTGGTGCGTGCGGAAGTGCCCTTATTGCGACTTCAACTCCCACGCCGTGCGGGAGGAGGGGATCCCCGAGGGGGCCTACCTGGCCGCCCTGGTGGCGGACCTGGAGTCGGCCCTGCCGCAAATCTGGGGGCGCCGGGTGGGGAGCGTCTTTTTCGGCGGAGGCACCCCGAGCCTGATGTCGCCGGAGGGCCTGGACCGCCTGCTGACCGACATCCGCATGCGGGTCCAGCTCGACCCCCTGGCGGAGATCACCCTGGAGGCCAATCCCGGCACGGTGGAGGCGGGCCGCTTCGCGGGGTTCCGCGCGGCGGGGGTGACCCGCGTGTCTCTGGGGATCCAGAGCTTCAACGATCGCCATCTCCAGGCCCTGGGCCGGATCCACGACGGGCGGGAAGCGCGCTCGGCGGTGGAGCAGGCCCTGGCGACCTTCGACGCAGTCAATCTTGACCTGATGTACGCCCTGCCCGGCCAGACGGTGGCCGAGGCGCTGGCGGATGTGGAGGCCGCGGTGGGGTACGGCCCGGGTCACCTGTCCTGCTACCACCTCACCCTGGAGCCCAATACCCCCTTTGCCGCGTCGCCGCCCGCCGTGCCGGACGAGGATGTGGCGGCGGACATGGAGGAGGCCATCGAAGCGCGCTTGGCCTCAGCCGGTTACGGCCACTATGAAGTCTCTGCGTTCGCTCGGCCGGGGCAGGAATGCCGCCACAACCTCACCTACTGGAGTTTTGGCGATTACCTGGGTATCGGTGCAGGGGCCCACGGCAAGCTGTCCAGCCATGCCGGCATCGTCCGCGCCATGCGCCACAAGCACCCCGGGGCGTATCTGCGGGGCGCCGAGACGGGCAATTTCGTTCAGGAAGAGCGGGAGGTCGGGGTGAGGGAACTCCCCTTTGAGTTCATGATGAACGCCCTGCGCCTCGCGGATGGCGTCCCTGCCCGGCTCTTCGCCGAGCGCACCGGGGTGCGTCTGGAGGCCGTTGCCGACCGGCTCGATGTAGCTCAGGCCCGGGGCTGGCTGGCGGCGGATCCGGATCGCCTGCGCCCGACCGCCGCCGGGCGCCGTTACCTCAACGACCTGCTGCAGATCTTCCTGGACTGACTCGGCAGGTCAGCGCTCGCCGGTGGCGAGCCAGCGGGCGCATTCGGGGCCCAGTTCCCGCTCCGCCACGGCGTCGTATTCCGCCACCTCCGCGGGTGTCAGGGTGTCGCGCCAGCGCCCGTTGGTGCCCTGGTGGATGAAGACGCCCGGTCCACCGTCCCAGAAGGCGCCACCCAGGGGCACGCTGCGGCCGGCATGCTGCTTCATCCACGGGAAGGAGCAGTATTCCAGGATCGTGGCGAGGCGGGCCTCATCCACGTCGATGTCCAGGAAGGCGGCGATCCGGCGAACCTCACCCGCTAGGTCGCGCTTCATCTGGTTGAAATGGAGAAACAGCACGTTGGGGAGATCCCGGATTGCCCACCAGCTGCGCACGCTCTCCCAATACGGCCAGAAGGGGTGGCCGTCCCGGTCCATCCAGTCCCGCCAATACTGGCGGATGTCCGCGGGCGGCACCTCGATGGGCGGGCCGACCCGACCAGGGGTGTCGTTGAGGGCCGCGTACCAGAGGGCATTGGCATTGAAGTGGTGGTTGTACATGCTCCACACCACGTCCCGGCCATCCCGCCCAATGTAGAGGTACTTGGCCTGGGGGGAGAACACCAGGGCATCCACCGGCAGGTGGGTCTTGAGAAAGCGGCGCCTGGTCTGGGCGGCGATGACCGGCAGCTTTTCCGCCTTGGGCGGCACCCGCAGGTCCAGCCAGGGTGACATCTCCGCCACCGCCAGCTCCGGATCGGGTCCGAACAGCAACTGGCCGACGATCTGCTGCGTCCAGGTGGTGCCGGACTTGGCATAGGTGGCGATGATGATGTCGTCGTCCCGGAACACGAAATCGTTCCAGATCGTCGAGTCGAAATGGTGGTTATGGAGTTCGCGGGTCTTCTCCGGCCAGTTCAGGTGAGCCGGGTCAGGGGAGGCCTTGAGGGTCATGGCCGTGCTCTCGGGTGGGGTCATTGTCGGTATGGGTCTGCGGAGGGGCAGGCAGACGGACTCTATTCCTGGTTTGGGGCGAAATAAATGGTTTATCCGGCTTCTCAGTGTGGAGCAAAAACGCTCTCAGCTGCGCGGGAGTGAGTATCCGTAATACTTGGGTCCCTGCTGCCAGTCATACCGCCAGTTCTTTGGTGTGCTGGAGTACGCCCAGAAACGGGCCGTTCAGCATGCGCTGAAGCGCTGCGCCAGCTTGTGCTTGCGGAAATGGGACACGACGAAATCGATGAAAGCCCGGCTCTTGGCCGGCAGCAGCTTTTGCGCGGAAAAATATAGAGAGAGCGCGCCTGCATCGGCATACCACTCGGGCAGGACGCGGACCAGCCTCCCGTTGGCGAGAAACGAGTGGGCGTTGGGCATGCTGGTGACGGCAATGCCGAGCCCCTGCTCGGCCGCCTCAAGCGCGGCAGCGGGGTCGCTCATGGTCATGCGGATTTGCATGTCGATGGGCATCTGCTCCTTGCTGCGGGGTTCCTTGCCGTTGATCAGCGCCCAGGGACGGATACGCCCGGTTTGCGGTGAGCGAATGAAAATGCCTTGGTGCTGCTTGAGTTGCTCCGGATGGGTGATTGCCGGTCGACCCGCGAGGTAGGCATGTGAGGCGACCAGCACGATATGCGCCGGCGCCAGTTCGCGGGCGACCAGCCCAGGCGGGAGTTCGAAGCCGCCGCCGATGGCGGCGTCGAAGCCTTCTGCGATCAGGTCGACCTGGCGGTTGTCGAAATGCCAGTCCGGAACGATGGCCGGATACTGGGCGAGAAAATCGCTGAGCAGCGGCACGATGTACTCGCGCCCAAAGGCGTTGCCCATGCTCACCTTGAGAGTCCCGGCGGCTTGCCCTTCAGCGTCGGCCAGATTGGCGACCGCGCTTTGTATCGTGGCCAGGCTCCCGCTGACCTCGGCCAAAAAGCGCGTGCCGGCCTCGGTGAGGCGCAGGCTGCGGGTGCTGCGCTGGAACAGGCGTATGCCCAAGCTGGCCTCCAGGCGGGCCACGTTCTTGCCGACCGCCGCTGAGGTCAAACCCAGGCGCCGCGCCGCCTCGGAGAAACTGCCGGCCTCGGCGCTGCGCACGAAGCACTCGATGCTGCCTAAGGTTTCCATGCGCTTGTCTGGCCCATTCCGGCTACGCCATTTCAAACCAAATGTTTAAAAACCTTATATCAATTGACGGCTTATCACAACGCAATGCTCGGCGGATAGTTTGCTCCATGGTGTAGCGATCGTGCGAAGCCAAGACTCTCAAGGAGAAACATCATGTCGAACCAAGCCCAAGCCAATCCTCTCACCGGAAAAGTCGCCTTCATCCAGGGCGGGTCTCGCGGCATCGGCGCCGCCATCGCCAAGCGGCTGGCTCATGACGGGGCTGCCGTGGCGCTGACCTATGCCAGTTCAGGCGACCAGGCGCAGGCTGTCGTCAAGGAAATCGAGGGCGCCGGTGGTCGCGCCATTGCGATCAAGGCCGACAGTGCCGATCCCGCGCAGATCAAGGCCGCCGTGCAGCAAGCAGCCGATACCTACGGCAAGATCGATATCCTGGTGAACAACGCCGGCGTCCTGGCCTTGGGCAATGTTGCCGAAGCGGAGATTCCCCTCGACGTCATTGATCGCACTCTGGCCGTGAATGTGCGCAGCGTGATCGTCGCCGCCCAGGCGGTGGTCAAGCACATGGACAAGGGCGGCCGCATCATCACCATCGGCAGCACCAACTCAGACCGCATGCCCTTCCAGGGCGGCTCGATCTATGCGATGAGCAAGTCTGCCATCGTCGGTCTGACCAAGGGTCTGGCGCGCGACCTCGGACCCCTGGGCATTACGGTCAATAACATTCAGCCCGGCCCGATCGATACCGAGATGAATCCGGACGACGGGGAGTTTGCGCAGGCGTTGAAGGGCCTGATGGCGCTGCCGCGCTACGGAAAGGTGGAGGAGGTGGCGAGCTTTGCTGCTTATTTGGCCGGCCCCGAGGCGGCCTACATCACCGGCGCCAGCCTGTTGGTGGACGGCGGGTTTTCCGCTTAAGCCTTGTCAGCCACAAGAACGCAGAATCCAGCCTCGGCTGGATTTTTTCTATTGGACAAGTGATTGCCAATTGTCATCGGCATGCGGCCGGTCTTTGGTCCATCGAATTGGTGGTGCAGATCCGTAGCGGCCAGTCAGATTCTGGATTACCTGACGCTCAACGTCTGAATTCACCGGCTGGCCGTGCTTTTCGGCCAGTCCGGTGGAATGATGGGTTCGGCGTCATAGTCATTGCGGGGTAGGTACATCGAATACCAGGATGGTCAGCAGCAACTCACGATTGGCATCATCCCTATGAGAGAAGCAATACCGAAAGCGAGTCTCTGTATTCCCCGCAATTTCACGTTTGTAGTTCGGATGCTGCTTTGCGGTTTCAGGAACCGCCGCCAATACGCGGGATAAATCGCGATTGCGATTAAAGATAATTACTGCGGTCTTGGTGTCGCGCCAAGAGCTATACCCCAGCAACTGGTCAATTGTTTCGGTAAGTTTCTTGGGGCCACCCCAAAATTTACATTCGGCAATGAAGATATTTTTGTCGCCAGATCGAACCAAAATGTCTGTCTTGCCTTCGTAATTGAACGTCTCGCCCGTCGCTTGGCCTTCGTAGTGGCCATTCAACTGAACCAAAAAATGGGTTCGTAGCGCTTCTTCATCCATGTGGTGGAATGCCGACGGACTGCGTTCCATTACATGAACCATATTGTCCAGCACGCCCAAAATGTGTTCGTAGTCCTCATTATTTAGAACTGGCTCTGGTTTGTATGGTGTAGAGCTTGCAGTGGGCATAACCGGCGCGATCTTTCGCTTAACCTCTGGAGCGGAAAAAGTACGCTGGTTTCCGTCGCGCTGTTTCATTTTGAAGCCAAGAGCGCCAACTAAATTGCGGTCCGCGAGCAGCTTCTGTCGGCGCGACTCTATGGCGGTCTTAGCGCGCTGAAATAGCTGCTGGTTCAATCCAGCAGCATTCGTTCGGAGCGTGCTGAGATAGGACTGAATGTCGTTAATCGTTTGATTAATGGATTGCTGAACTCCCTCAGCACTCAAGTCTGTACCAGAAATGCGAAGGACGAGTGCATTGGAGCGGATTTCTGCCCTCGGTGGATTCAAGGTGTACGAGGTAGGCTGCACACGAAACACTTCGGCGTCTCCAGTGAAGGGAATCTCGACTTCCACTTCTGTCCCTGGAACGTATACAGGTCGGCTCCGGTCGTCGATCCAGCGTCTAGGGTCGTGGCGGACATCGATTTTTGTCTCGCGTTGATCTACGACGATTTCCTCGGTTATAAGCGCAGGGACTTCAACATTGAACTTTGACTCGAAGTACCGTGCTAGGTCATCAACTGCGGTGTTAAGCAAGCGGTCGCCGTTTACGGCTGTAATTTCCTCCCCCATTTTTTGAAGTTGATTGCGCTCGACTGAGAACCAGTCAGCATCGTTGAAGAGATATTGGCGATCGCGCATGATTGGCCGGTATGTGAGTTATGACGCCGAACGGATAGGGTTTATCCCTCGCGGCACCGTCACTTGGTTTTGGCGCGAGCGATACCGCGAGGGATAGGGCCTGTTCACAGTAGTTGATTTGTGTTTACATCCTGGACTTTGGGTGTAATCAATGGATCGGCGAATGTTGAGCGACGCGCAGTGGTCACGAATCGAGCATCTTCTTCCCGGCAAGCCAACTGACAAGGGAGGGCG
>JAEUNY010000034.1 GCA_016791005.1 Zoogloeaceae bacterium
GCGCGGCCGCCTCGACGCGCACAGCGGGGAGGGTCACCGCCAATCGACGCGGCGTGGCGAACCAGGAGGACGCCCCTGCCCCCGCCACCAGATCGCGGGCCCGCAGCCCTTCCTCGATCTTCGTGGCAAAAGCCTGGCCCAACCGCGGCAGGGCCTTGGGCGGCAATTCCTCGGTGAGCAATTCCACCAGCAGCGTTTCCTGCGCCATCACGCGGCCTCCTTCTTGAGCATCGGAAAGCCGAGGGCTTCACGGGAGGCGTGATAGGTCTGAGCCACCTCCCGGGCCAGGGCCCGGACCCGGCCGATGTAGGCCGCGCGTTCGGTGACCGAGATCGCGCCCCGGGCGTCCAGCAGGTTGAAGGTGTGGGAACACTTCATGACCATCTCGAAGGCCGGCAGCACCAGGGGCACCGCCATCAGCCGCTTGGCCTCGCCCTCGTACTCGCCAAACAGGCGGAACAACCACTCCACGTTAGAATGCTCGAAGTTGTAGGTGGATTGCTCCACTTCGTTCTGGTGGTAGACGTCGCCATAGCTCACCTGCGTGCCGTCCGGCGCCACGGACCACACGAGGTCGTACACGTTCTCGACACCCTGGAGATACATGGCCAGACGCTCCAGACCGTAGGTGATCTCCCCCAGCACCGGCCGGCAGGCCAGCGAACCGACTTCCTGGAAATAGGTGAATTGGGTGACCTCCATGCCATCCAGCCACACCTCCCACCCCAGCCCCCAGGCGCCCAGCGTGGGGGACTCCCAGTCGTCCTCGACGAAGCGAATGTCATGAGCCAGGGGGTCGATGCCCAGGGCCTTGA
Organism: Zoogloeaceae bacterium; assembly: GCA_016791005.1. Classification (GTDB taxonomy): domain Bacteria; phylum Pseudomonadota; class Gammaproteobacteria; order Burkholderiales; family Rhodocyclaceae; genus JAEUNX01. The sequence continues at coordinate 816 of JAEUNY010000034.1, forward strand.
GGGAGTCGATGTAGAGTTGCTGGATGTTGGCCGGGCTTGGCTTCAGCACCACCTGATACTGGTAATAATGTTGCAGACGATTGGGGTTCTCGCCGTAGCGGCCATCCTTGGGCCGCCGGGAGGGCTGGACGTAGGCGGCATTCCAGGGCTCCGGGCCGATGGCGCGCAGAAAGGTCGCGGTATGGAACGTGCCAGCGCCCACCTCGATGTCGTAGGGCTGGAGCAGGGTGCACCCATGGCCGGCCCAGAAGGTTTGCAGGCGCAGGATCACGTCCTGAAACGTCGGTTTTTGCTGGAGCATGTTTCGAGGCGGCCAGGCCGCACAGCGTGAGGCGAAGGGCGGATTTTACGGGCATTCCGCCCCGGGGCGAAATCCGCGCCGCCGGCGCCGCCCACTCTGGAGCCGCGCCCCTTGCCTTTCGCAGCGATCGGCGCGAAAGTCGCTCTCCCGGCCGAGCGCGCGCCAAATGGCGCCGGGAGCCGATCTGCAACGAGGAGACTCCATGCCCACGCTGACCCTCAACGGCACCCCCGCGCGCTTCGACGCGGCCCCGGACACCCCCCTGTTGTGGGTGCTGCGGGACACCCTGCATCTCACTGGCACCAAATACGGCTGCGGCATGGCGCTGTGCGGCGCCTGCACGGTACTCATTGATGGGGAGCCCACCCGGGCCTGCACCACCCCGGTGTCCTTCGCGGAGGGCAAGAAGGTCACCACCATCGAGGCCATGGAGAAGGACCCGGTGGGCAAGGCGGTGCAGGCCGCCTGGTTGGCCCTGGACGTCGCCCAATGCGGCTACTGCCAGTCCGGGCAGATCGTCGCCGCCACGGCGCTCCTCAAGGCCAACCGGACCCCTTCCGACGCCGACATCGACGCTGCCCTC
>JAEUNY010000096.1 GCA_016791005.1 Zoogloeaceae bacterium
GAGATCCCGGCGCCGCTGCTGCATCTGGGGGCCTTGGCCGGGTACGGCATCGTCGCCTTCTGGCTGGCCCTGGCCCTGACCCGGCGACGTCTGTTGAAATGAGGAAGCCGTCATGAGCGATGCCCTGCTGGTCCTGACCAACGCGCCGGACGCCGAAGCCGCCGAGCGGATCGCCCGCCACTTGGTGGAGCATCGCCTTGCCGCCTGCGTGAATCAGCTCGCCCCCTGCCGCTCCACCTATCGCTGGAACGGCGCCGTCGAGGAGGCGGAAGAGATCCCCCTTTTCATCAAGACGACGGCGGCACGCTACCCGGAACTCGAGGCCGCCCTGCGCGCGCTGCATCCCTACGAACTCCCGGAGCTGATCGCGGTCGGAATCGAGCGCGGCCTGCCCGGCTATCTCGCCTGGGTCGCCGACGAAACCCGAATTGAGCCCTGATCGCCCCAGCGACGGATCGGACCCACCCCGCCTTGCACCGATGAACCGTTTCCTCATCCTCCTGCTCGCTTTCTTCCTACCGTTCGCCGCCCAGGCTGTCGAAGAGCCCTTGCCGCCGGAGCAGGCCTATCCGCTCTTTGTGCGCGCCCTGGATCCCGCGACGGTCGAGGTCCGCATCCCCATCACCAAGGGTTACTACCTTTACAAGGACAAGCTCCGCTTTCGGACCGAGCCGGAGACTGTCGAAGCAGGGCCGCCCGACCTCCCGCCGGGACAACCCAAGCAGGACCCTTTTTTCGGCCAGGTCGATATCTATCGCGGCGAACTGCGATTCAATCTGCCGGTGAACGCGCCGCCGGGGTCCGCCGAGTTCGACCTGACGGTAGTCAGCCAGGGCTGCGCCGACCTGGGGGTGTGCTACCCCCCCACCCCCCAGACCCGGCGGGTGAATCTCACCGCCAGCAGCGCCGCCCCCACGGGAGGCGGCTTCCTCGCCCAGGCCCTTTCCCGTCCAGCCACCACCCCGGGGGCTGCCGAGCCGAACCCCGCGCCCCCCCAGGATGAGACCTCCCGCATCGCCCAGATTCTCCAGCAGGGCAGCTTGCCCCTGGTGCTGGCGAGCTTCTTCGGCTTTGGGCTCCTGATGGCGTTCACCCCGTGCACCTTCCCGATGATTCCCATCCTCTCGGGCATCATCGTTGGCCACGGTCACCACATCAGCCGAGGCCGGGCTTTCGCCCTCTCCCTCGCCTATGTACTCGGCATGGCGGTGACCTACGCTCTGGCCGGGGTCGCCGCCGGGATGTCGGGAACGCTGCTCGCCTCGGCCCTGCAGAATGTCTGGGTTCTGGGCGGATTCGCGCTGATTTTTGTCGCCCTCGCCTTGTCGATGTTCGGCTTCTACGAGTTGCAACTGCCGAGCGCCCTGCAAAGCCGCCTCTCGGACGTCGCCAGCCATCAGGCCGGCGGGCGGTTCGGCAGCGTGGCGTTCATGGGTGTCCTGTCGGCCCTCATCGTCGGCCCCTGCATGGCGGCACCCCTGGCCGGCGCGCTGCTTTACATCGCCAAGAGCGGCAATGCCGTCCTAGGCGGTGCGGCGCTCTTCACCCTCGCCCTGGGGATGGGGGTGCCGCTCATCGCAGCGGGCGTGGCCACCCGCTCCCTGCTGCCCCATTCGGGGCCCTGGATGGAAGGCGTGAAGAAATCCTTCGGCGTCATCATGCTGGCGGTGGCGCTTTGGATGGTGACGCCGGTGATCCCGCCCATTGCGGTGATGGCGGGCTGGGCGGTGCTGCTCATCTTTTCCGGCATCTACCTCCACGCTCTGGATCCGCTGCCGGTCCACGCCAGTGGGGGTCAGCGCTTCCGCAAGGCTTGCGGCGTGGTGGCACTGCTGTGGGG
>JAEUNY010000105.1 GCA_016791005.1 Zoogloeaceae bacterium
GGGGGGATCCTGGCGGAACTCTCCCGCTACTTCGAGTTGAAGGCCGGGGATCTGATCTTCACAGGCACGCCGGAGGGCGTGGGGCCCGTCGAACGTGGTGATCGGCTGGTGGGCCGCGTCGACGGCGTGGCGGAATTGCGCTTGAGGGTGGTCTGACAGCACGGAACGGCTGGCCGTCCCAAATCAGTGGCGCGCCATGCGGCGCAAACTGGCGCTTGCGTCCGGAGGTTTGGCGGCCATGAAGGCTTCGACATTGGCCTCGATGCGATCCGGGTCGTAGAGGTAATTGACCATCATGCCCCAGGATTGAGCGAGCCCCTTGTCGGCGGTATCGCCCAACCAGTTCAGCCGCTCGATGCGCGCACCATTACCCAGGTGGAAGCGGGCCACCGGATCCGCAGGCCGGTCAGCTCGCCGGGCTTCAACCAGATAGCGGGCGGCGACGCGCTGGAGCGGGTCGCGCAGCGCGCGGGCCGTGGCACCCTGCCTGGCCCATTCGCGATTCGTGGAAAGCCAGGCGAGGAGCGCCACGGGATTCGCAGCGGTGACGCCGGCGCTGTTGAGGCGCCGCCAGTCCGCTTCGCCGAAGGCTTCTGCCACCACCTCCGGGTGCGCCGCGGCCCAGGCCGTCAGCCCCGGTATGGGCGAAAGCGTGGCAAAGGTCCGCAGGCGCGGGTAATCCCGCTTCAGGTCTTCCACTACCCGCTTCAAGAGGAAATTGCCGAAGGAAACCCCGCGCAGCCCCGTCTGGGTGTTGTTGATCGAATAGAAGATAGCTGTGTTCGCGTGTCGTGCGTCGAGGACGGGCGCGCTTGGATCCAGCAGGGACTGCACGTTGGCGGCGATGTCATCCACCAGGGCGACCTCGACGAAGATCAGCGGTTCGAGGGGCATGCGTGGGTGGAAGAAGGCGTAGCAGCGCCGGTCGGAATCCAGCCGATTCTTGAGATCCTCCCAGGAGCCGATGGCGTGCACGGCTTCGTACTGGATCAGTTTTTCCAGGAGCGCGGCAGGGGATTGCCAGGTGATGCGGGTAAGTTCAAGAAAGCCAACATCGAACCAGGTGACCAACTGGACTTCCAGTTCCCGATCCAGAGCGACCAGGGCGGGGTCATTGCGCGCGAAACGAAGCAAATCCGCCCGCAGGTCCACGAGAAACTTGACGCCGTCCGGCATGGAGCTGAAATGGGTGAGGATCCGCGTGCGTCGTGAACCTAGGGCGGCGCGCAGGCGGGCTTCGGTGTCCCAGGCGGCATCGGTACCCAGCGCCCGCTGCCAGGCGCCATGGGCCTCGGCCACTTTGGCCGGATCCGGTCCGAAAGCGGTGGCGATGAGGCGGAGCATGGCCTGACGGCCAGGGTCGTCCAGGCTCAAATAGGTGGCTGCGAGCCGGGCGGCCCGCTGCCGTGCGGACACCTCGCCGCCCAGGCCGTCGACGCATTCCTGCAACTGGCGCTTGAGGCCCGGCAGATCCTTTTCGGCGAGGGAGCGGGGCCGGTTACGACTTGCCATCAGACCCTTGAAGCGGGACAGGCCGCGCCGCAGGAGTTCGTCCATCATGGCGTTCGGCGAGGGCGCACGAGCATGGCGGCGCCAATGAGGACCATGGGGACGCACAACCATTGCGCGGTGGAGAGGTCGAATCCCAGCCCGCTGAAGATGCCTGGGTCCGGATTGCGGAAGAACTCCGCGGTGAAGCGGAGGACCCCGTAGCCAAGGAGAAATGCCGCGGACACCGCCCCGGTTCGGCGCGGCCGCCGGGCGAACCACCAGAGCAGGATGAACAGGAGCAGGCCTTCACCCATGGCTTGATAGATCTGGGAGGGATGGCGGGGCAGATCATCGACGAACGGAAACACCATGGCCCAGGGCAGCGAAGGGTCCGCTGGCCGGCCCCATAGCTCGCCGTTGATGAAGTTGCCGATCCGTCCGCAGGCGAGCCCGATCGGGACCAGCGGAGCGATGAAATCCGTGACCGCCCAGAAACCCCGGTCTGACTTGCGCCCATAGAGGGCCATGGCGACGAGGACGCCGAGAAATCCGCCGTGGAAACTCATCCCGCCCTTCCACACGGCGGGGATCTCGAGGGGATGGGAAAAATAGTAGCCCGGGGCGTAGAACAGCACTTCCCCGAGACGCCCGCCAACAATGACGCCAAGGACCCCGTAAAACAGCAGGTCGTCGATCTGTTGGGCGTCCCAGCCGAGATCCGGTCTCCGGGCGGCATGACGCCGCCCGAGCGCCACGAAGAGGCCAAAGGCCGCGAGGTACATCAAGCCATACCAATGCACCGAGATCGGCCCGAGGGAAAAAGCGATGGGGTCGAACTGGGGATGAATCAGCATGTGGGCTAGTCGAATTGTTTCTTGAACGCGGCCAGTTCCTCCCGCAGGGCCTGCAGTTCCGCTTCTAGCGCGGCAACCCGCGACGCAAGACCGCCTCCCACCGGCCCCCTCGCCTCCGCTTCGGCCATCGCGTCGAGGTCGGGCTCGCCGGCTAGCAGATGGGTCCAGCGGGGCTCCTTGGTCCCGGGGGCCTTGGGCAGCTGGCGGGCCAGGGGGGGGAACTTGTCGGCGAGGTGCTCCAGGACGGACTCCAGCGCATTGGCGTCGGAAAAGGCGTGCAGGCGCTCGGTGCGCTGGCGTATTTCCCCCACGGTCTGGGGGCCCCGAAGGAGCAGGATGGCCAGCACCGCTTGCTCCGGGGTGGGCAACGAGTGCCGCATCCGGACCAGATGCTCGAATTTGGCGACTCGGGCGCCGGCCTGTTCCCGGCGCGTTGCCCAGCGCTGGGCGATGAGGCTGTCCAGGGCGTCCTGTACCTGGGATTCGGTCAATTGCAGGACAGGGTCCCGCCCGGTGAGCTGGTTACAGCCCGTCACGAGGGCGTTTAACGAAAGCGGATAGACATCCGGTGTGAGGAAGGCTTTCTCAATCAAGACTCCAAGAAGCCGGACCTCTTCTGGGGTCAGGGAAAACGAGGGCTGGGCGGAGGTTTCCTGGGGGGCGGCATCGCTCATCAGCGGATCGGCGTGAGGGTCGGGACCGCATGATAACGCAGGGAGGCAGGCCCCGCCCCCTGGGCAGCGCCCGGGGGTAGGGGTGGTTCGTCAGGAGGGTCAGTGGATCCCGGCGCGTTTCACCAGCGCCTGCAGTTCGCCGACGATCCCGCGACGGAAGAGGAGCACGCAAAGCACGAAGATGCCGCCCATGATCACGGTCACCCAGGAGCCGACGGTATCGGCGAGCTCGGACTGGAGGGCGACGATCGTGCCGGCACCTACCAGGGGTCCGAGGATTGTGCCCAGGCCACCCAGGAGGGTCATCAGCACCACTTCGCCCGACATGTGCCAATGGACGTCGGTGAGGGATGCCAGCTGGAACACCAGGGTCTTGGTGGCCCCCGCCATTCCGGCGAGAGATGCGGAAATTACGAAGGCCATCAGCTTGAACTTAGCGACGTCATAGCCCAGGGAAATGGCCCGGGGCTCGTTTTCACGGATGGCTTTGAGAATCTGGCCAAAGGGCGAGTTCACCGTCCGGTGGATGATGAAGAAGCCAATGCAGAACACCGCGAAGACCAGGTAGTACATCGCGAGGGTGTTCGAAAGGTCCACCACGCCGAAGAGGTGGCCGCGG
>JAEUNY010000124.1 GCA_016791005.1 Zoogloeaceae bacterium
CTCCACCCGGCGGCGGATGGCCGTGCTCGGCACGATCACCACCGGCGCCTCGAACGGCCCGGGCGCCTCGGCCGCCAGATTGGCGAGGAGGCGGTCGAGGAGGTACTCGAAGCGATTGGATTGGGTGAGGGTGAACATGCCGGCGGCGTGGAACAGGACGGGGCATTGTCGCACTGGCGAGGCTCAGGAGATGAGCCTGCGCCGTGCCCGGCCGGCGCTAATACACCGCGTCGTGATCGCCCACGTTGATGGGGATGATCTCCGCGCCCTGAATTATCAGTTCCAGGGTGATGCGATAGGAGAGGTTGATCGACACCGAATGCAGTCCTGCCAACCGCCCGCTCAGGGCATGCAAGCGCAAGGACGGGTGGAAGGGGTTGGCTTCCAGCAACTGCAGCGTCTTCAGGTACTGCTGGCGGAGTTCCGGATGGCGCTTGATGAAGCGCGCCGCGCGGCGGGTGTATTGCTCGGTGAAGACAAGAGCATAGGTCATCAGGCGCTCACTGCGCCTTGTCGAGCTGCGCCAGGTGTTCCTCGGGGGACTCCTTCACGAAGCGCCCAGCCGCCAGTTCCGCCCGGGTTTCCGCCAGCGCCGCCTCAAGCTCGCATTCCCGCAGATGGTGGTAGTGGGCAAGGTCCATCACCACGTAGCGGTCCTTGCCCCGCACCGAAATGACGGCTTCGGGCTGCTCTTCCAGGGCGGCTTCGATAGCAGAGACGCCCTTGGTTTTGAGGTCGTTGGCGCTGATGGTGGGCATGGCTCACACCCCTAAAGTACGTTTAATTAGACATTAAATCATGCTGTCAACAGCACTGCAAACAGCGCTCTTTACCACAACCATACGTCGTAAATCGCACCGGGGATTTGCTGCCGATCGACCAGAAGAACGGATTTCTGGATGAGACGCCTGATGGGTTGGTGAAGCATTGCCAGGGCAAGAGCGCCTTGGTGAGGCAGACGCTACTGGTCACAAGGAGTTCCGTCGGGAGGGCCAAGGACGGCGCGGGGCTGTTGTAGCGGATCTCCTGGGCGCCAGAGCAGATCCTGGCAACTTGGGTTCAAGCCGCTGCCATCCGGTTCGTTAAGACTACGTGCCTGGCATTTTGCTTGGCACCTGTTGGCGACATCGCTCCGGGCGCGGGGCCTTCGACCCGTCGAACGACCGGCCCGCGACACGGCAGACCCACGATCCGCTGACCCCCGGAAGGACGCACCATGACCCCCTCCTTGCCTCCCCATCGCCGGGCATTCGCCGCCGAAGACAGCCTGCGTCGCAGCCCCCCGCCCACCATGGCCCCCTGACCGCGGGCACGCAGCAATCATGAAGCCAAGCCGAGCCACGGCCCTCACAATTCGCCAGGGGTTCCTGCTCGCGGCGGCGTATGGGGTGACGGGCAAGCTTGGGCTGATGTTGGCCCTGCCGCCGGGTTATGTGTCGGCCATCTTTCCGGGCGCCGGGGTCGCGGTGGCCGCCGCCCAGATGCGGGGCAACGCGGTCCTGCCCTGGGTGTTTCTCGGGGCACTGGCCCTCAATTTCTGGGTCGGCGGCTTCCAGTTCAGCGGCGTGACCTTGCTGGCCGCCGTCGGGATCGCCATCGGGTCCTGCCTGCAGGCGTGCCTGGGGGGGTGGCTGCTGCGCCGCGCCCTCGGGCCGGAACCTGCCATCGATTCGGCGCATCAAGTCGCCCTATATCTTGCGCTGGCACCGATCATCTGCCTGGTCAGCGCCACGGTGTCGGTCGGGAGCCTGGTCGCCCTGGGCATCATCGCCGCGGATCACTCCTTGTCACGCTGGGTGGCGTGGTGGATCGGCGACAGTCTGGGTCTCGTCACCGTCCTGCCGCTGGCCTGGGTGCTCTTTGGGCGACCCCGCGCGCTGTGGCGGAACCGCCGCCTGGCGGTGACCTCGGCCATGCTGGCAGCCTTGGTGTTCGTGGTGAGCGCTTATGTGCTGGCCAGCAAAAAAGAGCAGGAGAACAACACCCTCGCGTTCCACCTGCAGGCGCAGCAGTTTGCCGATCACATCCAGGACGCGCTGAACGACCATAGCAGCATGCTGATCCAGCTCGATGCCTTCATGTCCCTGTATGAGCACCGGCCGGTCTCGCGGGTGGAATTCAGCCAGTACGTGCGGCCCACCCTGGTGCGCTTTCCGCACCTTCAGGCCATCGAATGGGTACCCCTGGTGGGCGAGTGGCGGCGCGAGGCGTTCGAGCGCGAACAACGGGCGGACCAACCGCGCTTTGCCATCTGGGAGCGGGATAGCGTCGGATCGATGGTCTCTGCCGCCCAGCGGGACGAATATTTCCCCGTCACCTACATTGCCCCCGAATTCGGCAACCAGTCCGCCCTCGGGTTTGATCTGGGCTCAAATGCAGCGCGGCGGGCGGCGGTCCTCGAGGCCCTGGCGTCGGAGCCCCCGGTCGCCACGGCACCCATTCGCCTGGTGCAGGAGGAAGGCGAACAGGCGGGCATCCTGCTGCTACACAAGGTCAGCGCGGGCAAGAGCGGGCCGGGACTGGTGCTGGTGGTGATCCGCGTGGGGGACTTCCTCGACGCCTATATCCCCAAAGACGTCGATCTGCGGATCCGGCTCACGGATACCGAGCAGGGCGAAATCATTTACGGGCGCCCCAGCCGCAAGGACAGCACGTCGCCCCCGGCCTATTCCAGGACCCTCTCCTTCGGCGGCCGGACCTACCACCTGGAGATGGACCCCGGACCCGAGCTCCTTGCCAACCAACTGGCAATCCAGAGTTGGGGCGTCCTCGTCGGCGGGCTGGTCGGCATCGGGCTCCTGGGCGGCGTGCTGCTCCTGATGACCGGGCAGACCGCCCGCGTCCAGGCCCTGGTGGCGGAACGAACCCAGGCCCTCGCCTCGGAACAGCAGCGCCTGAGCGACTTCTCCAACAGCTCGGCAGACTGGTTTTGGGAGATGGACGCCAACCTGCGCTACACCTACTTTTCAGAAAACTTCTTCAGCGCCTTTGGCGTGGATCCCAACACGGTCATGGGCCTGACCCGACCCGAGTTGCTGGCCAGGGACCGTCTCAACCCTCCGGATCTGATCGCCGCCCATGTCGCGCAGATCCAACGCGGCGAACCCTTCCGGAACTTCCAATACCGCATCCATGATGAAACCGGCGTGATGCGCTGGATCTCCGTCAGCGGCATCCCCATCACCGACGCCGACGGACACTTCGCCGGCTACCGGGGAACCGGGCGGGTCGTCACCGCCGAAAAGAACGCGGAAGAAGCCCTGCGCCTGAACGAGCAACGCTACCGCGGGCTCTATGAGAGCCTGAGCGATGCCTTCGGCGCCGTGGACATGAGCGGCCGCATGGTCGAATGGAACCATGCCTTCCTGGAGATGATCGGCTACACCGACGAGGAAGTGCGGTCCCTCACCTACCAGCAACTCACCCCGCTCCGCTGGCACGCGGTGGATGAAAAGGTGGTGGCCGAGCAGGTCCTGCCCCTCGGGCATTCCGGGGTCTATGAGAAGGAGTACATCCACAAGGACGGGCACACCTTCGCGGTGGAGCTCCGCGTCTTTCTGATCCGGGGCGAGAGCGGCGAGCCCGTGGGCATGTCCGCCATCGTCCGGGACATCTCGGCCCGCAAAGCCCTGGAGGCGGAGCTCGCCGACTACCGCGACAACCTCGAGAAACTTGTCGAGACCCGCACCGCGGACCTCCAGATCGCCAAGGAAGCGGCGGAAGCCGCGAGCCGGGCCAAATCCGCCTTCCTCACCATTGCCAGCCACGAACTGCGCACCCCGATGCACGGCATCATGGGCACCATTACCCTCGCCGCCCGCCGCACCGAGGACCCGAAAACCAAGGACTTCCTCGACAAGGCTCTGCGGGCGTCCCGGCAGCTCATGGCCATCATCAACGACGTGCTTGATCTCTCCCGCATCGAATCCGACCGGCTCAACCTCTCCACCACCCGCTTTACGGTGGGAGACCTGCTGGACCAGTTGCAGAACACCCTGGGCGCCAACTTCACCGCCAAGAACCTGGCGCTGACCTTAAACGCCGACCCCGCCCTCCAGGACCAGGGCTACCTGGGTGATCCGACACGCCTGTCCCAGGTGCTGATGAACCTGGTCGGCAACGCCATCAAATTCACCGCGGAAGGCGGCGTGACCGTCAGCGCCCGCGACGTGGCCAAGCAAGGCGACACCACCCGCCTTCGCTTCGAAGTGCGCGACACCGGCATCGGTATCCATAGCGCCGACCTCGATCGGATCTTCCAACCCTTCGAACAGGCCGACTCCTCCACCACCCGCAAGTACGGCGGCACCGGCCTTGGCCTCACTCTGTGCAAACGGCTGGTGGACGCCATGGGCGGCCAGATCGGCGTCGAAAGCACCCTGGGCGTCGGCAGCCTGTTCTGGTTCGAGATTCCCGCCAAGCCGGCGGGCAAGGCGATCAGCCGCCCATTGATACCACTCACCACGCCCTCGTCCTGACGGCCAGCCCCCGCATCTGCCCCCCGACTCCGCCACACATCCCCGCAAATCAAGTTCGACCTCTCAGCCAGATTGGCGAGAGCGGTTTCAAAAGCATCCCCGGTGACTGGATAGGGCAGGGAAAAACTTCCATATTGCATGGATAATGAAGGAGCATTTTGGCATCGATGCGGCGCTGGACTCGAGCTTCGCGCCGCCTCGCATTGAAACTCAAAGCGCGATAGCGTATATACGAATCAAGGTATACGTAGAGACGTGAGATGACCGCCAGCGCAAAGCTTTTCAAGACAGGCCACAGCCAGGCTGTTCGCCTGCCCAAGGCCTTTCGCCTAGAGGGCGATGAGGTCTGGATACGCCGCAACGAGGCCACCGGTGAAATCATCCTCACGCCCAAGCCGACGCGTCAGTCCGTCGAAGACTTCTTTACCCTCCTGGAAGCAGAGCCCCTGCCCGACAACTTTCTGCGCGAACGGCCCGATGCGGGCGACGCGCCGAACGACCCGCTCGCCGACTGGCCGGCATGATCCGCTTTCTCATCGACACCAATATCGCGAGCTACTTCCTCAAGCGGAAGTTCCCGTCACTCCATGAACGCATGAAGGCGGCGATGCTGGCCGGGGAGGTCGCCATTTCCACCGTCACCCGCGCCGAATTGCGCTACGGCCAAGCCTTGATGCCAGCCGACGACCGTCGCCGTCGGCTGATCGACGCCTTCCTGGAAGAAATTCCGACCCTCGACTGGACCGCCGCAGCCGCCGACCACTATGGTCGCCTCGCCGCGATCCAGAAGCAGACCGGTACCCCGATCGGCACGCTGGATACGCAAATTGCAGCACATGCGGTCGCCGAGCACTTGGTTCTGATTACGCACAACACACGACATTTTGAGCGTGTGCCGGATTTGCAGATGGAGACATGGGTGAGCTGAGACATATTAAAAGTCCAGCGCCCAGCTGGAAAACATATTGACCAAATTACTCAAAAAACATATTTCTATCAGCAGTGATAGCCTATAGACAGCCACAGAACAATCACCCTTACTTTAGCCATGTGAATCTCGATGACCGAACGCCAATTTGATCTTGAAATTCAACAGATGCTGCGCCTCGCTGAGGCCGTGACCGATACCGCAATCGTTCCGAAGTTCGAATACCCGGTTCCTCCAGTCTTTGAGATTCCTGGAGTTATGGTTGTAACGACGAAATTTGAGAGTGAGCCAGATGCCCACGCGTGAGCAAATTGCCGCAGAGATCAACCAGCAGAAGGCTGCCGGGCAAGACGGGATCAGGCGAAAGTACCTTACTGCGCTCCATAAGCGTACCGGTCGAGACACAGTCATTTACTTTAGCTCGTACAACGTCCACCGCCCGTTTCCGGTGCCACCTGCCGCACTATCAGTCTCGCCAGATGACATACAGGGATTCATGGCGAGCTTGCACGGCCTCAAGGGGGGGCAGCTCGACCTCGTCATTCATAGCCCCGGCGGGTCGGTAGAAGCGGCCGATCAAATCGTTCAGTACCTGCGCGCAAAGTACGAACACATTAGGGCCATTATTCCGCAAAACGCCATGTCTGCTGCAACGATGCTCGCCTGCGCCGCCGACGAGATCGTTATGGGGAAGCACTCGGCGATCGGTCCCATCGATCCCCAAATGATGCTTGGCGGACCAAATGGACCAATGCCAGTACCTGCCCACACAATATTGCGGGACTTTGAACAGGCGAAAGCGGATGTTGCCGGAAATCCGCTTCTTGCTAACTTATGGGGCCCGAGGTTCGCAGCGCTTCCGCCCGGCTTCCTAAATCTATGTGAACAGGTAACCCGTCTATCGGCCGAGAAAGTCGAAACATGGCTTGCTCAATACATGTTTCGGGGTCAAAACCCTGGCAAGGCGGGGGAAATAGCCAGGTGGTTGGCCAATTTCCCTGAACACAAAACCCACGGCCGCCCAATTGGAATCGATCTAGCTCGGGAAAAAGGGCTCAACGTCAAAGCGCTCGAAGAAGATCAGCAGTTGCAGGAAGCAGTACTGTCAGTGTTCCATGCGACGATGGTTACGTTCCAGGCAACCGGCTGCGTCAAAGCTATTGAGAACCATCGAGGCAAGGGACACTTCATCGTATTTGATGTAGCTGCTCGACCGCCACAGCCAGCGTAAACACGCTCTCCCCGAGACATCTTGTCTTATTGGGCCTCTCCATATCGGTAGTCCACGCATGGCCTTCATACACCCCACCGGCTGGCGAGAACTTTCGGTCACTGGCGCCGCCGCCCGGGAGATCGAAACCCTCGCCTTTCTGGAGCGGACGCTGCCCCACGAGTACACGGTCTATCACGGCGTGCATTGGAGCAGCCTGGCCCACGGTTTCTCGATCTACGGCGAGGTGGATTTCGCCGTCGTGAATCGCGCCGGGGATGTGCTGCTGATCGAGCAGAAGAGCGGGTTTCTGGACGAGACCCCGGATGGGCTGGTGAAGCGGTATCAGGGCAAGAGCGTGCGGGTGGCGGCGCAGATCGGGCGCAATGTGCATGCGCTGTACGGCAAGCTGCTGGCGGCCCTGGGGGGCGAGGCGCTGCGGCTGGAGTATCTGCTTTATTGCCCGGACTACCAGGTGAGGAACCCGGGCAGCGCCGGGCTGGAAGCGGCGCGGATCGTGGATGCGACGCGGCGCGATCAACTTGCGGAGGTGATCCAGGCGGCCCTGCCGGCCGGCGAAGCGGACCCGCGGGCCGCCAAGGTGCATCGCTTCCTGCGGGATCTGCTGCACCTGGAGGCGGACGTGAGCGCCCTGGTGGGGCAGGCGCGCTCGCTGGTGACCCGGGTTTCGGGCGGGCTGGCGGAGTGGGCGCGGCGGCTGGACTTCGCGCCCTTCCGGCTGCGGGTGACGGGCACCGCCGGCTCGGGCAAGACGCAGTTGGCGTTGGCGGAGTACGGCGCGGCGCTGGCGGCGGGACGCCGGCCGCTCTACGTGTGCTTCAACCGGCCCCTGGCCGACCACTTTGCCGCGATCGCCCCGGCCGGGGGCTGGGCGGGGACCTTCCACATGCTGTGCGACGCGCGCCTGCGCGCGGCCGGGCGGGTGCCGGACTTTGCTGCCTCGGAGGCCTTCGCGCGGCTGGTGGCGGAGGCCGCGGCGTTGCCGGTCACGGACGACTGGCTTTTTGATTCGGTGATTGTCGACGAGGGCCAGGATTTCTCCGAGGACTGGCGCGATCAGGTATTGGCGCTGGCCCGGCCGGACGCGCACCTGATCTGGCTGGAAGACCCGCTGCAGAACCTCTACGGCCGGGCCCCGGTGGCCCTGCCCGGCTGGGTAGGCCTCCAGGCCATGACCAACTACCGCAGCCCGCGCAGCATCGTGCGCATGCTGCGGGCGCTGCTGCCCGCCGATGTGCAGATCGAGGCGGCGGCGCCCTTCGAATCCGCCGAGGTGGAATTCCTCACCTACGCGGACGAGGCGGGCCTGCGGGAGCGGGTGAAGGAGGCGATCCGCCTGTGCTACTCGGCGGGCTTCCGCAAGGAGGACGTGGCCATCGTGAGCTTCCATGGCCGGGGTCACTCGGCCCTGCTGGGACTGGACCGGCTGGCGAGCAACGCGCTGATCCGCTTCAGCGGTGAATACGACCTCTTCGGCCAGCCGCGCTACACGGAGGGCGATGTGCTGGTGGAGTCGGTGTATCGCTTCAAGGGCCAGGCGGCGCCGGCGGTAATTTTGGCGGAGGTGGATTTCGAGGCGCTGGACGAGCGAGCCCTGCGCAAGCTTTTCGTGGGGGCGACCCGGGCAATGTTGAAGCTGGTGGTGGTGCTCACCGAGGGCGCGGCGGAACGCTTGCTGGCTGCGACCCCGGTCAGGACGTAACCCCGGGCGTCAGGAAATCGAGGGTGGTCATTCCCCGCAGGATCTCTTCCTCCCCCAGGAAGGTCTCCACGGCCAACGGGTCGAACTGGCTCCCCGACATACGCAGGATTTCAGCCTTGGCGGCGTCGAAGGGCAGGGCCTTCCGGTAGGGGCGATCGAAGGTCATGGCATCGAGGGTGTCGATGACCGCGAACAGACGAGCGGCCAGCGGGATCGCGTCACCGCTCAGCCCCCGGGGATAGCCCGAGCCGTCGAATCGCTCCTCGTGGCAGAGGACGATCTGGGCGGCCAGCGAGAAGAAGGGCATCTTGGCGAGGATCCGGCTGCCCTGTTCCGGGTGCCGTTGCATGACACGCCACTCCTCGGCGGTAAGGCGATCCTGCTTCAGGAGAATGGCGTCGGGCACGCCGATCTTGCCGATGTCGTGCAGCAGGCTCCCCCAGTAGATTTCCCGCAGGGTGTCGACGTCGGTGAAATGATGCCGCGCCAGGATCAGCGTGTGGGAGGCCACCCGCTTGGAATGAAGCCCGGTTTCCTTTTCCCGCAGGTCGAGGGCGGCAGCGAGGGATTCGGCGAATTCTTCGTAGGGATGGCTATCGGTCAGGCCACACAACTGCTTCCGCGCATCCAGCAGACAATGCTCGCAGGTCAAGGCTTCATCGGACCTGTGATACTGCCGATCCGGCTCGGCCGTGCCGCACACGGCGCACTCGATCCCCGAACAGTGGCGGTGATGCGGCGACTCTGCGTGGAATGCCATGGTGCCGCCTTTCTGTCGATCAGGCGTTCAAAAACTGCGACCGTCCCGCGCCGTCGTCAGTTCCGGGGATCCCGGACACTTGGCCGCGCCACCTCGGGACCACCCTAGCAATGCTGAACCCGTGGTCAGGATCTCTATGGGTACGGGGAGACCGCCCCCCTCTACCAGCGCTCCATCCAGGGGCGCAGGTCGAGCTCAAAGGTCCAGGCGCTGCGAGGCTGGGCGTGGAGTTGCCAGTAGGCCTCGGCAATGGCCTCGGGATCAAGGATCGCCCCCTGGTCCTTCAGGGCGTAGCGATCGGGAAAATTCTGGGCGGTAGCCGCAGTATCGATCATGCCATCGATCACCACATGGGCGACATGGATGCCCTCCGGCCCCAGCTCCCGCGCCATGCTCTGGGCCAGGGCACGCAGGGCATGCTTGGCTCCGGCAAAGGCGGCGAAGCCCACGCCCCCCCGCAGGCTGGCGGTGGCGCCGGTGAAGAGGATCGTGCCCCGACCCCGGGGGCGCATCACCCGGGCAGCTTCCCGCCCGACCAGAAAACCGGCGTATGCCCCCATCTCCCACACCTTGCGATAGACCCGCTCGGTGGTCTCCTCGATGCCGAATCGGACGTTGCCGCCGACATTGAACACCGCCACTTCGATGGGGGCGACCTCGCGTTCGATACGGGCCGCCAGCTCCACCACTGCCGCCTCGTCCCGGGCGTCGGAGCCGAATCCGTAGGCCTCCCCGCCCGCCGCGCGAATCTGCTCGACGAGAGGGGTCAGGGACTCCGCGTGGCGGCGGGTGACGCAGGCCACATAGCCTTCGCGGGCAAAGCGACGGGCGATGGCCCCCCCGGTCGCGTCCCCCGCCCCCACCACCCACACCGCCTTGCGCTCGCCCATCGCCGCTACCTCCAGTTCGCCATGAGGGTCTCGCCGGTCTCCCGGGGCGGAGCGGTCAAGGCCCGGATCTGACGGTCCTGCCGACCGGCCAGCAGGAGCTGCGCGACCATGGCGCCGATGAGAGCCATGGCCATGTCGGACTGGGTATCCCAGGGGTCGCCCTGGGTCCCCAGAAAGGCCTCCGCGCCCGAGCCAAAGGCCACTGCTGCGCCCCACTCGATCAACTCGTAGCACGCCGAAATGGCGAGACAGACGCAGGTGACGAGGAAAAACAGCCAGCCGGCCCCCTTAAGAACCCGCTTGCGCAGCAAGATCTCCCGGGCCACCAGGGCGGGGACGAAGCCCTGGGCCAGGTGGCCAATGCGGTCGTAGGGGTTGCGCTCGAAGTGGAAGAGATCCTGGAGCCAGAAGCCGAGGGGCACCCGGGCGTAAGTGTAGGCGCCCCCCAGGATCAGGATGAGTGCATGGACGGCGATGCAAATGTAGAGCAGCCGGGTGAGGGGGAAACGCTCCCGCGTGGCCAGGAGCAAGGGCGCGGCGATGAACACTGGAAAGACCTCCATCACCCAGGTCGCCCGGTCGAAGGGCGCCCAGCCGGAAACGACGAGCGCCGCTGCCACCCCCAGCAACAATCCCATCTCCAGCCGCCAATCCCGCTCGCTCGTCATGTCCTCAACTCCGCACAGCCTTTTCCGGCAATCAGGGTTTCGAGCATATCCGCTCATGAGCCAGGGGTGGGGGCGATCCAGGACCAAGCACCGCTCCGGCAGGATTTGAATTATTCCAACCTATATCAATGTATATCTTCAATGTGCTATACATCGGTACAGATTGATAGAGGCCGCCATGGATCCCATCAAGAATCCTTTTTCCCCTGGGGCAGGATCCCCACCGCCGGAGCTTGTCGGACGCGATCCAGTCCTCCAGCAGGCCCGCATCCTCCTTGGCCGCACAAAGGCAGGCAGATCAGAAAAATGCATGCTTCTCACCGGCCTACGAGGGGTGGGAAAAACTGTACTTCTAAACGAAATCGATCGCTTGGCCGAGAGCGAAGCGTATTACACGATCAATATCGAAGCCCATGAAGGCAAACCAATGGGGCCCTTACTTGCGCCCCATTTGCGACGCCTTCTCTTTGAGCTCGACCGGGTGGCCGGAGTTGGCGACAAGGCCAAACGCGGCCTCGCCGTGTTGCGCAGCTTTATTGGCGCAATTCGTCTCACCGTGGGCGATGTGGACATCGGGCTAGATATTGAGCCTGAGAAAGGTACAGCTGACAGCGGCGATATCGAAGTCGACCTCCCAGACCTCATAGTCGCAGTTGGTGATGCTGCTTTAGAGCGCAGCCGGCCGGTCGCGCTCCTGATCGATGAAATCCAGTACTTCAGTCAAAAAGAACTTGGCGCACTGATCATGGCCATGCACCGAGTGCAACAACGCCAGCTTCCCGTGGTTTTGGTAGGCGCCGGCTTACCCATCCTGCCCGGCCTTGCAGGTGAATCAAAATCATATGCGGAAAGGTTGTTCAGCTTCCCCGACATCGGGGCCCTATCGGAAGCCGATGCCGCCCGGGCGTTGCAAGATCCCGCCCAGGCAGCCAACGTCGCCTTCGAGGGTGCCGCCCTGAAAGAGATCTTTCGTTTAACAAAAGGCTATCCTTACTTTCTTCAAGAATGGGGTTACCAAGCGTGGAACCAGGCCACCACCAGTCCCATTACCAATGAAATTGTCCGCGGCGCTACCGCCATTGTGATTCGGCGACTCGATGAAAATTTCTTCCGGGTTCGTTTCGAGCGCCTAACACCCAGTGAAAAGAACTTCCTCCGCGCCATGGCGGCACTTGGCCAGGGCCCTTATCGGACGGGAGATATCGCCGAGATGTTGGGGGTCAAAGTTTCAGGCCTTGGTCCAACCCGGGCTCGATTAATCCGAAAGGGCATGATTTACAGTCCTGCCCACGGCGAGATGGCTTTTACCGTGCCACTATTCGACGAATTTATGATTCGCGCAATTCCAGATTTCGATCCGAGATAACCATTCCTTGCCGACAACCCGGCAAAATCCGATGCGACGCGCCCCCTCCTCCGCCCTGCCGGGCCCCGAACCCAGCGAACGCCACGACTGGGAAACCCTCCGCACCCTGGTGCCCTATTTGTGGGAGTACAAGGGGCGGGTGCTGCTGGCGCTGTCCTGCCTGGTGGCGGCCAAGGGCGCCAACGTGGCGGTGCCGCTGATCTTCAAGCGCCTGATCGACGCCCTGGACATTACCCCCGGCCAGGCGCTGATCGTGGTGCCGGCAGCGCTCCTGCTGGCTTATGGCGTGCTGCGCTTTTCCACCTCGATGTTCACCGAGCTGCGGGAGATCGTCTTTGCCCGGGTGACCCAGCAGGCGGTGCGGAACATCTCGCTGCAGGTCTTCCGCCATCTGCACAGCCTTTCCCTGCGCTTCCACCTGGAGCGCCAGACCGGCGGCCTCACCCGGGACATCGAGCGCGGCACCCGCTCCATCGGCTCGCTGATCAGCTACACCCTCTATTCCATCCTGCCGACCCTGGTCGAGATGGGCCTGGTGATCGGCATCCTCTTCGCCCAGTACGACGCGGTGTTCGGCGCCATCACCCTCACCGCCCTGGCGATCTACATCACCTTCACAGTGGTGGTGACCAACTGGCGGACCGCCTTGCGGCGCCAGGCCAACGAACTGGATTCCGCCGCCAACGCCCGGGCCATCGACAGCCTCATCAACTTCGAGACGGTGAAGTACTTCAACAACGAAGAGTGGGAAGCCCGCCGCTACGACGAGCAGTTGCAGAAATGGGCCTGGGCCCAGGTGAAGAACCAATATTCGCTATCGATGCTGAACACCGGCCAGGCGGCGATCATCGCCATCGCGGTCACCGCCATGATGTGGCAGGCCGCCTCCCGGGTGGCCTCAGGCGCCATGACCCTCGGCGACATCGTGCTGGTGAATGCCTTCCTGATCCAGCTCTACATTCCCCTCAACTTCCTCGGCGTCATCTATCGGGAGATCCGCCAATCCCTGACCGACATCGAGCGCATGTTCAAGCTCATGAACGAGCACCGGGAGGTGGCGGACAGCCCCGGCGCAATGGCCCTGCCCCCTGGCCCGGCCACGGTGGAATTCCAGGCTGTGGGCTTTGCCTACGACCCCAAGCGGTCGATCCTCTTCGATGTCAGCTTTGCAATCCCCGCCGGTGACACCGTGGCGGTGGTGGGCCATTCCGGCTCGGGCAAATCCACCCTCGCTCGGCTGCTCTACCGTTTCTACGACGTCCAGGCGGGGGCGGTGCGGGTGAATGGGGTGGATGTGCGCGGCCTGACCCAGGCCAGCCTGCGGGCGGCCATCGGCATCGTCCCCCAGGACACGGTGCTCTTCAATGACACCCTGCTCTACAACATCCAGTACGGTCGCCCCGAGGCGAGCAGGGAAGAAGTGGAGGCCGCCGCCCGCGCCGCCCAGCTGGAAGTCTTCATCCAGCGCCTGCCCGATGGCTACGAGACCCGGGTGGGGGAGCGGGGCTTGAAGCTCTCCGGCGGCGAAAAGCAGCGGGTGGCCATCGCCCGGGCCCTGCTCAAGAACCCCGCCATCCTAATTTTCGACGAAGCCACCTCGGCCCTGGACTCCAAGACCGAAAAGGCGATCCAGGCCCAGCTCGAACAAGCGGCCCTCGGGCGCACGGCCCTGGTGATCGCCCACCGCCTGTCCACGGTGATGAACGCCGACCGCATCCTGGTGCTGGACCAGGGCCGCGTCATCGAGCAAGGCACCCACGCCGCGCTGGTGGACGCCGGTGGCGCCTACGCCCAGATGTGGGCCCTGCAGCAGGAGGAGCAAGGCGGGCCAATGGACGATCTGGTACCCGTTCCGGCCACCTGAAGCCCCCTCAGACCTGCGCAATGGGCGCCCCAGCGAACTCGGCGACCCATTCCATGCTATGATGAATCGCTCATTCAATAGTCTTCAACGATGAAAGGAATGAGCCTTGGTGCAATCATTCAACGCAATCCTGGAGGAACTGGCGAGTTTCTCCGAGGCTTACGGCGGCGTGCTCGAAGTATTCGTCGTCATCTTTGCCGCCCTGCTCTCTGCCTACCTCCTGAATCGCTTCTTCGATCGGCTGGAAAAGCGGTTCGCCGGAACCCACAATCGCTGGGATGACACCCTGCTCCAGGCCGGGCGCAAACCCGCCATCCACTTTATCTGGGCGGTGGGGATCTTCTGGGCCCTGGACATCCTTCACCAGCATTCCAATTCGGCCCTTTTCAATGCCGTGGAGCCGGCCCGGCGGGTGGTGGTGATCGTGCTCCTGACCTGGTTCCTCGCCCGGCTGGTGCGAGGGGGTGAGCACCTTTTGTGCGACCCGGCCCGCACCGCCGTGCCCATGGACGAGACCACCGCCCGGGCAGTGAGCAAGCTGCTGCGGGCCTCCATCATCATCACCGCCTCCCTCGTCACCCTGCAGACCCTCGGCTATTCCGTCTCCGGTGTGTTGGCTTTCGGCGGCATCGGCGGGATCGCGGTGGGCTTCGCGGCCAAGGACCTGCTGGCCAATTTCTTCGGCGCGATGGTGATCTACCTCGACCGCCCCTTCAGCGTGGGGGAGTGGGTCCGATCCCCGGACAAGGATATCGAGGGGACGGTGGAAGAGATCGGCTGGCGCATGACCCGCATCCGCACCTTCGACCAGCGCCCGCTCAATGTGCCCAACTCCACCTTTGTGAACATCGCGGTCGAGAATCCTTCCCGCATGCTGAACCGGCGCATCCACGAGACCTTCGGCCTGCGCTACGCCGATGCCGACAAGATGAAGACCATCGTGGACGACGTGACCGCGATGCTGCGCGCCCATCCGGAAATCGAGCACGAGGAGCGGGTCCTGATCGTCAATTTCAACAGCTACGGCCCATCCTCCCTGGACTTCTTCATCTACACTTTCACCAAGACCCGGGAGTGGATCAAGTTCCATGAAATCAAGCAGGATGTGCTGCTGAAGGTCTACGAGATCATCCGCCGCCACGGCGCCGACATCGCCTTCCCGACCTCCACGATCCAGATCGAGCGGGAGATCGGTCCGGAAGGCGCGCCCGCCGCCGCGGGCTGAACCGGGGCTCCCGCGCCGGGTCATTGGCGATGGCGCAGTTTGGCCTCGCCAATGCAGGCGTCCTCCGCCTTGCCGGAGAGGCCCTCGCAGCGCTCCTTGGCGGCCTTGTATTCCGCTTCGTTACGCTCGCCCGCGGCCTCCGCCCGGGCCTTGGCGGCTGTCAGGTCGGCCTTGGCGTCGGCCTTCTCCGCCGTGCGCACGGACTTGGCATCCTGCATGCAGACCTCCCGGGCATGGCCGGAGAGGGTTTTGCATTCTTCTTTGGAGACGTCGTAGCGATGCTCGGTGGCGGCCTTTTTAGCGTCATACACGGCCTCGGCCCGATCCTTGGCTACCGCGGTGGGGTCCACCGCCTGGGCGGCGAGGGGAAGGGAGGCGGCGAGACCCAGGGCGATGAGGTGACGAAGTGTGCGATGCATGGCGTTCTCCTGATGGAAGTTGGGGTTGGAGCACCGGATCCCGTTGGGGGTCGGCGTGGGGAATAGACTACGAGCGTCGCCCCATCGCCCCTGTCATCGTCGGCCGAACGAACCGTAGGCTGGCCCCGGATCGGCTTGTGGGACCAGGCCGACAGGCCCCAGGGCTGCCCTCCCAAGAACGAGCATTCCCGCCCAAATGTCGGCAAGGCTTGCAACTTCCCCCCCGCGCCCCCATCTAGAGCTAGGCGAACAACCCCGCTGGGTGAGGCCACGCCCGCCCGGCCCGATGGATCATGGAAAAGAAAACCCAATTCAGCCTCTGGTACTTCATCTTCGCGATGTTCGCGGTGTTCACCCTGCATGACCTCTGGGTGCAGACGCGTACCGTGGAACCCCTCCCCTACAGTGAATTCCAGCGGTATCTGGAAGCCGGCAAGGTGGCGGAAATCGCCGTCACCGACAACACCATCCAGGGAAGTTTCAAGGAACCCCTGCCCGACGGGCGGACCAAGTTCGTCACCACCCGGGTGGATCCGGCTCTGGCCAAGGACTTTTCCCAATACGACGTCAAATTCACCGGGGTCATCGAATCGACCTTCCTGCGCGACCTCCTCGGCTGGGTCTTGCCGGCGGTGATCTTCGTGGGCATCTGGATCTTCGCGATGCGTAAGTTCGCGGAAAAATCTGGCCTCGGGGGCGGCTTCATGTCCATCGGCAAGAGCAAGGCCAAGGTCTATGTCGAGGCCCAGACCGGCGTCACCTTCGCCGACGTGGCGGGGGTCGATGAAGCCAAGGCCGAGTTGCAGGAGGTGGTTGGTTTCCTGAAGGATCCCGCGTCCCACAGCCGCCTGGGCGGCCGCTCCCCGAAGGGCATCCTATTGATCGGTCCGCCCGGAACCGGCAAGACCCTGCTGGCCAAGGCCGTGGCCGGCGAGGCCGGAGTGCCCTTCTTTTCGATTTCCGGCTCGGAGTTTGTGGAGATGTTCGTCGGCGTGGGCGCCGCCCGCGTCCGGGATCTTTTTGAGCAGGCCCGCCAGAAAGCCCCGGCCATCATTTTCATTGACGAACTGGACGCCATGGGTCGGGCTCGCGGCGCCTTCGGCATGGGCGGACACGACGAAAAGGAGCAGACCCTGAACCAGCTCCTGGTGGAACTGGACGGCTTCGATTCCTCCTCCGGCCTGGTCCTGCTGGGCGCCACCAACCGGCCCGAGGTGCTGGACCCGGCCCTGCTGCGCGCCGGCCGCTTCGACCGCCAGGTGCTGGTGGATCGGCCGGACAAGAAGGGCCGCATCCAGATCCTGGAGGTCCACCTCAAGAAAATCCACCTCGCGCCCGGGGTGGAAATCGAAAAGGTCGCTGCCCTCACCCCAGGCTTTTCCGGCGCGGATCTGGCCAATTTGGTGAATGAGGCGGCCTTGGTGGCCACGCGACGCAACGCCGCCGCCGTGGAGCTGACCGACTTCACCGTGGCGGTGGAGCGCATCGTGGCCGGCCTGGAAAAGAAGAACCGCGTCCTCAACCCCCACGAGCGGGAGGTGGTGGCCCATCACGAGATGGGCCATGCCCTGGTGGCCATGAGCCTGCCCGGCTCCGACCCGGTGCACAAGATCAGCATCATCCCCCGGGGCGTCGGCGCCCTGGGTTATACGATCCAGCGTCCCACCGAAGACCGCTTCCTGATGACCCGCGATGAGCTGGAGAACAAGATGGCGGTCCTCCTGGGCGGCCGGGCAGCGGAGCAGATCATCTTCGGCAAGGTCTCCACCGGGGCCGCGGACGATCTGCAGAAGGTCACTGGCATCGCCCGCTCCATCGTCATGCGTTTTGGCATGGACGACACCCTCGGCAACGTGGTCTACGAGGAGGATCGCCCCAATTTCCTCGGCCAGGCCGCCGGTTCCCCGGAGCGGAACTACTCCGAGCAGACCGCCCGGGAGATCGACTGTGCCGTGCGCAAGATCGTCTCCGATGCCTTCGGGCGCACCGTGAGCCTCCTGGAAGCGCGGCGCGCCATCCTCGAAGAGACGGCGGCCGACCTCCTCGCCCGGGAAACCCTCGACGAGCCGGACCTCAAGGACATCGCCGCGCGCGTCCATCCCTGACCTGAGCGCCTCTGCTCGGGTCAGGCGTGACCAAAGCAACGGCGTGTATTCGCCACCATCCTTCTTTCCGTCAACGATGACAACCCAGTGAATCAGGCCGCATAATCCTTGCCAGCATTCCGGCGCGGGTGGCAGATAGATAATACGTCAGTACGCGCCGGCGATCGGAGGAAAGGAGCGGCCGAAGTGAACATCGGGGTCAAGCGCTTCCTATGGGGGTACCTTACAACTCTCGCGTTCTCGATTGTCTATTTCGCTTTGGTTTGGCACTACACACCCAACGATCAGGCATATCAGGCATTCGAGTTAACGCTTAAGACTAATCTCGTCCTGAGCTTTTTTTTCCCAATTATTTTCCCGTTTGTTTCAGGAATTCTCACGGCCGTTGTTCGCCCCGCGGATTTCATGGGGCCACAGCTATCCGACAGTAGGATGGTCTCAATCCTGGCCATCGTCTTGGTATTTCTTGCCGCACTAATCCTCTGGGCTGACTCAACACAAGCCCTCCAAAACCGCATAGTCGAACCGATCGAATGGGCGGATCCTGATATTCGCAGGGACTTCTTTGAACTTGATAAGTGTTTGCGCAACGCCGCAGCTGTCGAGATCAAGGCCACTTGTTCGGGCGATGATGCCCGCACGCAGTATGACGAACGTGTTCAGAAGCACTTCAAAGGTGAACACCTCAGCCTATTCAAACACATGAATGCGGCTTCAATTTGGCAGCGGGTGCTTAGCGCACTGTCCCTTGTAATAGGCGTAACCATGCTTTTGACGCTCGTTATCTACCATTTGCGGGGTAATCCGGACAAATCTATCCGGGATGGCCTACTTGCTGCGCTAGGACTGACCACGTTTTGGATCCCAATTCGGCTGTTCTCTGATTGGACAATTCATTACCAATCGATGCCGGCGCTCGCCGAGAATTCTGCGGTTGGAATTATTGGAATATTGCTTGTTGTTGCCCTTTTGGTTGCATTCCTGCGTTCATTGGGCGAACCGATAGCAAAATGGTTTTCTGTCGTAGGAGGAGGGGCGACCGCAGTTTGTGGGGCAATTGCTGCAGTAAATCCAGGCACCTTGGCACCAATAGCCCAGTTCATGAGAAACGCTCCGCTGAGCATGCTGATAAGTGGCGCCGTAGGGCTCGCACTGCTAATTTTTGTGTTGGTTGAGTCACTCCTTCATAACCCGACAAATTCAGACCCACGCTAATCAAGCACGTGGTACCAATGATTCCATGATCCGTGCCAGCTCCCGTCAGGGCGAAGCCTTGCTGGAAGCCGCCCAGATGCTCTCCCGCGAGCCGGCGGCGATGCAATTGCGTTACCTTCAGACCTTGACCCAGGTGGCGGGGGACCGCACCTCCACCGTCGTCTTCCCGGTTCCCACCGAGCTCCTGGGATCCCTGCTAAAAACCCTGCAACGGAAGGAAAGGCTCACCGCTGACCGCAAGCCATCCCCCAACCGCCCGGAAGAGCCCTGAGCATGGATGCCACGCCCCCCCGCTTCACCCTCGAGACCCTCACCCACCTACGCCGGTGGACCCCGCGGCTTTTCAGCTTCCGCATGACCCGCCCCGCCCATTTCCACTTTCGCCCGGGCCAGTTCGCTCGGCTCGGGCTGGACGGAGAGGATGGCCAGACGTTCTGGCGCCCCTACTCCATGGTCTCCACCCCCGACGATCCGGAGCTGGAGTTCCTTTCCATCGTGGTCCCCGGCGGCGCCTTCACCAGCCGGCTCGAAACTCTGCGGGTGGGAGACACGATCCGCTTCAATACCCTGAGCTTTGGCTTTCTCACCACTGATACCTTCGACTCCGGCACGACCCTCTGGATGCTGGCCACCGGGACCGGCCTGGCGCCCTTCGTATCCCTCCTGCGGGATCCCGCCACCTGCCGGCAGTTTCCGCGGCTGGTGCTGGTCCACGGTGTGCGCCATGGCGCTGAACTGGCCTACCGCGACGAACTTCTTCGCCTCGTCGACGAGGCCCCGGTCCCCGGGGGCGGGAGCCTGCGTTACCTGTCGGCGGTGACGCGGGAGTCAGTCCCGGGCGCCCTGAGTGCCCGGATCCCCACCCTCCTCGCCAGCGGTGATCTCCAGCAGGCGGCGGGATGGCCTCTGGACCGGGAAGTCAGCCGGATCATGATCTGCGGCAATCCGGACATGGTGCAGGACACCCGCAGCTGGCTGACGGCGCAAGGATTTCGCCCTCATCGACGCAAGGAACCCGGGCAATTTCTTGTCGAGTTGGGCTGGTAAAAAAAGCGCCGCTGGCTTCGCCTCAAGGTAGGGCGAAGGCCAGAGCCAGGGGCAAAAACACCACCGCGGCGAGGTTGCCGATGAGCACGATGGAGGCCACTTTTTCCGGCTCCTGCTGGTAGCGCTCGGCGAAGATGAAGTTGAGCACCGCCGGTGGCAGGGCGCCAAAAACGAGCAGCATGGCCTGCTGGTCCTTGGGCAAGGGCAGCAGGAAGATCGCCAGGGCCGCCAAGGCCATGCCGATCAGGGGCCGGGCCGTAGCGCCGAACACCCCCAATCCCAGGGAAGTGATCTTCGAGTCGGTGAGCCGCACCCCCAACCCGAAGAGCATGAGGGGAATCGAGATGTCGCCCAGCATCTTGATCGCCACCATGAGGGGCGGCCAGACCTGGATGCCGGCCAGACTCACCGCCAGCCCGGCGAGGGTCGCCAGCACCGAGGGCACCTTCCAGACGTTGGTAAGTTTGATGCGATGGTCGAGCAGCCAGGCGCCAAAGGAAAAATGCAGCAGGTTGGAGACCATGAACATCACCACCGCCGGGGGCAGGGCAGCCTCGCCAAAGGCCAGCACGGCCAGGGGCAAGCCCAGGTTGCCGCAATTGTTGAACATCATGGCCGGCGCAAAGGTTTTCGGCGCCAGCCCGGCCGCCCGGGCCACGCCCCACCCCGCCAAGCCGGAGCCAATCACCACCACCAGGGCGGCCCCCAGCAGGGGCAAGTACTGGGTGATCTGAAAATCCTTGCTGGCCAAGGCCCCGAACACCAGCGCCGGCACGAAGACATCCATGTTCAGCTTGTTGGCGTGGGTCAGATCCGGTTGGGAACGCCGACCCACGAGGTAGCCCACCGCGGTGATGGCGAAGAGGGGGAACAGGATGGAAACGATGCGCAGCAGCATGGGGGCAGGACCCGGCAAATGGCAGGCCACGCCTGCCCACCGATTCTAGCCTGCCGAACCGGCCTGCATCCGCCCCCGGGGCATGAGGACTTTCCCTAGGTGGACAAACGCTGCCAGAGGGTGACGGCCCCCGCCAACAGCAGGTAACCCACGGCGGCGAGCAGGACCGTGAATTTCACCCCTGCGCATCCCGTTGCAAGCTTGGCCAGCCCCTCCCTGGCGCCATGCTCCAGCATCCACAGCATGGCGAGATTTTCCATGGCATCCAGGGGTACCGCCGCGAGCACCGCCCAAGCGACGAACACCCCGATCATGGCCACCGGATTGGCGGGCGCGTCGGAAAGCATCACACAGGCCACCGAAAGGGCGACCGGGTAGGTCAGGAGAAAGAGGAAATCCCAGCGGGTCTGCAGGATTGCGACGGGCTCGAGCCCCCGCCAGGCCGACAGGATGGCCTCTGCCGCCTCGCCGGTCCAGGCGAATTCGAACGCCAGAATTCCCCCGGGCACGCGGGTTCGCAACACGTCGTCGAGGGGCCCGAGACGAAAGAGCATGACGAGGCCAGCGATCGTCGCGAGGATCGCGAACACCAGACCGCGCAGTGGCCAGCCTTGCAGAAAAGCGAACGGAGGCGCCATGTCGAGGCTCCCGGATTTGGGCCATGCGGCCGACTTCCTCCCGGCATGATGCACCGGCCCGCCAGCATGGGCCATCAAATCTCCCGGTCGGGACTGACTATACTGGAAGTGCCCCGGCAGCAGACAAAGACCAGACAGCCACAGGATGGGAGACCGGGCAATGAACGTCATGACAGGTTCGACGCCGCAAAACCCCGCGCTCGAGGGGGAACTCACCTTGGCGGCCCTGCAGTGGCAAAACGACGTCTTCCGTGGTCGCGGCGGGGTCAGCGAAGAGATCCGCCCCCTGGGGTTCCGCCCCGCCTTTTACGACCTGGAAACCGGAGCCATCCACGCCTCCCGCTTTGCCAACGGATCTCCCGCCCCAATGCACCTCCTGGACGGCTTGCCGGACGATCTGGTGGCCTGTCGCCTGCCCAGCGGCGCCGTGGCGGCGACCCGCCCCGGGGTGGTGGCGGGCTTCGAACGCCAGGGCAATTTCTACACCCGCCTGCAAGCGTCCCAGGCCGCAGCGCAGATGCGCGATCGCGCCAACCTGCTGAGCCATCCGGAAGACCACCGGGCGCTTCTCTCGGCCTGGGAGCACTTCGTCAGCGATGGCCGCTATCCCGCCGATCTTCTGCGGCCCGTCGTGGAAGGCTCCTGGAGCCGCTGTCTCCGCTTCGGGCTCGACCCCGAACTGCCCGCCGCGCCCCTCGCGGCCCGCCAACGGCAGGCGGCCCCCCAGCCCGCCCGGCTGCGGGAGGCGGCGCAGCCCATCCTGCAACGGGCCGGGGCGGTCCTCGCCCACTGCGAGAGCGTCGCCCTGCTCACCGGCAACGACGGGATGATCGTCGATGTCGCGGGGGATGCCCGCACGCGTCTTCATGCCGAGGACTACAACCTCGCGGTCGGTGGGCTGTGGGCGGAGGAGGCGGTGGGCACCAACGCCATCGGCACCGCGCTGGCGGAAGAGCAACCGGTGCAGCTCTACGGCGGCGAGCATTATTGCGGGGTCATCAAGCGCTGGACCTGTTCCGCCGAGGTCATCCGCGACCCCCACGACGGCCACGTATTGGGGGTCTTCGACATCTCCGGACTGACCGATTCCTACCGCGACCACGCCCTCGAATTCGCCATCACCGGCGCGCGCCTGATCGAAGCCAATCTCGCATCAGCGTATTTCCGCGCCCGACGGGAAGTCATCGAGGGCAGCGCGGAGTCCTTCCAGCATTGGCCGGGCGAGGGGCTGCTGGCCTTCGACCGTCACGGCCAGTTGGCGAGGGCGAACGGCGCCGCCCACCTCGCGCTACGCCGCATCGATGCCAATCTTGCCATGACCCCGCAAACGCGCATCGAGGCCCTGGATCTCGATGCCGACGAGCCGGCCGAAGCCCCGCCGCCCTGGCTCGGCGAGCCCCACCGCCATCCCATCGTCTTCGCGCACCGCGTGGTGGGAACGCTGATCGTGCTTCCCCATAGCCTGTAGGGGCGCACACGGCCCCGCCGAACGGAGCCGGGGTTGCCGACCCACCTACAATACGTAGCGGGCGAGGTCTTCGCGCTGGGAAAGAGTCTCCAGGCGGGCATCCACGTAGGGCCCATCGACGGTGACGGTGGTGAGCCCTGCCTTGCCCGCCTCGAAGGACACTTCCTCCAGCAGCTTTTCCATCACCGTGTAGAGGCGGCGGGCGCCGATATTTTCGGTCTTTTCATTGACCTGAAAGGCGATCTCGGCGAGGCGCTGAATGCCTGCATCGGTAAAGCTCAGCGCCACCCCCTCGGTTTCCAGCAGGGCCTGGTACTGGCGGGTGAGGCAGGCGTCAGTCTGGGTCAGGATGCGCTGGAAATCATCCACCGACAGGGAATCCAGTTCCACGCGGATCGGGAAGCGGCCCTGCAACTCGGGAATCAGGTCCGAGGGCTTGGACAGATGGAAGGCGCCGCTGGCGATGAACAAAATGTGGTCGGTTCGGATCATTCCGTACTTGGTGGAGACGGTCGTGCCCTCCACCAGGGGCAGGAGATCCCGCTGCACGCCCTGGCGGGAAACGTCCGCGCCCTGGGCGTTGGAGCGGGCGGCGATCTTGTCGATTTCGTCAAGGAACACGATGCCATGCTGCTCGACCGCCTGGACCGCGGTGAATTTGACCTCCTCATCGTTCACCAGCCGTGCCGCTTCCTCGTCGGCCAGCACCTTGAGGGCTTCCTTGATCTTCAGCTTGCGCAGCTTTTTCTTACCGCCACCGAGGTTCTGGAACATGCCCTGGATCTGCTGGGTCAGCTCCTCCATTCCGGGCGGGGCAAAGATCTCCGCCGACATGCCGGGGGCCGCCACCTCCAGCTCGATTTCCTTGTCGTCCAGCTCGCCTTCCCGCAATCGTTTGCGAAACTTCTGCCGCGTGGCGTTATCTGCCGTCGGTTCGGCCTCGGCGGAAAAACCCACCGGGCGGGCGGGGGGAAGAAGAATGTCCAGCACCCGGTCCTCGGCGGCATCCAGCGCCCGGTCCCGCACCCGCTTCATGGCCGACTCGCGGCCCTCCTTGATGGCGATCTCGACAAGGTCCCGGATGATGGTGTCCACGTCCCGGCCCACGTAGCCGACCTCGGTGAATTTGGTGGCCTCGATCTTGATGAAGGGCGCGTTGGCGAGCCGGGCCAGCCGACGCGCGATCTCCGTCTTGCCCACCCCGGTGGGGCCGATCATGAGGATATTTTTCGGCGTGATCTCGCTCTTCAGGGGCTCGGCCACCTGAGCGCGGCGCCAGCGGTTCCTCAGCGCGATGGCCACCGAACGCTTGGCGCGGTGCTGGCCGACGATGTGTTTGTCGAGTTCGGAGACGATCTCCGGGGGCGTCATTTGCGTCATGGTGCTAGCCCTCGATGAGCTCGATGGTGTGGCTCTGGTTGGTGTAGATGCACAGGTCGCCGGCGATGGTGAGCGACTTTTTGACGATCTCTTCGGGGGGCAGATCGGTGTTTTCCAGCAAGGCCCGGGCGGCGGACTGGGCGTAGGCACCGCCGCTGCCAATGGCCACGATGCCCTGCTCGGGCTCCAGGACATCACCATTCCCGGTGATGACCAGCGAATTCTCGGAATCCGCCACCGCCAGCATGGCCTCCAGGCGGCGCAACATGCGGTCGGTACGCCAGTCTTTGGCCAGCTCGACGGCCGAGCGCAGCAGATTGCCCTGATGCTTCTCCAGTTTGGCCTCGAAGCGCTCGAACAAGGTGAAGGCGTCGGCGGTGCCCCCCGCGAAACCGGCCAGGATGCGGTTCTGATAAAGGCGGCGAACCTTGCGGGCGCTGGCCTTGATGACGATGTTGCCGAGGGTCACCTGGCCGTCGCCGCCCAGGGCAACGCGCCGGCCGCGCCGGACTGAAAGGATGGTAGTGCCGTGGTACTGTTCCATGGAAATCCTCGCTGAGGCCGCCACGGCCCGGAGGGTTTCAGGCCACGCGCAGGTGGATGTGCGCGACCTGATCGACCCCCATCACCCGCAGCAGGGCGGCGACCATGGCGTTGACGTTGTGCAGGGAGACGAGTTTACCCCGAGCGCCCAGAGCGGCGAGGATATTGAAGCAGGTCCCGGCGCTCACGAAATCCATCCGCCGCAGACGTCCACACTCCACCGCCAGGGTGCCGGCCGCCTCCGCGGCAGCAGCCATGCGCCGGAGGGGTTCCGTGTTGGCCCCGGTAATCTCGCCTTCGAGGCTGGTGCCAGATGCCGCCTCGTCGTCCGGCACCTCCGCCGCCGGGTTCGCCCCGCCAGGCGTTGGCTTGGCCCGAGCCTCCCAGGAGGGCGGGGAAACCTCGAAGGTGATGGCGTAATTGACGGCCCATTCTTCAAAGGCGGCCTCGGTGCCACCCTCCTGCATGAGATCGAGGAGCAGCAGCCAGGCGGCTTCCTCCCGGGCCTCACCGGGCTTGAGACGCCCCTGGAGATGCTCGACCAGGGCTCCCCCACCGGAAACGGTCACCGCCACCTTGTCCGCCCGCAGGCGGGACAAGGTCTGGGCCAAGAGCCCACAGCCCGCCTCGTCCAGACCCTTGACCTTGCCCACTTCGAGTCGCACAGCGCGACTCTTGCGACCGATGGTCTCGATCTGGGCAAACTGGGTCGCTGCCTGGGCGCCAAGCTGACCAACCAGATTCACTGTGGCAGGGCCAACCGGGCCGCGGCGCTCGGTCCGACCGGACAGGTCGATCCAGGGCGGCGGCGACTTCTCGAACCGCGTGGCGTACTCGATCACTCGGGCGTCGAAGGCCTCGCGCCGTCCTGTAAGGCGCAGAAGATCCAGCAGCATCATCCACAGGCCTTCGCCGGCATGGGTGCCCGGCGCGTCGAGGGCCCCGTCCAGCACCGCCTCCGCCTCTCCGAAATTCCCGTTGGCATAAAGCACGGCCGCCTCCTCGGCCGCCGCGCTGAGGCCCCCGCCCACCTCCTGCACCTCCATACTGTCGGCAGCGTCGGCGAGGGCGCGCCCCGGGTCACCCCCGAGGGTAAAGTCGAGGGCCGAGACTTCCGGCCCCTTGGGCGCCGGTTCTGGCGCCGCGGGCGCGGCGGCGGGTCGACTTTCAGGCTTCTTTCCGAAGAAGGCCATGGCGCATTGGACCGGGGACGGTCAGCCCCCCGATAGCAGGCAAGAGGTCAAAGCATATCACTTGCCAATCCACGAACAAGCCACCTGAACCCCGGCCTTTCCCTGGAAGTTGTCTCGAATTGCAAGGAAATTGGATTGGCGCGACGCAGCATCGCGGACTCGGATAAAATCCGTCTATGTTTGCCGCGCCGCCCGTCGCTTCGACCCCCAGCACCCCCTTTGTCTGGCCGATCCGCGTGTATTACGAAGATACCGACGCGGCTGGGGTCGTGTACTACGCCAACTATCTCAAGTTTTGCGAGCGGGCGCGGACGGAATGGCTACGGGAGGCCGGGTTCACCAATTCCGCCCTGCTCGCGGAACGCGATTTGGCCTTCGTGGTCCGTTCGGTGCAAGCGGAGTTTCTCGCCTCGGCGGTCCTCGATGACGCCTTGGCGGTGCACACCTCGCTGGACAAGATCGGCGGCGCGAGCCTGACCTTTCGGCAAACGGTCCTGCGGGGAGACCGCCGGCTGTTCGACGCCCGCATCGCCATCGCCTGCATCAACCTCAAGACCCAGCGCCCTAGCCCTCTCCCCGCCGACGTCAAACTTCATTTCCAACCTTTCCGCTCGCCGTCATGACCGTCACCGAAGATCTGTCCATTCTCAGTCTTATCGCCAACGCCAGCGTCCTGGTCAAACTGGTCATGGCGCTCCTCGCCGGCGTGTCGTTCATGTCCTGGTACTGGATTTTTCGCAAGTGGTTCGCGATCCGCGAGGCGCGCAAGAAAACCGAGCAGTTCGAGCGGGATTTCTGGAGCGGCGGTGACCTCAACGCCCTCTACCAGAGCGCCGTGAATGACCGCCACCACGCCGGCGCCATGGAGCGCATCTTCGAGGCGGGCTATCGGGAATTCACCAAACTACGCAGCAAGAGCCACGACCACGGCGCCATCATCGACGGTGCCCGGCGGGCCATGCGCGCCAGCTACCAGCGAGAGGTGGACGACATCGAAGCCCACCTCGCCTTCCTCGCCTCGGTGGGATCGGTGTCGCCCTACGTCGGCTTGTTCGGGACGGTCTGGGGGATCATGAACGCCTTCCGCGGACTGTCCAGCGTCGGCACCGCCACCCTGGCCCACGTGGCGCCGGGCATCGCCGAGGCTCTGGTGGCCACCGCCATTGGCCTCTTCGCCGCGATTCCTGCGGTGGTGGCCTATAACCGCTTTGCCCATGACATCGATCGCCTGGCGATTCGTTTCGAGAGTTTCATGGAAGAGTTTTCCAACATCCTCCAGCGCACCCTGCGCTAAAGGCGGCGTCGACCATGCCGCGCCAGCGCCGCCTCATGAACCAGATCAACGTCGTGCCCTACATCGACGTGATGCTGGTGCTGCTGGTCATCTTCATGGTGACCGCACCCATGATCCAGACCACCAGCGTCGACGTGCCCAGCGTCGGCGGAGCCCCCTCGCCGACCAAAGCGGAAGCGATGATCGTGGCCATGCGCCCGGGCAACCGGCTGGAGTTCCGCCCCACGGCCAATACCCCCGAGCAATCCATGAGCCGGAAGGCGCTGCTTGCCGAAGTTGGCAAAGTGATCAAGGCCGATCCGGAACGCCCGGTGGTGATTTCCGCTGACAAAAATCTCCGCTACGAGGAGGTCATGGACATGCTCAATGACCTCCGCCAGGCCGGCGCCAAACGCATCAGCCTGGATGCCAAGGCCGGCTCGGGCCAATGATTCCCAGCGAAAAGCCCCGGGATGCCGGCAAATGGCCGTCCATCGCCCTCGCGGCGCTGGTGCACGTCCTGCTCGGGCTTTTCCTGTTCTTCGGCGTACATTGGCAGAACGCCCCCCCGGAAGGGGTGGAGGTCAGCGTTGTCGACGGCGTCCCCCCGCCCCCCCGGCAAACCGCCGAACCGGAGCCGCGGCCGACCCCACCCAAGCCAGAGCCCAAGCCCGAACCGAAACCAGAACCCAAGCCGGAGCCCAAACCCGCGCCCAAACCGCCCCCGCCGCCTGAGAAGCCGGACATCGCGGTGAAGCCCGCCCCGCCACCTCCCAAGAAGCCTCCGCCGGAGCCGAAGCCCGAACCGAAACCGGAACCTCCCAAGAAGGAGGAGCCCAAGCCGAAACCCACTCCCAAGCCGGCCCCGGACCCCATGGCGGATCATTTGAAGGAACTCCTGGCCAAGGATCTGCAGGCAACGAATCAGCGCGCACGCAATGCCGACATGCAGCGCCAGCTCGCGGAGGAGTCCGACCGCCTCGCCGCCGCTCGGGCGGGTGCGGCGAGCAAGAAGGGGCTCGACGATTACATCAACCGGATCCGGGTCAAAGTCCGGGGCAACATCATCATGCCCCTGGGCGTGAGCGGGAACCCGGAAGCCGTATTCGTCGTCAACCAGGCCTCCGACGGCTCTATCCTGGACGTCCGCCTCAAGCGCACTTCCGGAAATGCCGCCCTGGATGCAGCCATCGAGAAGGCGATCCGCAAATCGGACCCCTTGCCCAAGCCCGAAGACCCGGCCCTCTTCAGCCGCCAGCTGGAACTGAAATTCCGTCCGCTAGATGATTAAAAGAAGCGCCCGTTATAATCCGCCCCCAAAGATCATGCGTACTCGTCACCCCATTCTGCGTTTCATCGCCGCCGTCGCCCTGTCCATGGGGACCCTCGGCGCCCAGGCCCAGCTCACCATCGAGATCACCGGGGCCGGCAGTAACCGCTATCCCGTGGCCATCGCCAACTTCGAGAACGAAGGGGCGCTGCCCCGCAGCGTGACCGAGGTGGTGCGGGGCGACCTGGAGCGGTCCGGCCTCTTCAACCTCATCGAGGTCGGCTCCGCGCCGATGGGCGAGGCCGCGCTGCCGGATTTCATCGGCATCAAGGCCCGAGGGGCCGATGCGGTGTCCACAGGCACCGTAGCGCCGGCGGATGCCGGACGTCAGGAAGTGCGCTTCCGCCTCTACGACACCCAGAAGCAGGTGTCCCTGGGAGGGATGGCCCTGCGTACCAGCCCGAACCAGTATCGGGCCACCGGACACCGGATCGCCGATTTCATCTACGAAAAGATCACCGGGCTGCCCGGCGTCTTCTCCACCCGCATCGCCTACGTGCTGAAGAACGGCAGCCGCTACGAATTGCAGATTGCCGACGCCGACGGCCAAAACGCCCAGACGGCCTTGGTGTCGCGGGAACCCATCATTTCACCCAACTGGTCTCCGGACGGGACGCGCCTGGCCTACGTCTCCTTCGAAGCGAAGAAGCCGGTGATCTACGTGCATACCCTGGCCACCGGCCTGCGGCAGGTGGCGGCCAACTTCCGGGGCTCCAACTCGGCTCCCGCGTGGTCGCCGGATGGCAACCGCCTTGCGGTGGTCCTCACCAAGGACGGACAGAGCCAGCTTTATTCCCTCAACGCCGACGGCTCGGGCGTGCGCCGTCTCGCGTCCTCCACCGGCATTGATACGGAACCGGCCTGGTCGGCGGATGGAGCCTGGATCTACTTCACCTCCGACCGGGGCGGCAGCCCCCAGATTTACCGCATCCCATCCTCGGGTGGAGATGCCCAGCGGGTCACCTACGAAGGCAGCTACAACGTGACCCCGCGCCCATCATCCGATGGCAAGAACCTCGCGTACATCACCCGCAACAATGGCCGCTTCCAGGTTGCCGTGATGGACCTGGCGTCCAAGCAGACCGCCATCCTCACCGATTCGAACCGCGATGAATCACCCAGCTTCGCGCCGAATGGCCGAATGATCCTCTACGCCAGCGAGTATGGCGGACGAGGTGTTTTGGCCGCCGTCTCGGTGGATGGACGTGTCAAGCAACGCCTGTCCGGCCAGGCCGGTGATGTACGGGAACCCGCTTGGGGCCCGCTACCCAAATAAACTGCGCAACCTCTTGAAAGGACCCCAACATGCGCAATGCACTTTTGATTTCGACCCTGGCCGCGGCCGTACTGGCCGCCTGTAGCAGCACCCCCACCGGTGACGGCACGGGCGCCTCCGTGGAGGATCGCGGCACCGGAGGCTCCGTCGCCCGCGTCGACGCCGGTCAGCCTTCCGGCAGCGGCATCGCCGCGCTGCGCGACCCGAAGAGCATCCTCTCCAAGCGGGAGATCTTCTTCGACTTTGACAGCTACGTGATCCGCGAGGACGCCAAGCCCCTGGTCGAAGCCCATGCCAAGTTCCTGGTGGGCAACCCGACCATGAAGATGCTGATCCAGGGCAACGCCGACGAGCGCGGCAGCCGCGAGTACAACCTCGCTCTTGGCCAGAAGCGGGCCGATACGGTCAAGAAGACCCTGGTCCTTTTGGGCGCCAAGGAAGGCCAGATCGAGTCCGTCAGCCTGGGTGAAGAGAAGCCCCGGTGCTCTGACCGTGCCGAGGACTGCTACGCCCAGAATCGCCGGGCGGACATGCTCTACTCCGGCGAGTTCTAAGCATGCGCCGGCATCTGCCCCTCGCGATCCTCATGGCGGCGGCCCTGCCCGCCCAGGCCGGGCTTTTCGATGACTCGGAAGCCCGCAACCAGATCATCAACATGCGTAACGATTACAACGCCCGGTTCGACAAGCTCGAAGCGAGCGCCCGTTCGCAGATCGAGCTGGCCAACCAGATCGAGCAGCTCAAGGCGGAAATCGCCAAGCTGCGGGGGCAGATTGAAGTGCTCACCTACGAGGCCGACGCGACGCAGAAGCGCCAGAAAGACTTTTATGTCGATCTGGACAACCGCCTGCGCCGCATCGAGGCTCCCCCTTCTGCGGCAGCCGACGCCCCCGCCGACGGTTCCGCCCCACGCGCCGCCGCGGCGCCGGCGGATCCTGCCGCCGAAGCGCGGGATTACGAAGCGGCCCTCAACCTCTTCAAGGCAGCCAAATACCGGGACGCCGTCGCCGGATTCGAGGCCTTCATCAAAGGCCATCCCTCCAGCAGCTTCCTGCCCAGCGCCAATTTCTGGGCCGGCAACGCAGCGCTCCAGCTGAAGGAAGTCGTTTCCGCGACCCATTATTTCAAGCAGGTGGCCACGAGCTGGCCGGAAGACCCTCGTGCGCCAGACGCGCTTCTGGGCCTGGCCACCTGCCAGCAGTCCATGGGCGACGAAAAGGCCATGCGCAAGACCCTCGACACCATCGTGCAGAAGTACCCAGGCAGCACCGCCGCCAAGACGGCCAAGCAGCGTCTGGGCAAAGGCTGAATCCCCGATGCGGGCGCCATCGGCCCTGCGTCTTCGCCTCACGGAGATCTTCCTCTCGGTCCAGGGTGAGTCGAGCCGGGTTGGCCTGCCCACCGTGTTCGTCCGCCTCACCGGCTGCCCCCTGCGTTGCACATGGTGCGACACCGCCTACGCCTTTCACGGCGGCACCACCGTCACCGTCGGCGAGATCGTCGCTCGGGTTGCGGACTATGGCGTCTCCCACGTCTGCGTCACCGGCGGCGAGCCCCTGGCCCAGGCCGGTTGCTTCCCGCTCCTGACGGCGCTTTGCGATGCCGGCCACTCGGTCTCGCTGGAGACCAGTGGGGCGCTCGACATCGCCGACGTCGATCCCCGCGTGGTCCGCATCATGGACCTCAAAGCCCCGGGCTCCGGGGAGGTCGAGAAAAACCTCTGGAGCAACCTCGCCCAATTGCGCCCGGAGGATGAACTCAAGTTTGTCCTTTCTGACTCCGCCGATTACGCCTGGGCCCGCAGCTGTATCGAGGAACATGCCCTGCCCCAACGCTGCGGGGTCTTGCTTTCCCCCGTGCAAGGTCAGCTTGAACCCGCCACCCTCGCCGATTGGATCCTGCGCGACCGGCTACCGGTGCGCTTCCAACTCCAGCTTCATAAGGTCCTGTGGGGCAACGCCCCCGGGCGTTGATCCACCCCAGACCCATCCCCGCCATGCCCTCACAGCCCCGCGCCGTCGTGCTCCTTTCCGGCGGACTCGACTCCGCCACCTGCCTCGCCATCGCCCGGGATCTGGGTATGGACTGCTACGCCCTGTCGGTCGCCTACGGGCAGCGCCATGCCGCCGAACTGGCGGCCGCCAAGCGCGTGGCAACCCACCTCCGGGCCCAGGAGCACCGCGTCGCGACGGTCGATCTCGGGCAATTTGGTGGTTCGGCACTCACCGACCAGGGCATCGACGTCCCCACTGCAGGCGTGGCTACGGGCATTCCCGTTACCTATGTGCCCGCCCGTAACACGGTGATGCTCTCCATCGCCCTGGCCTGGGCCGAAGTGCTCGAGGCCGAGGCGATCTTCGTTGGCGTCAATGCAGTGGATTATTCCGGCTATCCGGACTGCCGGCCGGAGTACATCCAGGCCTTCGAAGCAATGGCGAATCTCGCCACCAAGGCCGGCGTCGAAGGCCACCGACTGGCCCTCCACGCCCCCCTCATCCATTTGAGCAAGGGCGAAATCATCCGACGGGGGCTCGCCCTGGGGGTCGATTACTCGATGACCGTCTCATGCTACCAGGCCGACAGCGACGGCCGAGCCTGCGGCGCCTGCGACGCCTGCCGCCTCCGCCGAGCCGGCTTCGAAGCCGCCGGCGTCTCCGATCCCACCCTCTACCGCACTTAAACCTGATTTCCGACCCCGCGCAGGCGACCCCAAAAGCCCCCGCCCCTTCGCGCCTCCTTGACCCTAGAAGCTAGCATATATAGAATCTCGGGTTCAATTGCGGCGGGTCGTTAGCTCAGTTGGTAGAGCAGCGGACTTTTAATCCGTTGGTCGCAGGTTCGAATCCCGCACGACCTACCAAAAAAACCCAAGTGAAACAAGCAAGAAAGCCAACCGTCGGGTTGGCTTTTTTCGTTCTTGGCCAGCGTCTGGTCCATCTCTGGTCCACGTCTCACGCTACTTGGCCGCCCCATCCCGTCGGTTTCTCGGCCTGACCCGCCGTTCACCTTGCCCACATTGCGGCCGTTCGCCAATGGCCGCTCTTACTGGCTCTGAGTCAGAGTCTTCGATGCTCAACAAAGCGACAGCCCCGCTTGCGACTCAAACATCGGAGCAAACACGAAGAACGGGACCTCAACGACCTCCCACCGCCCCTGCCCGGCATCGGCGGGA
Organism: Zoogloeaceae bacterium; assembly: GCA_016791005.1. Taxonomy (GTDB): domain Bacteria; phylum Pseudomonadota; class Gammaproteobacteria; order Burkholderiales; family Rhodocyclaceae; genus JAEUNX01. The sequence continues at coordinate 33,070 of JAEUNY010000124.1, forward strand.
ACATGATCGAGCATGTCAGGCGCCAGCACCTTGGCCAGCCGAGGCGGCTCAGAGCGAAGGTCCCACAGGTGGAACAAATGGCGCTCCCGCTCCTGCGACATCTCCCACTCGTTGCGTGTCAAATACAGGGAACCGGACATCCCTGACGACGATGCCTTCACCTCGATCGACAGGGCACGAGCATCACCCTTCCCAACGACGGAGAGAACGTCGTATCCGTCGGCGTTGTTGTTGATTGCGACCCATTTGGGCTTGATCCCGGTCCGGGCCTCCTCGTGCTTGATCGTGAGCCTCTCACCCTGCCGGCCCAACTCCAACAACTTGGTGTCCCGAAGGCCCCGCGCTCGTGCGGCGAGCTCATCCCAGAACGCTACCACGTCGTCGTCGAACCCATTGGCGAGACCAGCCTCAACAAGAACTTGCGCCACACAGTTCCCAGCGAATGCCAAGACCCGAGAGCGTCCGTAGGCAGCGCACTGAACCCATGGCGGATTCTCGGCGTCGATGTGATCGAGCAACGCTTGGCGCAACATCGGCTCGTAGCCTTGCAGCGCGACAAGCCGAGAACCCGATGGGGTCAGCTCCGCCATGCCGTTCTCGTCGGATCGGAGCCACCCCATTCCTTGCGCCGTTCTAAGAATCTCATTCGACCTTATCGCTCCGAAGTGCGCGAACGACGAGGCAATCTGCCGGAACGACAAGGCCCTGGGATTGCGCGAAACGAGGCCCAGTAGGTCGAAAGAGCCCTGCGCCACACCCGGAGAGAAGGGTGCTGTCATCACGCCCTCCGGGACAAATCTTGGAGCAAGGCTCGAATGTCCTCTTGCGCGAGCCCCGTGCTGTATTCCTCGTAATCCTCGATGTTGGAAGGATCGAGCGGGATCGGGTCCGGGCGTAGGGACGAGTCGTCCAACGCCTCCGCCATCGCCCCGATCTTGAAACCCAGTCGCTCGCGAACCGTCTCATCGACCGTCCCCTCGCACTCGACGATCTCGATGTTCGTATCTTGATCGGGAGGCAGCCCGAAGCGGTGGATGCGATCCTCGGATTGCAGGTAGTGGGCCGCGTTGAATGTCCTGTCGAGATAAATCGCGTGATGGCAGATGCGATGGAGGCTTACTCCCTCCCCAGCCGCCGCCGGGTTGGCCACCATTGCCATGACGTTCGGATCGTCATGGAACAACTTGATCTTGCCCTCGCGCGTCTCATCGTCCTCCTCGTCCCCGGCGTCGACCCCGCCGTGGATATAAACAGCTCCGATGTCAGAGAGCCGCTCACAGAGATACTCCACATTGCGACGGAAGGACGACCAGATAAGAACCTTGTGGCCATCTCTCGCCAGCACCCTGGCCCGCCGAAGAACATAGCGGATCTTGGGCCCCTCGCCCTCGGCAAGCGCTGCCCGCAGCAAATCGGGATGAGCGAAGCCAATCTCGGCAGACAGAAGCGAGGGATTGGAGACAAACATCAGCAGCCGCGCCACCGAGCGGCCAAGCGCGCGGAACGCTTGCTTGCTGCGAACCCCGAGGGCCGTCGCCGCCTCGCGGGCAACCTCGAATTTCATCAGGTTGTAAAGCTCGGCTTGCAGCGGGGCCATTGGCAAGACAACCATCCTGCGCGAAACCGGCGGGAGTCCGAGTTCCGCCTTGTTCGTACGGACATACACCGGCTTCATGAGATCAACCACCGTCTCCGGCGTCGCCGGTATCTCTGGGTAGAGGAACGCGAACTGCGGCACCAGATCATCCGGCGCCTGCGGCATTGGCGTCCCGGACATGATGAGTTTGCCGACGGGCAAATGCGATAGCGTCAGGGCTGCCCGCGCCGTCTGCTTGCCAACTCCGCTCTTAATCCGATGACTCTCGTCCAGGAACACATGAACCTTTACCCGAGCGCAGTGGGCCGCGACGATATCGGGAACCCTGGCAAGTTGCTGGTATGTGATGAGCATGAATCGAGGGCCCTCTTCAAGGACCCTCGCGATATTGTCCCGGCCGCCCCGGAGACGGACGAATCCGGCGCCTAGACGCGGCATGCAATCGGCGACTTGCTCATCCCAAGCGGCAAACGCGTTCTTTGGCGCGATGACCAGCAGGCTCTCATCGGCGACGGCTTTGATGAAGAAGCAGGCTAAGGCCTCGGTCGTCTTGCCCGCCCCAGGGACGGAAAACGTTGCCCCGGCGGGAATCGCCGCGATCCTGCTGACGTTGCGGGCCTGTTCCGCGGACAGGGCGCGAGCGAAACCAATCCGATTGAGACGCTCTCGCAATTCCGCCTCGGGGATCGAGACGGCGTCGCGCGCCATGCCATAGCCATCCGCCGAGCGGCGTGATTGCCGGAGTAATTCCGCGGCGCCTACACCGATATCTAGACCCGCACCGGGAGCTAGTCCGTAGCCCTTGAAGACCGCCAGCAGGCGCTCGCGCAGCGCTACGAAATTCCACCACGGCAGCGAGATTCGCCAACCGTCCTCTTGCGCCGCTTCGTCCGATGAATCCAGGGCCAGTCGGCGAACGACGGCGAGCCACGGCTCCCGCTCGTCGGCCTCGTCCCATGTCAGGACGCCACGCCAATCGGCCTCGCGATAATCAATCCTCAACATGGCTGGCGAGCCACTGCCTGATCCTTGCGACCTGCGATTCGATCAGGTCGAGTTGCTTGGCGACCCCTTGGCGTTTCGACTCGGGGCGTAGCCCCTTGCTCACGCCCGCGACAAGCGCAGCTTGCGCCTTCGAGCAGCAATTGAGCAGATAGCCCGCGTCCTTAGAGTCCTTCTTAAGTTGCTTCTGGCTCTCGATCACCTCGACAATAACCTGCCTGGCCTTCTCAACGTTCTCCGGCTTTTGGATCTCCTTGGCCAAGGGGATGTCCAGCGCATTAGCGGGCAGCGCCGGATCGGCGCAACCGCCGAACATATCTTCGAGCGCAGGCGCTGCCTCCGGCGCCTTGACGTCGAAATCGACGCGCAGTTTAACCATGACCTCGTCGAGGTTCTCCAAGATGGCGGGAATGGCCTCATAGAGTCGTCCGCCAGCTTCCTCGGGGTTGTCGATGAGCGCGAAGGCTGCTTGCTTGAAAACCTCCTGCTTGCCTGGCCCAGCGATTTTGTGGCGGGACTGAACGATCTTTCGGAACGCAAATTCGTGTTCTGAAACTTGCGACCAATGATTTTTCTTGCCGCGCGAGACGAGATATTCACCGGCGTAGTCGCGCATATCGAGCAATTCCTCGACTTCCCCCTCCTTCATCTTGTAGAGGTCAGCGATTTCCTTGTTGGAGAATCCGTCGCGTTTCTGTTTGGCGAGCATCATGTTCGCCTCGGCGTCCCAAGAGTAGTCGGCCTTAATGTCCTTCGCGATTTGAAGCGCTGCCTCCAACCTATCGATCTCGCGCTCATCGCAGTGAGGGAGTATCGCGACGTCGATGTGGCGGTAGTGGCCATATTTGGCGGGGTCGTCATGGAGCAACTCGCGCCATGTGGCGAGGCGCCGGTTGCCGTTGACCACGATCCCATTCTCATCAAGCAGGATGGGCTCGACTTGCTTGTTGGCGGGGTCCTCGAAGTACTTGCGCAGATCCGCTTGCTTGGCCAGTTGCAGCAGGAGTCCATGCTGCGCCTCCTGCGCATCCCACAACTCGGTGTCGCCCGAGAACAGGTCGCGGCGCGCTTGGGCGTTCTTGGCCAAGTACTCCGATTGGAGCGAGGCAGTGCGGCCGTTGGCCATCCGGTATTTCGGGAGGTCAATGCTGACGCGGACTATCGGGAACGCCTGCAACTTGTCCTGGAATACTTGGCGATGGGTCTCGGTTGCCCCGGGGATCAATTTCAAGAACTCCTCCACCCGGGCCGGTTTGGGCCAGCCGAACCGTGAGCCGGTCGGGGAGTAGGGGAACAGGGCGGCTGTCGTCATGGCGTCATTCCAGTGCGTAGACAAGGGTGGGGACGTGATAGGCCTTCTTGAAGATGTCCAGCTCGCGTTGCAACCGCTTGGCTTGTGCGATGTTGCTGCCAAGAAGCAGGGCGACGGGCTCGGATGGAACGATGAGGACGGCTGCCTTGATGGCGCTGTCCAGGTAGAGCGTTTGCAACTTGATGAGGTCGGCATACATGCGGGCCATGTTGCCGGTTTGCAGGCAGAGTCCGACATCCTCGCGCATGGCAGTGATCGTCATGTCGGAACCTTTCGCGACGGGAACCTTGCCGGACCAGCCCAAAGCCTTCAGGTTCCATAGGATCGCGTCGCGGATATTCGGCGCGGCCCCGCGGGCCGGCTTGATCGCGACGCCCTTGATCGACTGTGCTATCTCCTCCTTCACATGCGAGGCGACTGCTTCCTCGCCCGCGCAATGACTGTGAGTCGAGTGTTTCATGATCCCTCCTCGTCGGCGCCGGGCATTTTGGAGAGGCTGCTTTGCGTATGGTCGTAAAGGGGCTTGTCGTGGGGCCGGTATCTGGCTTTGCCGGTCAGTGCGTCCTCGATGCGATGCAGGCCCTCCAAGGCGTATTCCGGCAGAATCTCACAGCCCCAGAATCGGCGACCATGCAGGGCCGCCGCCACACCCGCGGAGGCGACGCCCGCGAACGGATCGAACACGAGGCCGCCAGGCCTTGTCATCGACAGGATGAGCCTCTCGATGAGCCCGACTGGGAATTGGCAGGGGTGGCCGGTCTTTTCGACGTGGTTACTCTTGACGTTAGGAATGTTCCAGACGTCCTCAGGATTCTTGCCCAACGGGTTGCCTGAGAACTCGCCGCGCCTCGGCCCCTTGAAGTGTTTCTTGCCCGGATACTTGGACGGAACGCGCACGGCATCGAGGTCAAAGAAATATCCGTCCGTCTTGGTGTACCAGAGCACGACCTCATAGCGACCCGAGAAGCGGCGGCGGGTGTGGAGGCCGTGGCCAAAATGCCAGATGATCCGGTTGCGCATTTGCAGGCCATGGGCCTTGAAGATCGGCGCAAACTCGATGTCGAGAGGGATAATTTGGCCGTTGTCGACGAAGTTGCCGACCTGCCAGCAAAGCGAACCTTCGTCCTTGAGCCTCGGAATGACGAGGTCGATGATTCGTTTCTGCCAAGCGATGTATTCTTCTAGCGCGCCCTTCTTCTCGTAGGACTTCCCGATGTTGTAGGGCGGGGACGTCACGACGAGATCGAAAAGAGGCTCCTGGGGGAGCGCGGTGAGGAACTTTTCGGAGTCCCCTTGCCAGATCGCATGATCCATCCCCATCATGGATTTAGCGCCTTGCTTGGAGGTTCGCACCGAGGGTTTCTGCGAATGCGCCAGTTCGGCATTCTCTGGCTTGTCAATGGCCATTCCTACCTCCACCACCAACATCAAGTTTCCTCGGATTTCTTGTTGACAACGATTCTCTCAGGAAATCATCCAGCCACTCAAATGCCAGCAGCAATCCTGCCTTTCTCGCGGATTCTGGCGATTTGACGGCTGAACACCCAGAGATCGATCGTGGAGCATCGGCTACCTGCGTTGCCGCTGACATTGATCGCGCCGGTTTCAGTCGACCCGCGAAAGACCGGAGGTGGCCGCGTACTGCCCAGCGGAGGAACGACGCCAAAGCTGACAGTCGCCGGAATTTCGTCCGCCTTTGCGACGGTCAGCAATGGCCGATGACGCGCCACCCCCACTCCCACCCCCCCACCGCTTTCCCCCACTTTTCCCCGCGCGCGCCCTAACAAACCTCTAGGGACTCCCCCCTGTCACCTTGAGGACTCGCGCATGTCATCCCCCACCCTCCGGACCTCCCGCTGGCTCGCCCAGCGACTGGGTCTGTCACTCACCACCGTCGAGCGCCTGCGGGCCTCGGCACCTTCCGAACTGCCGCCGTGCATCGTGATCGGCCGCTCCGTCCGCTATGCCGAAGCCACGGTCGAAGCCTGGCTGGCCGAGCGCCAGGCCGCCCACGGCGATGGACGTCCGGCATCCACCGAAGGAGATCCTCATGTGGCTGCCTGACGTCGAGATCGAGATCGCGCTGCCGAAAGCGGCCTTCCGCATCCACCCGGACCCGGCGCGCACCGTCGGCCCCCTGCTGTGCACCCACGACAAGGGCAAGTGGTGGCTCGCCCATCCCGAGGCCGTGCCCCCGCACCAATTGGGGATCGCTGTCTGGTTGCATCTCTATGAAGGCATCGAGGCCGATGGAACGCCGTTCCTGATGCCGGTCTTCAAGTACGCCCGGGTCGATGAGGACCAGCCCCAAACCTTCCTCAACGCGGCCGTCGAGC
>JAEUNY010000153.1 GCA_016791005.1 Zoogloeaceae bacterium
CCAGGGACGCTTCACGGCCGACTCCGCCAACGTGGTGGTCCACCGCCGCTTCGACGAGCCGGTGGCCCTCGGCGACATCCAGGAGATGGAAGACGCCGGCATCGCCTGCCTGGACGTGCGTCAGGTGCAGTTCGTCCGGACGTATTTTTCGGCCGACCAGAAACGGATGCTCTGCCTCTACCGCGCGCCCGACGCCGAATCCGTGCGCGAGGCCCAGCGCGCGGCAGGCATGCCCATGGAAGACGTCTGGGCGTTCACCGCCCTGCTGCCCCCCGAACACCCCCCCACCTAATCCGCAGCCCTCCTGGTCCTGGCCGGTGAACCGCGACTACCGGGTGAGGAGCCAGACGCTCTCGGTGGCCGGTATGCGGCCCTTGAAGCCGCCGGGTATCGTTGCCTGCTCGAGCCGAGTCACCGTGTAGGCCTTGCCATAGTGGAGCGCCACTTCGTCCTCCAGCAGCGCGAACGGGGGCCCGGCCATCAAGGCCTGGTCATACTCGAAGCAGATCAGCAACTGGGGCGCCTGATCGGTGATCGCCATCAGGTGGGCGGCGTAGCGGCCCCGCATCTCCGGCGGCAGGGCGACCAGGGCGGCGCGGTCATACACGGCGTCCACCGGGCCGAGGCGATCGCGAGACACATCGAAAATGTCCCCCACGAACACGTCGAGATTGAGCGCGCTGAAGCGCTCGAGGGGCCCCGCGACGGCTATTTCCGGCTCGACTCCCAGTTCATCGAACAACTGCAACACCGCCACGCGGCTCAGCTCCGCCCCGACCACCCGGTAGTCCTGGGACAGCAGCCAGTGGATGTCGAGGGTCTTGCCACACAGGGGCAGGAACATTCGGCTCCCCGGGGCCAGGCCCAGGGCGCCGACGTGCCGCACCAGGAAAGGATTGACCGCGCTTTCGTGAAAGCCGATTTCGTTATTGGCCCATTTGTGATGCCAGAAGTCCGCGTCCATAGGTCGAAGGCTGAGGTGGAATGGCGGCAGCATCCATCGGTTCGAGGAACCGCGTCAACGCATGCCAGCCCGACGCCGGAGCTCGCGGGGTGGATGGCGTGGCAGAGCGCCGAGGGGGGGGCAACCAACTGACGAGAAGAGCGCGGTGGCCGCAAACACCCCATCGAGCAGGGGAAGGATCAAGCCTGGCGCGGCGTCCGGCCGAATTCCTGCGACGGTGTCACTGGCGGCTCGGACCATGACCGCACGGTGCATATCGCTCCAGTGTGGTCTATGGTAGGTGCATGTTCCCGGTCAGCGGCGGTCAGCAGTCCACGCTGACCGCCCTCCCATCGGGCGATGGCCTGTACCCGATCAGCCCTCCCCGGCCACCCAATTTGGAGAATGTCATGGACCAAAATCTCGACGGGTTGGTTGAATTGTCCCCAAACGAACGAAGTCTTCTGGTCGAAAAAAAGGCGACTTGTCCGTTCATCGGCAGCGCCGTTTTCCAGGGGACCCTGGGGGTGCGAAACACCGCGGAGAACCCCCTCGCCCGCATTGAAGACGTCAGAGCCCTGGGCAACAGTGGCGGCGGAGATCTGGGCGATCTGCTGACCATTTTCGCCTCCGGCAATCATGCTCGGATGCTCGGGGCCTCCGGGATGCTGGACCAGAGCTTGCCTGTCGGCTTGTTTTCCCTGGAGTTCCCGGGATCCCAGGGCTCCCACCCCGGACACAGCGGCATCCTCGAGGGTGATCCGACGGTACCCGGTTCAGGCCGATTCAGTCCGGCGGAATTCGCGAGGCTGGTCGAGCGTGCCCAGGACGGCTGGATCACGCGCTCCGACGTTGGGGGTTTTATTGCGGAGAGCCTTGTCAGGGATTCAAGAGCCAAAGTCTTCGGCAGCGAGGCCGCCAAGGCCCTGGTATCCGATTTGATCGCGGCAGCCGAGAACATCGGCGCGGCGTGGATACGAAAACTCTCGGGTTCCCATGAAGACGCTGACCGTGCTGGGCGCACCCGGGAGGAAAAACTGACCAAGCTGCTCGGGGAGGACAACCTTGTTGGTTCCGCTGGTGAGTTTGGTCTGCTCTTCGCATTTCTCGCCAACAAACCCGGCGCCCGGGAGGTCGATGGCGAACCCGCACTTGCCGTTGCGGACCTTCAGGCAATGTTCCAGGAGAAGCGCTTGCCAGACGGTTGGGAAAGCTGGAAAAAATCGCGACTGGATTGGGTCAAGCACACCACCGCGCTTTTGGCCAGCGCGGGGAAAGAATATCTGGCACTCCGGCGCAAGGCATGAGTTTCGCAACGTATGGGGTGGCCGGGCGGCGGGCCGCCCCTAGCCTGACTTTGACGGTCGCGGGCAGCGGGCTTGGTTTGACGGTCCAGCGAGAAGCACATGCCTATCGGGCGGCACCCGGCCGGGCGTGGCCGATCTCGCTGCCCCAACTCCGGTCTGTTCGCTGACCGGCCTGCTTGCATCTTCAGGCCTCGAAGCCGCCCGCCCCCTTCCTCCCAGCACTTCTGCCATTAAGATCCGGCGGACCCCAAAGGACCGCTCCCGGTGCCCATGATTCTCGCTCCGGGATGTTTTACACATGAGTCACCCAATACGGGACATAATTTGATATTCTTCGAACTATGGAAATTTTGAACGCTGCCGAACTCCTGGCCGCCCTGGGCCATGAATCCCGCCTCGCCATCTTTCGCCTGCTTGTTCAGGCCGGGGCGGAAGGGGTGAACGCCAGTGCCATCGGCGAAAAGCTTGCGATCCAGCCGGCGACTTTGTCCTTCCATCTCGCCCATCTCAACCGGGTAGGATTGATTCGCGGCGAGCGGGAAAGCCGTTTTATCCGCTACTCGGCGGACTACACCACGATGGACGAACTGCTCGCCTTCCTCACTCACAACTGCTGCCAGGGGCAACCCTGCCTGCCGGCGACGGGCATGTCCGACACCATCGAGAAACGCCGTTCCGGCCCCAAACCCTGCGCTTGAAACCGCTGTCCTCCTCCGTTGCCACGATCATGAAATCCCTTCCCACTGTCCTCGTGCTGTGCACCGGCAACTCCTGTCGCTCCCAGATGGGCGAAGCCATCCTCAACCATGACCTGGCGGGCCAAGTGCGCGGCCTGTCCGCGGGCACGCTGCCCCAACCTCAGGTGGCCGAGGGGGCCGTCGAAGCGCTCAGGCTTGCCGGCCTCCCTACCGAGGGCCTCTACCCCAAGGACGTGGGCAGCGTGCTGGAGGAGCCCATCGACCTCGTGGTCAGCGTCTGCGACAACGCCAAAGAGACCTGCCCGATCTTCCCGCGGCCGGTGAAGCGCATCCATGTGCCGTTCCACGATCCCCACGGCGAGCCGCTGGAAAGCTTTATTGCCGTGCGCGACGACATCCGTGCCCGGCTGGTGCCCGCCGTGCGCGAAGCCTTGGGTCTGTGAGGAGCCACCATGTCCGCCCAATGTGAAATGACGGCCAAGGTGGCGGCCGGCGCTCCGATGAGCTTGTTCGAGCGCTACCTGAGCCTGTGGGTGTTCCTGTGCATCGTTACCGGTATCGTCGCCGGCCAAGGGGCCCCGGCCCTGTTCCAGACCATCGGCCGGATGGAGCTCGCCCAGGTCAATGTGCCCATGGGCCTGCTGATCTGGGTGATGATCATCCCCATGCTGGTCAAGGTGGATTTCGGGGCGTTGCACGAAGTGAAACAGCATGTCCGCGGCATCGGCGTCACGCTGTTCGTGAATTGGCTGGTCAAGCCCTTTTCCATGGCCTTTCTGGGCTGGCTTTTCGTGCGCAACCTCTTCGCCCCGATGCTGCCGGCGGACCAACTGGACAGCTACATCGCCGGCCTGATCCTGCTGGCGGCCGCACCCTGTACGGCCATGGTCTTCGTGTGGAGCCGCCTCTCCCATGGCGACCCGCTGTTCACCCTGTCCCAGGTGGCTCTGAACGACGCCATCATGGTCGCCGCCTTCGCCCCCCTGGTCGGCTTGTTGCTGGGGATCTCCGCCATCACGGTGCCCTGGGACACCCTTTTCACCTCGGTGGTGCTCTACATCGTCATCCCGGTGATCCTCGCCCAGGTCTGGCGCAAGGCTTTGCTCGCCAACGGGCAGGCCGCTTTCGATGCAGCCATGGAGAAGATCGGTCCCTGGTCCATCGCGGCCCTGCTGGTGACTCTGGTCCTGCTGTTCGCCTTCCAGGGGGAGGCCATCCTCAGCCAGCCGCTCGTCATCGCACTGCTGGCCGTGCCGATCCTGATCCAGGTCTTCTTCAACTCGGCCCTGGCCTACTGGCTGAACCGGGCGGTTGGCGAGAAACACAACGTGGCCTGTCCCTCCGCCCTCATCGGTGCCTCGAACTTTTTCGAGTTGGCCGTGGCCGCGGCCATCGGCCTCTTTGGCTTCGAGTCCGGGGCGGCCCTGGCGACCGTGGTCGGCGTGCTCATCGAGGTGCCGGTCATGCTGCTGGTCGTTAAGGTGGTCAACGAGTCAAAAGGCTGGTACGAACAGGGCGGCCGGGGGGCCTGACCGAGCCCCTGCGCCGCTTCTTCGCCGGCACAGGGAGATCCAACGCTTGCTGCAACCAAGGAGAAACCACGATGAAAACCCTCGAAGTCTTCGATCCCGCCATGTGCTGCTCAACCGGGGTGTGCGGTGTGGATGTGGATCCGGTGCTGGCCCAATTCGCTGCCGACCTGAAATGGGTGGAGGAGCACGGCGTCAGCGTCGCTCGCCACAATCTCGGCCAAGAGCCCCAGGCCTTCGCCGCCAACCCGGCGGTGGTCAAGGAAATGGAGGCCGGAATGGATCGCCTTCCCATCCTGGCGGTGGATGGCCACATCGTCTCCACCGGCATGTATCCCTCCCGCCAGCAGCTGGCCCACAAGCTGGGGATCACGCTGACCGCCGCCGAGAAGCCCCGAATCCGTGTCGAGAGCTGCTGCGCCCCGAAATCCGGTTGCTGCTGAACGGTCGCGATCATGGCGCTGCCCGCTACCCGCACCCGCTACCTGTTCTTCACCGGCAAGGGCGGTGTCGGCAAGACCTCCCTGTCATGTGCCACCGGCCTGGCGCTGGCCGAGGCCGGCAAGAAGGTGCTGATCGTCAGCACCGATCCGGCCTCCAACCTGGACGAGGTACTGGGCGTCGCCCTGGGGCAGCAGCCCACGGCCGTACCCGGCGCCCGGGGCTTGTGCGCCCTGAATATCGACCCGGAGGCGGCGGCCAGGGCCTATCGCGACAAAATGGTCGAACCTTACCGGGGCATCCTGCCGGCGGCGGCCATCCGTAGCATGGAGGAGCAGTTCTCCGGCGCCTGCACGGTGGAGATTGCCGCCTTCGACGAATTCTCCAAGCTCCTTGGCGACCCCCGCGCAACGGCCGACTTTGACCACGTCATCTTCGACACCGCACCGACTGGGCACACCCTCCGCTTGCTGACCTTGCCGAGTGCCTGGACACAGTTCATTGCGTCGTCGACGGGCGGCGCTTCGTGTTTGGGACCCTTGGCGGGCCTGGAAAAGCAGAAGGCGCTTTACGCGGCGACGGTGTCGCGCCTGTCAAATCCCACCGAAACGACCGTCATCCTTGTGAGCCGCCCCGAAGCGGCGTCGCTGCGGGAAGCCAACCGCTCCCGCGGCGAACTGGCCGAGCTGGGCGTTCGCAACCTGATGCTGGTCATCAATGGTGTGTTTGCCACCGATCGCCAGGACGACCCCATCGCCACCGCCATGACCCAGCGGGGCGCCCAGGCCCTGGCCCAGATGCCAACCCAACTGGCGGACCTCCCGAGGACCACGATTCCCTTCCTGCCCCGGGGCACTGTGGGCCTTGAAGCCCTCGGCATGATGGCCCGCCCGGAGATCGCTGATCCACCAAAGGCCCCTGCCGATCCGACCAGCGTTGCACTGCCGGCCGGCCTCGCCGGCCTGGTCGACGAGATTGCCTGTTCCGCCCGTGGGGTGGTCATGACCATGGGCAAGGGGGGCGTGGGCAAGACCACCGTCGCGGCCGCCATCGCCCTGGCTTTGGCCAGACGGGGCGGCAAAGTGACCCTGTCCACCACCGATCCGGCGGCACATCTGGCCCTAACCCTGGATGGTGAAGTGCCCGGGATCCAGCTCACGCGCATCGATCCGGCCGCGGAAGTGGCGCAATACACCCGGGAGGTGCTCGACAAGGCGGGGAAGAGCCTGGACGCCGGCGGTCTCGCGCTGCTGGAAGAGGACCTGCGCTCTCCTTGTACCGAGGAAATCGCCGTGTTTCGCGCCTTTGCCCGCACCGTCGATGAAGGGAAGGATGGCTTCGTGGTGCTGGATACGGCGCCGACGGGCCACACAATCCTGCTGCTGGACGCGGCCGAGGCCTACCACCGGGAGGTCACGCGTACCCAGGCGGACATGCCCGAGGCGGTGCGCCAACTGCTGCCGCGCCTGCGGGACCGGGATTACACCCGGGTCCTCCTCGTGACCCTGCCCGAAGCAACCCCGGTGCACGAAGCGGAGCGCTTGCAAAGTGACCTACTACGGGCCGGCATCCAGCCCTTCGCCTGGGTCATCAACCAGTCACTGCTCGCCAGTGGCACCGCCGATCCGCTGCTCTCCCAGCGCGGCGCCTATGAAGTTCCTTTCATCCGCCGCGTCGCCCATGATCTGGGCGAGCGGTGCGCGATGATTCCCTGGTTGGCCGTGCCGCCGGTCGGGAAGAAGGGCTTGGAAAACGTCCTTTCGTAAGGGTTGGGAGCACTGCCCACCTGCCAACTTGCCGTACAGTCGTTTGGACCCTTGGCGGAAATGCGACTTGCGCATACGCAGCCCTTCAACGCTGCTTCAAGTGTTGCGCTGGGGCGGCTGCGACGAAGCGCCCGGCTGCACGAGCTAGTAGACGTCGCTTTGAGGGGGCAGGGAACCTTTACCCCTTCTTGACCTTGACAAACCCGTCAAACTCTCGAAAGAAGCGGCGCCGGATTGGTTCAACCTCGATCAGAAGTTCGTGACCAGCCCTCGTGCCCTCTTCCGCTTCAACATCGATGCAGGCGATCTTGGCGAGTTTGCAAAATTCTGTCTGACCGTCGTTGTCCACCGCAGCATCCGGCATTGCTCTGACGATCAAGGTGGGTGTGACCAACTTTGAAAAGGTCTCCATGACGAGGTCGGTGGAGGCGAATGCCGCGCGCAGCCAATCGCTCGTCGGGCAGGCTAGTCGAAGGTCTGGAGAGGCGACTCCGCGGGCATCGCGGCTTGATTCAATCAAGCAATTGCTGTCAGCGAGCTTCTGCCAGGCATGGGTGTATTTTCCCGCGTCGGCAGCGTCGACCAGATTCGACTCCGCGGCCGACTTTGCACTGACCAAACCGCAGGAGTTGCCCTTGAAATCGCTCGCCCAGGTTTCGGGCTTTTCAAGAACACACCAGTCTCCCATTCCGAGGGAGGTTTTGAGGAAATTGCCCGCTCTTACGTACCACCTGTCCCCAGGAACGCGAAGCAAGGGAGAACTCAGGACAGCATAGTCAAAAGTGTTCCGACCACTGTCGGACAGGAGATACCGTAGCGCAATCTGCCCCCCCATCGAATGCGCAAGAAGAACCTTCGTGCCGCCTGCGCTTTTCAGTTTTATTACGTCGTCGATGAAGAATGTTGCGTCGGCGACATAGGTGTCGAAAGAGTCGATGGAGTGTCTTTGTTTCGAATCAATCTGCCTCTCGGAGAGGCCTTGACCGCGCCAATCCAGCGCCCAAACTTCATAGCCGCGGTCGAGGAGATCCTTGTAGGAATAAATGTTGCGCTCGATAAACTCCGTGCGCCCATTGAAATGAACCACGGTTCCTTTTGCCGCACCCTTGGTTGGCACCCAATGGGCATAGCGAATGACGGGGGCCCCCGTTCCTGCAGGATCGAAAAAAGAAATCGTCTCCGGCAATGGCCAGTCGGCCTTTGCAAATTTCTCGGCAAACAACGCGAAGCTTGCTTTATCCCCTATGTACGACATCTCGCTCTGGGCGGATGCCGTGCCGCCACCTCCTGAAATCAACACACTGGACACAATGATGGCGACGGGTATTTGCTTCATCAGTTTCCCCAAGGTAAGGCTGTGGTTGGAGTCGCGTGCTTCAAGTGTGATGCTTGCGCGACGCCTCGAGATTGACATGAGCGCCAGTTGAAGGCCCACGAAGTGTGCCGAAGGCTTTCCGCGCGATGGAGGAGTTGGGCGACGCCTACTGCGCAGGCATTACCTGATCACGGAAGGACAGCGGGGTGATCTGCGCTGGCGAGATGCAGAGCAATCGGGCGCCCCGGTTGGGGCAGAAGTCGGGATTGCCGGGTCACGCTCGCGACCGCGGCCCCACCCACCCCACCCCCACGCCGGAAATCCATCCCATTCTCGCAACCAGGGCCCGGATTGCAGGCACCCGCGGTCCCGTTTGAGTCACCGCCCCGTGCCTTTCGCCGTCAAACGTAGGCCTGGCCGGTAAACATGTCCTTGTACCGGGATGTGCCGGTGGAATCGACCCGGCAGAACAGGCACTTGTATTCATCCACCACCCCGGGGTACTTGGCCTCGATGAGTTGATAGACCTCACTCAGGGTCACGGGAGCATCCACGGCCCGCTTGTGGCTCCCTGTGCGGTTGCGGATCGAGACGACTGAGAGGCCGTCACCGTCGACAAAGGTCTTGATGTCGTCGTAGCTCTCGGAATTGCCGCCGTGCTTGCCCTGAAACTTGGTGAGCAGGTAGTCATCCACCACGTTCCAGGCCGGCTTGTCGTAGTTGCAGGTGGTGCGATCCCGCTCCTGGTCCGGGTGCAGCACCTTGCTCAGGGAGCCGTAGGCGCTTTGGGTCGGCAAGGAATAGAAGACATACGTGGTGCCCTTGCGGGAGACGAAGGATTGGCCGGTGAATCCGCCGTGGCAGGAGATCACCACGCTCTTGGTGACGCCTGCGGTGGGCGTCCAAAGGTAGATGTTGTCCCCCAGCTTGATCTTGTTCGCCATCGTTCTCGCTCCTGACGTCAGTGGTTGGGGAGGTGGCCAGTCCGCGCTCCCGAAACGGCCACCCCGGTTGATCCATCTATCGTAGATATTCAAGGGGCAAACGGCCAGCGCGAAATTTTCCATCAGCATGGCGCCGCGTGGCCCGGCCGATCCTTCCACGGCGCGGTGTCGTCGTCCCCACAAATTCCACGGCCCCTTTCACGCTGACTCCCACGCAGGGGGCGGAAAGTTCGTCTCACCTGATGCGTGATCAGGAATTACCCACCCCTTCCAGGAGACAGCTCATGAACGCCATCATCGAAACCACCCGCGTCGACAACGGTGTCAACGTCGAAGCCCTGCTCGGCGCCCGCGAGGCGCTGACCAACATGCCCGAAGCCGCCCGCTTCAACTGGCGCGCCACCTGCGAGTGGGTGAAGGGCACCCATGCCCGCTCCACGATCAAGAGCTTCTTCGGTCTGGGCGAGGAGCAGATGCACAACCAGTCCCACATGATCGAAACCGATCACCCGGAGCTGTTCGCGTCCGAAGATCACGGCGCCACCCCGGTGGAGATCGTCCTGGCCGGGCTGGCGGGCTGCCTCACCGCCGGCATTGCCGCCGTGGCGCAGAACCGCAACATCCAGCTCCACAAGGTCACCGCCACCCTGGAAGCGGGGATGGACTTGCAGGGCATCCTCGGCATCGACGATGAGGTGCGCAATGGCTTCGACGGCGTCAAGGTGACCTTCGATATCGACGCCGACGCCACCCGGGAGGAGATCGAGGCCCTGGTCGCCCAGTCGCAAAAGCGCTCGGCGGTGTTCGACATCCTCACCAATCCGACCGACGTATCGGTCGTGGTGTCATGAGCCCGCTGCCGGGCCGCCCCAAGGCGGGCTCGCGCCCGCTTGGCGGGCCGGCGCATAGCGCCTCGGGTGCCCCATCCTCACCGGCGGCCTACAGCGCCGCGCAGGGCAGGAGGCTGTCGGGCTTGGGCGATCGTCACGAGCCGGGCGGAGAAGCGAGGCCAGATTCGCCCGGATTCGAGGCGCGTAGCGGTGCTACGCAACGAGATGCCGGGCGGATATGGACCGCTTGCCCCGCTGGCGCAGTAGATCAGCCCCAAGTCCGGCAGCCTCCCAAGGCCGGATTCGTCGATGTAGTCATCGTCGGGGCCGGCCACAGCGGCCTCGCGATGAGCCACTGCCTGGCTGCGCGCGGGATCGACCACGTGGTCCTGGAGCGCGGCGAGGTGGCCAACGCCTGGCGCCATGAGCGCTGGGACTCGCTGCGGCTCCTCACCCCCAACTGGCTCACCCGGCTACCCGGCATGGCCTACGACGGCACCGACCCGGACGGCTTCATGGGGCGGCTGGAGGTGGCGGAGTTCATCGCCCGCTATGCCCGCGCCAACGCCGCACCGGTGCGGGCCGGCACGACGGTGTTGGCGGTCACCCCGGACGACGTCGGCTACCGGGTGGAGACGGATCGCGGCGTCTGGCGCTGCCGGGCCGTGGTGCTGGCGAGCGGCGCCTTTTCCCGCCCCTGCGTGCCCCGCCTGGCGGAAGCCCTGCCCGCCGGGGTCGTGCAGCTCACGCCCCACGACTACCGCAACCCGGCCGGGGTGGGGGACGGTGGCGTGCTGGTGGTGGGGGCCTCCGCCACCGGCCTGCAGCTCGCCCACGAGTTGCAGCGGGCCGGCCGCGCCGTGACCCTCGCCGTGGGGGAGCACGTGCGCATGCCCCGCACCTATCGCGGGCGCGACATCCAGTGGTGGATGCACGCGGCCGGCCTACTGGACGCCCGCTTCGACGCCCAGGACGATCTCGCCCGGGCCCGGGGTGTGGCCTCGCCCCAGCTCATCGGCTCCCGGGAGCGTGCGATTCTCGACCTCAACGCTTTAGTGGATGACGGCGTGCGGCTGGTCGGACGGGTCGCGGCGGCCCATGACGGCAAACTGCAATTCTCCGGGTCACTGCGCAACGTCTGCGCCCTGGCCGATCTCAAGATGGGGCGGCTCCTGGCGACCCTGGACAGCTGGGCAGCGGAGCAGCCAGACCTGGGCGAACTCCCCCCCGGCGAGCGCCACCCCACCACCCGCCTGCCGGACAAGCCCACCCTCGCCCTGGACCTCGGCCAGGAGCGCATCCGCACCGTCATCTGGGCCACCGGCTTCAAGCCCGACCACGCCTGGCTGCAGGTGCCAGTGTTCGACCGCAAGGGCAAGCTCCGCCACACCGGCGGGGTGGCGGACGCGCCGGGCCTCTACGTCATGGGCCTGCCCTTCATGCGGCGGCGCAAATCGAGCTTCATCCACGGCGCGGAGGACGACGCCCGGGATCTGGCCGAGCATCTGGCCCACCATCTCGATCGCCAGGCAAGCGTCGGCCAGGCCCGCCGGGCGGGCTGAGGAGCCCATCGCGCCGAGTCGTGGGGCGGGTATGATGAGGGCGGCCGCCCATCCGCCGCCCCCGCTGCCCGTCAATGCCGAACGCCTCTGCCCCGCCCCCCTGCCGCCCCCTCGCCGCCCGCTGGCGATGGGGCGGCCTGGCCATTCTGGCCACCTGGTCGTCGCTGGCCGCAGGCGCCACGCTGCACGTCGGTCCCGGTGGGCTGGCCACCATCGCCGAGGCGGCCCGCCTCGCCCAGGATGGCGACACGGTGGAGATCGCGGCCGGCACCTACCGCGGCGAAGTGGCGGTGTGGACCCAACGCCGCCTCACCCTGCGGGCTGCGGGCGGCCCGGCTGAACTGGTGGCGGACGGCGCCATCGCCGAGGGCAAGGCGATCTGGGTGCTGCGCAACGGCGAATTCACGGTGGAAGACATCGTCTTTCGCGGCGCCCGGGCCGCCGCCGGCAACGGCGCCGGGATCCGCTTCGAGAGGGGGCGCCTCCTGGTGCGCCGCTGCGGCTTCTTCGACAACGAGATGGGCATCCTCACCAGCAACGACCCCGGCGCCCAGCTCGACATCGAGGACAGCGAGTTCGCCCACGCCCCGCGAGGGGCCGAGCGTCCCCTCAAGCACCTGCTCTACGTGGGGCACATCGACCGCGTCCGCATCCGGGGCAGCCATTTCCATGACGGCTTTGTTGCCCATCTGGTGAAATCCCGCGCCCGGGAAAGCGACCTGCGCTACAACCGGGTGTGGGATGGCGAAGGCGGCAGCGCGTCCTACGAAATGGATTTTCCCAATGGCGGCGTCGTCACCCTGATCGGCAATCTGGTCGAACAGAGCGCGGGCACCCAGAACCTCGCCCTGATCTCCTTCGGCGCCGAGGGTTCAGCCTGGCCCGAGCACCGCCTCACCTTCGCCCACAACACCCTGGTGAACGACGCCGGGCCGGAGAGCCACTTCCTCCGCCTGTGGCCCGACAAGGTGACCCCGGCGCCGCTACGCATCGTGAATAACCTGCTGGTGGGACCGGGTCAGATGGACGGCCTGGCCGGGGAGATCAGCGAGGGCAATCGCCAAGGCAGCCTGCGGAACCCGGACCGGGGGGATTTCCGCCCCCGCCGGGGCACCGCCCCCGTGCGCCCGCCCCCGCCAGACCTCGTCCCTGAGGCAGAATTCCACCCGCCCCTGGGCACCCGCCCCCTGCGGCCGCCCCGGGCCTGGCTGCCGGGAGCGATCCAGTCCTCACCCACCGCCTTGCGCACCGGCAAGGCTTTGCCATAGTCAACTCAGGCCCCTCTGAAAGGACCCTCACCATGACCGCCCATGTGTACAAGATCGTCGAACTCGTCGGCTCGTCCTCGGAAAGCTCCGACGCCGCCATCCGCAACGCCATCGAGCGCGCCTCCGAAACCCTCACCCACCTCGACTGGTTCGAGGTGGTGGAGACCCGTGGCCACATCGTCAATGGCCGGGTGGGCCACTTCCAGGTCACCCTCAAGGTCGGCTTCCGCATCGCCGAATGAACCCAGCCCCGCGCCCCGCCCCCCGATGGGCCGGGCGCCGCCCCGGTGGTAAAATCCCGCCCCTTCTCAAAGATTTGCATTCGGAGCATCGAGCATGGCGGGACATTCCAA
>JAEUNY010000160.1 GCA_016791005.1 Zoogloeaceae bacterium
ACCGTCGCAGTATTGACGAGGGGCTCGTCGAAGAGACCCACCACTTCCTGATGGGCATAGCAGGCCGCCACGTGCTTCCACGCCCTTTTTTCGAGGGAAGGGATGGCGGTTTTCATCTGATCGAAGTCGCCCAACGAGGGGCCCCCGTCGGGGCCGTGCAGGCCGGTGGATTCGTCGAGGTCGGTACTGGGAGGAGTCATATCCATTTGGACACCTTTATTTGGTCATGGGGAAAGGGGAAGAAGCCGACGTGCCGTCGACGTTGAAGGCGCGGCCGGCGAGCCACTGCTCAACTGCGCTGGGCCGGTAGCGCACGGCGCGGCCGACGCGGACGAATGGGGGGAAATGCCCCATCCCGGTCGAGCGCGCCTTTTCCAGGGTGCAGCGCTGTATGCCGAGCCAGGCGGCGACCTCATCGGTGGTGAGGAGCTTTTCGGGGGGGTCGCCGGCCGATTCGGGGGGTAGGGACGGTTTCGGTTTCATGGGTACTCCTAAGTCGGTTGCAAGTGATTGGGGCGGCCAGGGGTGCGGCTCGATGACGGGGTCTGCCGTCATCGCGCCGCAGCTCATTGGCCGAGGCTGATCTCGCGCGTGTGGCGCGCGAGGTATTTCTTCTGGGCAACGGTGAAGTTCCAGGCCGGAAAGGCATCCGGGCCGCAGAAACTCGTTCCCTCCAGGGCCGTAAAGCCGCAGCGCGACGAGGCCTGGGGGTGCCCCCCCTCGTCAAAGTAGATGAGGCCCAGCCTGAAAGCGTCGATCAGACTGTCGCTTAGGAGAAGGGCATTGTTCGGATCCCCCTTCTCGCCATCGCTCAGGAGATACCAGGGGATGATCGGACACAATTTGCGCCCCTCCTGCTCCCGGGTTATCGGGCAGACCGGCAACAAGGCTTCGACTTCCGCACGAAAGTCCCCCTCACCCTCAAAGGCGTGCTGGAGCTGGATTTTTTTGACGAGGGAGAGGTCGCGGCAGCCAAGAATGTCGAACAGGGCCCGCTGATTCAGATAGCTGGCGATGGGCTGGCGGGCTGCTAAAGCAATGACCACCGGTTCCGCTTGATTACGTACCAAACGCCAGAATGCCGCCCCGAGCAGTTGAGGAATTGGCGTCACCATCGCACTGTCGGCCAGCCTGCCCCTCATGCTGTCGCCGTTCGTTTCCGAGCGATACGGCAGCAAGCTGGCGAGGACGTTGTCGATGCGCACGGGCTCGGGCAGGCGATATTTGTCCACCCCGATGCGGGGGTGGCCACTGGAACCCCAGGCATGGGAGGGCGCCAACTGCGCGCGGACCAAGCTGAGGTCCGTGATCGTCCCATCGGCGATACCAAAAACCAGCCCGTCCGGTTCGATCACATTGGGTTTCGCGTAAGGCTGGGCCTCCGAAACGGGCAAGCTGAGCCAGCCCCTTTGGGTGCTGACCTGCTCAATGCGGTGCGGGTCGTAGAAGGCATAGGCTGATGAGTCCATGGGGTTTTCCTTTTCAATCATCGAGGTCAACGTACGGTTCCCAGAGGTGCCGGACGGTTTCCAGCCACCAGGTCTGCCATTCGATCCTCATGGCGTCGAAGGTGTCTTGATCGACTCGCTTGCCAGCGCAGGCCAAAACCCAATCGGGAAGGTTCATTTCGTTCTCCTAAGTGACGCCCATGCGCCTAAGGCGCATGGGCATGGGGGTGGGAATTACTGCGCGAGCTCTTGAAGCAACCCGTTGGCGGCCTCGACGTATGCCGTCTGGATGGCGGCCTTGTCCGCGAAGGCCTGGCGTTCGCGCTCGCACCAGAACACTTGGGCGATGCGTTCCGGGGCGACCGGGCCGATCAGTTCGCGCAATTGCGCCGCGGCAACCTTGTCCAGCCGGGCAATGTCTTGGACCAAATGCGGACCCTTGCCTTGGCGGGCGCAGGTGTACCAAAAAATGCCCTGAGGTTTGCCGGACAGCGCACTGATCTCGAACGGGCGGAACGGCACCTCGACTTCAAGCGGCCACAGCTGAATCGCGCAG
>JAEUNY010000170.1 GCA_016791005.1 Zoogloeaceae bacterium
GGGTCATGAAGGTGGCGGGCCAGATCCTGGGCGCTGATCAGGGTCTGGTAGGACGCGTTGTTCACTCGGCGGCCTCGACCGCCTGGGCGAGCCAGGCCTGGGCGTCGTCTTCATCGTGAAAGACTTCCACGTCAGCCTCGACGAAGAGTTGGGAGATCCAAGCGCTCCAGGTGGCCCACTGGTCGGTGGTGAGGACGGCGATGCGGCCGAAATCCCGCGAATGCTGGCGGGAGAATTTGATCTCCTCCCAGGCGACATCGAGGGTAAAGCCGGACATGGCGCGCAGGTCCATGAGGACATGGACCACGCCCTCGAATTTGAGCTTGAAGAGCACGGCCTCCTCGAATTCCTTGAAATCCGCGAGGGTGAATTCGCCAAACACCACAACATTGACCCGGTTCGGGCCCTGGTCGACGGTGATCATTGCATGCTCCTAGTCAGGCAGGATGAGGGATGCGACCTACTATAGCCCTAGCCCGGATCGGGTTCAATCGCCGCTGGATGGGGCCTCGGCGACGGTGGGCAGGAGAGGTTCGGCGCGGGACCGGGGGCTGGGCCGGCTTGCCGCCGCGGAGATCAGCACGCCGCTGGCGATGATCAGGCCGACGGCGATCCAGGCACTTGCCGGCATGCGCTCGCCCCAGAAAACAACGCCGAACAGGCTCGAAAAAATGACCGTGGAGTAGGCGAGGTTGGCGGAGACCAGGGTCTTGCCGTAGCGGTAGGAGCGGGTCATCGCCAGTTGCGCGCATCCCCCAAAAACTCCGACCCCCAGGAGGATGCCCGCGCCCTGCAGATCGACCTCGTGAAGGGATTCGCCGCCCAGGGCCCAGGGCAGGCCAATGAGGCTGGTGAGGGCCGAGAACCACAGCACGGTGCGGGGTTCGGGCTCCCCCAGGCGGCCCAGTTCCCGCACGCTTACGTAGGCAATGCTGGCCACGGCGCCGGAGCCCAGGCCCGCCGCCGCGCCCGCCCACTGCTCTGGTTGGAGCGTGGGGCGCAAGAGCAGCACCACACCGGCAAAGCCGATGAGCACGGCCAGCACCAGGGGCCAGCGGATGCGTTCGCCAAACCAGAAGGCGAGGAGCAGGGCGACGAAGATGGGCGAGGTGTAGTTGAGGGTGACGGCGGTGGCCAGGGGCAGGTGCCCGAGGGCGTAGAAGTAGCACATGAGGGCGGCGGTGCCGGAGATGCCCCGGGTGATCTGGGCGCGCCAATGGGGCGTGCGCCAGGGAATCCCCCGACCCAGCATGACCACGGCCATCAGGAGAAAGCCGATGAAGCCCCTGTAGAACACCAGCTCGCCGGTGGAAAACATCCCCGAGCCGAGCTTGACGCAGACCCCCATGCAGGCGAAGAGCAGGCTCGCCGCGATCATCCACAGGGCCGGGGTGGCGGCCCCGGGGGAGTGGGTGGACATGGTTTCAGGCGGCCCGCAGGTGGCGGCGCAGGGCAAGCCCGGTGCCGGCGAGGCCGAGGAGGGTGGAGAAGGCCAGGAGCCCACCCACTTGCACCGGGTCGAGACTCTGCAGGCTGAAGATCGTCCCGTAGGTTTCGGCGATCCGTCGCACCTCCGGCGCCATCACCGCCAGCAGGCCATCCGCGATGCCCCAGGCGAT
>JAEUNY010000027.1 GCA_016791005.1 Zoogloeaceae bacterium
GCGCAATTCCGCCACGCCGTCGACGCGGCCCACCAGCCGATCACCACGTTCGACGGGCCCCACGCCCTCCGGCGTGCCTGTGAAGATCAGATCCCCGGCCTTCAACTCGAAGTAGCGGGAGAGTTCCGCCAGGATCCCCCCAACCGGCCAGAGCATGTCCGCCAGGTCACCGGTTTGGCGGACCATGCCGTTGATGGCGAGGTCGATGGTTCCAGAGTTCCGTGTTCCCGTCTGGCTCAGGGGGACGATGGGGGTCATGGGCGCCGAGAGGTCAAAAGCCTTTGCGAGGTCCCAGGGCCGACCAGCCGACTTGGCCACCGCCTGAAGATCCCGCCGGGTCATGTCCAGCCCCACGGCGTAGCCCCACACGCAGGACGCTGCCGCGTCTGCATCAAGGTCACATCCGCCCGCATTGAGGGCCACAATCAGTTCGATCTCGTGATCGACCCGCTGCGTCCCCCGGGGATAGGGCCAGACACCCTCCTCGCCCAGCGGAACCGGCATCACCGCATCAGCCGGCTTGGTGAAAAAGAACGGCGGCTCCCGCGTTGGGTCCTGCCCCATTTCCCGAGCATGGCCGGCGTAATTGCGCGCGACGCAAAAAATCCGCCGCACCGGGAATTGCCCGCCCCCCACCACTGGAACGCAAGCCTGGGCGGGTGGGGGAATCACATACGTGTCATTCATGATGGTCTCCTCATCAATGGCGACCCCCCGCCTTTTGCGAACGGCCCCCATCGGACATCGACAAAATACCGCGGAGCGCCACACCGTCCGGTAGTTCGCCGATCACAAGTTCAAACGCGCCCCGCCGCCTGCCCTGTTTCTTCACCAGTCGCTGTATAGCGTTCCATCTTTGGCAGTCCCTTCGGCTCCACTTCGAAGATCCCACATCCCCTCCCCTTCGCTGGCGGGCGGAGGCACCACACGCCAGGTCTCGGTGCTATCGGTGATCGGATCCCGCGGCACCGCCCGCAGATAGCGTTTGGTCACCAGGGCCTGAAGGTCGGCCGGCCATTGCCCGGTATCGGCCTTGTACTTGTCAATGGCATCACGAACCACCACCAGACTCTGACGGAGGCTGTTCTCCCGGGTCCGCTCCAGATGGTCGAAGTAGCGCGGCGCCGCAATGGACAACAGGGTGGCGATGATCGCCATCACCACCAGCAATTCGATGAGGGTAAAGCCGCGCCACCGGCCCAGGATTCGCCCCCTCGCGGTGTTCGAGCCCATGATCACCATTCTCGATAGGGGACGCCGTTCAAGCCCACCCCTGGCGACCTGGAATACACATCGAACACGTCGTCCCCTGACTGGGGGGCATCCGGCGGACTCGCATAGCTGCGCAGGCCCCAGGTTCTCACGGCGGGCAACTGGATGTCACCGTCGAAGGGGTCCCGGGGCACGCGGCGAAGGAAGTAGATCATCTTGCCGTTGGGGTCACTCAGATCCGGCACACCCTGGGCCAGCACCTCCAGACTCGGCGGGTACCCGCTGGTCCCCTCTGGCCGTTCGATCTTCTTGGCCTCCGCAGCATCCTTGTAGGCGTCGATCGCCCGGCGGATTTCCCGCAGGCCTGTCCGAAGGTCACTTTCCTTAGTGCGCTGGGCCGCCAATTGCAGCAGCGGCAGGGCCCCAGCGGCCAGGATCCCGAGGATGGCCACGGTTACCACCAGTTCGATGAGCGTGAAACCCCGCCGCCGCCTCACATCATCCGCCTGGGGCCTGAATGGCGATGTTGGCGCTCGCCCCCACCGCAATTCGCAGGGGCACACCATCCTTCATCACCGTCACGCCGGAGGCCGAGACATTGCCGTTGCCGCTGGCGTTGGGCCGAACCCGCAGGGAGAGCTCGGCGACGCCCTGGGAGCCCTGCACCGCGAGAGGTACGCTGACCGGCCCCGGCTGCCCCTGAGGAACTGCCAGCTCGAAGCGATCCACGTCGTAATCAATCAGCGCCTCACCAACCTCGCCGCTAGGCAAGCCCTCTATTTTCAGGGTGATGGTGAAGGTTTCTCCCGGCTTGACCCCCGGCGGGGCCACGAAAGCGGCCTGGGCGAGAGGAATCGGCTCGGGCACCCCTGGAGCCGGCAGAGCGGGTGGGGGCAGCACCGGGGGTGCCGCCACAACGGGGCCGCCACTGCCCCCCCGCAGACCCAGGGCATTGGCGCCGGTGGGCTTGAGCCGCAGAGGCAGGACGCCAATATTGGCCTCCGTACCGGCCGGCTGCTCGGCCCGGGCCACCGCCGGGGCCACCACGTTGCGCACGATGTGGGGCGTGATGAGGAGGACGATCTCCGTCTTGGTCGAGCTGTCCCGATGCGTGGAAAATAATCGCCCCAGCCAGGGAAGATCCCCAAGACCGGGGAGCCGTGAGGCGCTACTGCGATCCTCGTCATTGATCAGCCCCGCCAGAACCTGCGTTTCGCCATTCTTCAGGCGCAATACGGTGGAGGCGGCCCGGGTGCCCAGCTGGTAGGCCAGGGAATTGGAGGGCCCCGTCACTTCCTTGACGATGTTGGAGACCTCCAGCGCCACCTTGATCGCCACCTCGTCATCCAGGGTCACCGCCGGCTCCACGTCCAGCTTGAGGCCCACATCGAGATAATTCACCGAGGCTGAA
>JAEUNY010000035.1 GCA_016791005.1 Zoogloeaceae bacterium
ACCCGTTTCACCATGCCCCCGGAGAGCTCCGCCGGCATGCGCTGGGCGTCGGCAAGGTCGATTTCGACCATCGCGAGCTTGAGCGCCACCAGATCGCGGATTTCCTCCGCCGTGGCCACGCCTGCCTCCCGCAAGGGAAAGGCGATGTTGTCGAACACTGAAAATGCGGAAAACAGAGCGCCGTGCTGGAACAACATGCCAAAGCGCTGGCGCAGGAGACTGCGCTCGACGCGGCCACCCCCGCCCAGGGGGTGACCGAACAGACGGACCTCCCCTTCGGTGGGGCTCAATAAACCCACCATCTGCCGGAGCAAGGTGGTTTTGCCCGACCCAGATCCCCCAACCAGGGCCAGCAATTCTCCTCGCTGGACCTGGAGGTCGAGCCGGCGATGCACCCAACGTCGATCAAAACAGGTCCCGACGCCTCGCATGTCCACCACCGAAATGCCCATCAGTAAGGCACTCCGACCCGGCGGGTTACGATGGCGAGAATGGCGTCGGCGAGAATCACCAGGGTGATGGCGCTCACCACCGACGCGGTGGTCTTGGCGGCCAAACTCTCGGTGTTGGGTTTGACGCGCAGGCCGAAATGGCAGGCCACCAGGGCAATGAGGAGTCCGAAGATCACCCCCTTGGCGAGGGCAAGTAACAGGTTGGCGGCCGGCACCACCCGGGGCAGCGTCTGGATGAAGAAACCGTAGCCTAGATCCAGTTGCAGGTCGGCGGTGACCATGCCGCCCAGCAAGGCCACCCCCGAGGTCCACAGCACCAGCATCGGCATGGCGATGGTCAGCGCCACGACCTTGGGCAAAACGAGGCGCATGTAGGGCGAAATTCCCATGACCCGCAGGGCGTCAAGTTCCTCGGTGACCCGCATGACGCCGATCTGCGCGGTCATTGCAGAACCGGAGCGGCCCGCCACCAGCACCGAAACCAGGACTGGCCCCAACTCCCGGATGATTCCCAGACCGAGGATGTTCACGATGAAGACGTCGGCGCCGAAGGTCTGGAGCTGGAGCGCGGAGAGGTAGGAGAGCACTACCCCGATGAGGAAACCCACCAGGGCCGCCACCGGCATGGCCTGCACGCCCACCTTGTAAAGATTGGCGGTGATCTCCCGCAGCGGCCAATGGGCCGGGTCACCGACCAGTTCCACCAGATCCAGGGCGATCCGTCCCAAAAGCGCGACGAAGTCCGAAACATGGCGACCAAGGCGAAAGACTCCGCCGCCGACGCCCTCGAGAGCGGCGCCCAGGGTTGGGCGGGGCGCCGGCGGAAGCGAATCGCCCCGAACCGCCGCGACCCGGGCAATGACTTCACGAACGGCGAGCGGGACCTCGGCTTGGGCCGGCCAGGCGCGGCCCCAGGCGCGCCAAAGGATGAGGGCGCCAAAACTGTCGATGCGGGCGACGCCTGTGAGATCCCACTGGGTATCCGCGGGGAATTGCCCCAGGGCCTTGCGGAGTTCCCGAATCGTCCGGGTCAGCGCCCGGTGGGTCCAATGGCCCGAAAGGGCCACCTTGCCGCTGCCCTGGGCATCGATGTGCGGCGCGGAGGGGTCCGCCGCCGTCATGATTGGGTGCTCAGGCGGCCGCCTGCAGAACCCCGCGCAACACCCGCAGGGGTCGGCCGATGAGGCCCCATTCGCGCTCCTCATCCACCAAGGCCGCCGCGGTCAGCGGGTGCTCCTCGAGCCAGCCGGCGTCTGCCAGGAGCGTCAATTCCCGCCCGTCCGCCCGCAGTTCCACCGGAGGCGTGCCCCGTCCGTCCCGCGCCCGGTGCAGCACCGCCGCGAGGCGCAGGCAGCCGATTAGGCGCCAGTCCGCACTCCCGGCATCCAGGGTGGCGAGGCGCTCGAGTTTCCCGCGATGAGCGAGGACGATGCGGGCCAGGCGCCCCTGATCCATCTTGGAAAAGCCGGGCATGTCCGCGTTGGCGAGGATGTAGGCGCTGTGCTTGTGATAGCCCGAATGGGCCACGGAGACGCCAATTTCATGGAGCCGGGCACCCCAGCCGAGGAAACGATGGTCCGGATGATCGCCATCGAGGCTCGCCGGCTGAATCTGGGACAGCAGGGTCAGCGCGGTCTCGGCGACGCGGTCGGCGTGGGCCGCGTCGGTGTCGTAGCGGCGGGCGAAGGCCTGGACCGTCGCATCCCGCAGGTCGTGATGATGGTAGCGGCCGAGGAGATCGTAGAGCACCCCGAGCCGCAGGGCCCCTTCGGAAAAGGCCAGGTGCTCCAGGGCGAATTCCTTGAACACCGCCGTCATGATGGCGAGGCCGCCGGGGATGACCGGCAGCCGGTCCCCCTTCAGGCCGGGCAGATCGAGGCGAAAAACACTGCCCGCCTTGATGAGCGCATTGCGGAAGGTTTCAAGCCCTTCGAGGCGGATGCCGCCCTGGGACCAGCCGTTCTGTTCTAGCACGTCGAGGAGTGCCTTGGCCGACCCCGAGGAGCCCACTGCCCGCTCCCAACCCGTTTCCCGGTAGGGATAGCCGATGGCCTGAAGCTCACGCCGGGCAGCCAGTTCGGCTTCCCGGAAGCTGCGCTTGTCCACCTCGCCGTCCGGGAAGTAGCGCAGGCTGTAGGACACACAGCCCATGTAGAGCGACTCCAGCTGGACCGGCTGGAAACTCTTGCCGATGATGAACTCGGTAGAGCCGCCACCGATGTCCACCACCAGTTGCTGGCGATGGGGGTCGGGCAGGCAATGGGCGACCCCGACGTAGATCAGGCGTGCTTCTTCCCGCCCGGCGATGACTTCGATGGGAAAGCCAAGGGCAGCTTCGGCCTCCTGGAGAAATTCGGGGGCATTTTTGGCCACCCGCAGGGTGTTGGTGGCCACTGCTCGCACCGAATCCGGATCGAAACCCCGCAGGCGCTCGCCGAAGCGCCGCAATGCGGCGATGCCCCGTTCGCGGGACGCGGCATCCAGGGATTTCGCGGGGGTCAGCCCGGCGGCGAGGCGAACCACCTCTTTGAGGCCGTCAAGCGGGTAAATCTGGTCTTCGACGCAACGTCCAACCTGGAGGCGGAAGCTGTTGGAGCCCAGGTCGACGGCGGCGATCAGCTCGTGTTCCATGGTGGGGGCGCCCGAAGGCCGCAGAATCAAGAACGGCGAATTCTAACACCGCGTCGGCACCGACTCCCCGCCCGGTCGGGCGCAGAATGCGACGGCCATAAAGGATCGACGCAAGCCGGTTGTCACAATGCCGTAATCGACTTGTCACACACTGGGAGACCTGCCCAGAATCACGCGTTCACGATGTCTGAGTCCGACCGCCGCTTGCCGCCCACCGCCATGAGCCGAACCCTCGATCTGCGCGCCTTCCCCCCCGAACACTTCATCAACCGGGAGTTGTCCCTGCTCCAGTTCCAGCGCCGGGTGCTCGCCCAGGCGGCCGATCCGGCGGTGCCCCTCCTGGAGCGTCTGCGCTTCCTGTGCATCGTGTCGAGCAACCTGGACGAATTCTTCGAGATCCGCGTTGCGGGCATCAAGGAGCACCTGCGCCTGGGCACCCTGTCCTCGGGCGACGATGGCACCCTTCCGGGCGACCTGCTCGACAAGGTGAGCCGCGAGGTCCATCGCCTCATCGCTGATCAGTACGATCTGCTCAACGACGAGATCCTCCCGGCGCTTCACCACGAGGGCATCGCGTTCCTGCGGCGCACCCAGTGGAACGAGGCTCAGCAGGAGTGGATCCACGACTACTTCGATGCCCAGGTCAAACCGGTCCTCACGCCCATCGGTCTCGACCCTGCTCACCCCTTTCCGCGGGTTCTGAACAAGAGTCTCAACTTCGCTGTGGAACTGGAAGGACGTGATGCCTTCGGGCGGAACTGCGATGCCGCCATCGTCCAGGCCCCGCGGGCCCTCCCCCGGGTGATCCGCCTACCCCGCGACATCGCCGGCATCGACTACGGCTTTGTGTTCCTCTCCTCGGTGCTCCATAAGCACGTCGATGAACTGTTTACCGGAATGCAGGTGCTCGGCTGTTACCAGTTCCGCGTCACCCGCAATTCGGATCTCTTCGTCGACGAGGAAGAGGTGAAGGATCTGCGGGCGACCTTGAAGGGCGAACTGCAGCAGCGGCGCTTCGGTGACGCCGTCCGGCTGGAGGTCGCCGACAACTGTTCGACGGCCATGGCCGACTTCCTGCTCCAGCACTTCGATCTGATGCACAGCGACCTCTACCGCACCCCGGGGATCGTGAATCTGGTGCGACTCATCGACGTACCGGACTGGGTCGATCGGCCGGACCTGAAGTACCCGCCCTTCCGCCCCGGCCTGCCCCGCGCCCTGGTGGCGCAGGGATCCGACGTCTTCGCGGCGATTCGCCGGCAGGACATCCTGCTTCATCACCCCTTCCAGCAGTTCGCCCCGGTGATCGAACTCCTCGAAACCGCGGCGGACGACCCCCTCGTGCTGGCCATCAAGATGACGGTGTATCGCACTGGCACGGACTCCGTGCTGATGGAGCACCTCGCGCGGGCGGCCCGCAATGGCAAGGAAGTCACCGTGGTGGTGGAACTCATGGCCCGCTTTGACGAGGAAGCCAACATCTCCTGGGCCAACCGGCTGGAGGAAGTCGGCGCCCACGTCGTCTATGGCGTGTTTGGCTACAAGACCCACGCCAAGCTGCTCATGGTGGTGCGGCGCGAAGAGCAGGGCCTGCGGCGTTACGTGCATCTGGGCACGGGGAATTACCATCCCCGCACCACCCGCTTCTACACCGATTTCGGCCTCCTGACGGCGAACGAGGAGATCGGCGAGGATGTGGCGGAAATTTTCAAGCAGATCACCGGGCTGGGGCGCGCCGCGAGCCTGCGCCATCTCTGGCAGGCACCCTTCGCCCTGCACGCCAACGTGATCGCCGCCATCGAAGCAGAAACCGAGGAGGCCCGCCAGGGCAGGAAATCTCGCATCATCGCCAAGATGAACGCCCTGCTCGAACCGGAGACCATCGAGGTCTTGTACTTGGCGTCCCAGGCCGGCGTGGAAATCGACCTCGTCGTGCGGGGGC
Organism: Zoogloeaceae bacterium; assembly: GCA_016791005.1. Lineage (GTDB taxonomy): Bacteria > Pseudomonadota > Gammaproteobacteria > Burkholderiales > Rhodocyclaceae > JAEUNX01. The sequence goes on from JAEUNY010000035.1 coordinate 5,026, forward strand.
CCTGCGCCCTGCGGCCGGGGGTGCCCGGCCTGTCGGAAAGCATCCGGGTGCGCTCCATCGTCGGGCGCTTTCTGGAGCATCACCGCATCTTCTATTTTCACGCCGCCGGGGCGGAAAAAATCTACCTCTCCAGCGCGGACTGGATGGGGCGGAATTTCTTCCGCCGCATTGAAGTGGCTTTTCCTGTGCTGGACCCGAAGCTCAAGCGGCGGGTCATGAAGGAAGGCCTGCGGCCATATCTCGTGGATAACTGCCAATCCTGGGAAATGCAGGCCAGTGGCACCTATCGCCGGCGCGCGCCGAGGGGGCGGCCGCGCTCGGCCCAGACCCTCATCCTGCAGGAGCTTGCGGGCCAGGGGTGAGGCTGGCTGCCTTCAGCCCCGGGTGACGTCCTCGACCCCGTCCACCTCGCGGATCACCGTCAAGGCCCGCTGCAGTTGGGTCACGCCGGCCACCTCGACGGTGAATTTCATGAAGGCAGAGCCCTTCTTGGACAGCGTATTCACCGCGATCACGTTGAGTTTTTCCCGTGACAGCACTTCAGAGATGTCCCGCAGCAGGCCTTGGCGGTCTGCCGCCTTGACCCGGATGTCCGTCGGATACACCGCCTGCCGGCCGCCAATGGCCTGGTCGCCCCATTCGGCGGCCACCAGGCGCTCGGGATGGCGGCGGGCCAGATTCTGGAAGTCGGGGCAATCGACCCGGTGAATGGAAATCCCCCGTCCACGGGTGACGAAGCCTTCAATGGCGTCCGGCGGCGCCGGCTTGCAGCAGCGCCCCAGCGACGTGAGCAGCTTGCCCACCCCGACGATTAGGATGCGATCGCTGGAGTCGTGGCCGTGGCTACGGCCGATGACGATCTCCGGCTCCTGGGATTCGTCCGCCGATTCGTGGGCGGCCTCCCGCAGGGCGACCTGGACCGCCCGGGGACCGATCTCACCCCGCCCAGCCGCAATAAAAAGGCTGGCGGTGTCCTTGAATCCCAGGCGGCCGGCCAGGCCCTCGATATTGGTCTGGCCGTGGCCTTCTCGCTGCAGCTCCTTGGTCACGAAGCTGCGCCCCCGGTTGAGAAGTTCCTCCTCCTCGAGGGCCGCGAAATACTGCTTGATCTTCTGTCGTGCCCGGGCCGTGTGCACGTATCCCTGGGCGGGGTTCAGCCAATCCCTGGATGGCCCGCCCTCCTTGGCGGCGGTGATCTCGACGGTCTGGCCGTTGTCGAGGACGGTGTTGAGGGGCACGAGGTGCCCATCCACCTTGGCGCCCCGGCAACGATGCCCAAGACTGGTGTGCACCCGGTAGGCAAAATCCACCGGCGTCGCCCCGCGGGCCAGCTCCACCACCCGCCCTTGGGGGGTGAGGATGTAGATGGTGTCGTCGAGGGAGGCGCGCTTGAATTTCTCCACCCAGTCGGCGGAATCCGCCACTTCGTCACGCCAGGACAGCAGGCTGCGCAGCAGGGCGATCTTCTCGTCGTACTCGCTGCTCGACGCCCCACCTTCCTTGTACCGCCAGTGGGCAGCCACCCCGAGCTCGGCATGCTGGTGCATGGCCAAGGTGCGGATCTGGACCTCCAGGGCGCGCCCGTCCCCAGCCACCACCGCCGTGTGCAAGGACTGATAGTTGTTGCCCTTGGGTTTGGTGATGTAGTCGTCGAATTCCTTGGCGATGGGCTGCCACATCTGGTGCACGAGCCCGAGCACGGAATAGCACTCCTTGACCTCCCGGACCAGAACCCGCAAGGCCCGAATGTCATAAACCTCTGAAAAGTCGAGGCCCTTGCGGCGCATCTTGTTGTAGATGCTGTAGATGTGTTTGGGTCGGCCATAGATTTCGGCGTCGATGCCCATGGCGGCGAGTTCGCGCTTGAGGCGTTCGATGCAGTCGTCGATGAACTGCTGCCGCTCCACCCGCCGCTCATCGAGCATCTTGGCGATGCGCTTGTAGGTCTCGGGCTCGAGGAAGCGGAAAGAGAGGTCCTCCAGCTCCCATTTGAGCTGCCACACGCCCAGGCGGTTGGCCAGGGGGGCATAGATGTCGAGACTTTCCCGCGCGACGTCCGCCCGGCTGCTGCCGGGCTGCTCGGTGAAAAAGCGCAGGGTCTGGGTGCGGGAGGCCAGACGCAGCAGCACGACCCGGATGTCCGTCACCATGGCCAGCAACATCTTGCGCAGGACTTCGGTCTGGGCGCGGATGTCCGGCGCGGTGGCATTGGCCGTCATGCGGGTGATGACCCGCAGCCCGTTGAGGGACTTGAGTCCCTCCACCAGACGGGCCACCGGACCGCCAAACTCGTCTTCCAGTTTGGCGTCCGCGCCCTCCAAGTATTCCTCCACCGAAAACAGCACCGCCGCGATGCGGGTTTCCACATCGAGGCGCAGGGCGGCGGCGATCATTGCTGTCCCCAGGGCATGGCGCCAGACCGGTTCTCCGGTCCCCAGGATGCGATCCCGGTAAATCGGCTCGGCCATCGCCAGGGCCCGCTCCACGAGGGCCCGCTGGGACTCGCTCAGGCCGTCACACAGCCGGTCGATGGGCGGCGTTTCGGCATCGGCTTCAGTAACGGCGTGACTGACGGAAACCATGTTAGGAGTATCCCACATTGAGGGGGAGAGTCCCCATCCCGATAATGGGGCTCCAACATCCGGTTTCAATTCCTGCATGGACCCCTCGCCCCAACATCGGCTCGCCCACCCCTACCTGCTGCTCACCCTGACGGTGCTCTTCTGGTCGGGAAACATGGTGGTTGGGCGGGGTATCCGTGCCGATGTACCGCCCGTGGCACTGGCCTTTGCCCGGTGGACGATCTGCCTCCTTCTTACCCTGCCCTTCGCCCTGCCCCATCTGCGCCAGCAACTGCCCCTCCTTCGCCGGCATTGGCTCCCTTTGGTAGTCCTCGGCCTCCTGGGCGTCGGCGGCTACAACACCTTTGCTTACCTGGCCCTGCAACACACCACCGCCACCAATGCCGCCCTGCTCAATTCTTTCATCCCTATGGCCACCATCGCCCTGGCCTGGGTGCTCCTGGGCAAGCGCCTTTCCCGGGGCGAAGCCGTCGGCGTCGCCATCTCCCTGGGCGGCGTCCTCACCCTGGTCAGCCACGGCCAGCCGGCTTTGTTGCTCGATCTGCGCCTCAACGTAGGAGACCTGTGGATGCTCCTCGCGGTGCTCACCTGGGGGCTGTACACGGTGGGCCTGTCATGGCGGCCGGCGGGGCTTCACCCGATGGTCGCCCTGGCGGCCTTTACCGTCGTAGGACTGCTGGTGCTGGCGCCAGCCTGGGCCTGGGAGATGATCGGCGAAGGGCGCCACATCGTCCCCGGAACCCGCGCCTGGCTCGCCCTCCTTTACGCCGGCGTGTTCCCGGGCTTCCTGGGCTACGTGTTCTACAACGCCGGGGTGGCCGCCGTGGGGCCCAATCGGGGCTCCTTGTTCATTCACCTGATGCCGGTGTTTTCCACCCTGCTGGCCGCCGCTTTTCTCGGGGAGCGGCCGGACTGGTACCATTTTCTCGGAATCGGGCTGGTGTTCGTGGGGATCGGTCTGAGCACCCGGAGCCGGGCCTCCTGATCCGATCTGCAAAGGCGCCGGCGCCCCCATCCACGCTGCGGAGGACGTGATTGATGCTGTTGAAGCGGGTGGCCAGGTGGTTGCGCCGGGGTGAGGAACCGACTGAGGTGAGCGAGGAGACTTGGCAGCGCGTCGAATCCAGGCTCCCTTGCATCGCCCATCTTGGCGTGGAGGATCGTAAGCGGTTGCGCGTCCTGGCCCGCCAATTCCTGGCCGAGAAGGAATTCCACGGTGCCCAGGGCTTCGTCCTCACCGACGAGGTCGTGCTATCCATCGCCCTGCAGGCCTGCCTGCTCATCCTCAATCTCGATCTCGCCGCTTATCGGGGATGGGTCGGCGTGGTGGTCTATTCGGGAGATTTCCTCATCCCCAGAGAAGTGACGGACGAAGCGGGGGTTGTCCATGAATACGACGAGCCCGCCCTGGGCGAAGCCTGGCCGGGCGGGCCGGTGGTCCTATCCTGGTCTGAAGATTCGGAAGACGCCGGCGGCGCCAACGTGGTGATCCATGAATTCGCTCACAAGCTCGACATGGTCAATGGCGTGGTGGACGGGCGCCCGCTACTGCCTGAGGGTCTCGACCCCATCGCCTGGTCCGCCGACATTGAGGCCGCGCGGGCTTCGGTCGCCCGCCTGGTGACCCGGGGCCTCCCCACCTATCTCGACCCCTACGCGGCCGAGGATGCCGCCGAGTTCTTCGCGGTGGCGAGTGAAGCCTTCTTCGACGATCCCCGGGGCCTTCAGCGCGCCCATCCGAAGGTGTATGAACTCCTGGCCCGCTTTTATCGCCAGGACCCTGCCGTGCCCGCCCCATGAGCCCGCGCCCCCGCCTCCTCATCGTCTATCACACCCAGAGCGGCAACACCGAGCGTCTGGCCGAGGCGGTGCAGGCCGGTGCCCAGGCCGTTGCCGAGGTCGAGGTGGTGTTGCAGCGGGCCTTTGCCACCGGGGTGGCGGATCTGGCGGCGTGCCAGGGCCTCCTACTGGGAACGCCGGAGAATTTCGGCACCATGAGCGGGGCCGTGAAGGACCTCTTCGACCGCACCTACTACCCCCTCGAAGGAAAGATGGAGGGGGTGCCCTTCGCGATCTTCGTGAGCGCCGGCAACGACGGAACTGGAGCCGTACGGGAGATCCGCCGCATCGCCAACGGCTACCGCTGGAAGGAAGTGGCCGAGCCCGTCATTGCCCGGCGCGAGGTGACCGAGGCCGACCTCGCGCGCTGCCGCGAGCTGGGCGAAGGCTTCGCCAGCGGCCTCGCCCTGGGCATCTTCTGACCCTGGCCGCGGACCTCGGTCCATCCGATCCCGACACTTTCCGCCCGTCTCCAAGTGCTAAAAAAAGAATTTGCGCGAAGCGGATTCGCCACCTAGATTGAACAACATACGCGACCGAATGGTAGCGCCCCACCCTTCCCATTGACATACCGGAGGTTCATGCATGGCCATCACCTGGATCCTCGTCGCCAACGCCAGCCTCGCCAAGCTCTACGCCAATCTGGGGCCCAACAAGGGCTTGAGTCTCGTGAAGGAATGGATGCATCCGGCGAGTCGCCGGAAGAATTCCGATCTGGTCAGCGATCATCCGGGCGCCATCACCACCCAGCGTGGCAGCCGGGAGCCGCAGACCTGGCCGAAGCTCCATGAGGCGAAGGTATTTGCCCAGGAGATCGCCCGTGAATTCTGCCAGGGCCGGGCCACCCAGGCCTTCGAGCGGGCGATCCTCATCGCTCCGCCGGCCTTCATGGGGATGCTCAACGGCGGTTTGGACGCCCGGACGGCGCGCCTGGTGACCGACCGGTTCGAAAAGGATTACACCAAGTCTCCGGAGCCCCTGCTGCGCAACCGGCTGGAGTCCTGCATCTATTTGTGAGTTTTTCAGCGCTTCCCGACCGGAAGCGACGGCCTTCGCGAGGAGGCCACCCCCGCGGGGCACCTTGGGTGCCCCGCACACTTTTTCGGGCTCAGAAATCGTCGCGCAGCCAAACCTTTGCGGAAAAGGGATCCACCACCAGGGCGCTCCTGGCAAAGAACGAGGCGCCCAGCTGGGCCGCCGGCTGCTGCCAAGTGCCGATTCCGCCGCACGCCGCCGCCTGAGGCGGCGTGCGTTTGACGAACAGGAAGACCTCCCGGGCCGGGTAGCGTCGCTCTGCGCCCCCCTCTCCCACCAGGGCGAAGTCGCTTTCCGGAGCGAGTTGATAGGCATCGACCCGCTCGCTTACGCTTGCCTGGCAGGTCGTGAGCTGCGGGGCCAGATCCGGACGTGGTGCGAGGGCGACCTCCGCCCGCTGGAGGGCATCGAAGAGTGCGCCATTGATGTTGACGGAATGGGGTGCGCGGCCGTCGTCGAAACCGGTGTCGAGCTGGGCGACGGAGCGGACGGTGCCGATCCGGATCGGCAAGGTCGGAATGTTGGGGCAGCGCCCCGCCCCCCCTGCCGCCGGACAATTCAGCGTGGCCGGGCGAGCGGAGTAATAACCCTGGGTATCGATTGCCCGGAAGCCAGCGCCGGCCAACTCCCCCGGCGAGCAAAACTCTCCGTTCGCGGCGCGATGCACCCACCCGCCCCGATAGTCGAGGGTGTAGACATGACGGGAGAGGAAGTCGGTGCCGATCACCCCGGCCTGGCGTATCGAGCCCTGCACGGCCACCTCGGGCTGAGGGAGCAGGCGTACCGTGCCCCAGGCACCAAAAAATTGAAAGTCCGCGTACTGGTCATGGGTTCCAGGCAGCGGCCGAGGCGAAGCCGGGGTGGCGAAGGCCCCCGGCGTGATGCTGCTCACGTCGGCGCCAAAGTCCAGGACGAAGTCACCCCCTGCCCCGCCCACCGAGGCCCCGGCGTAGGGCATCTGGCTCGATACCCGCAAGGGCGCGGCGGGGCCAAAGCAGGCGGGGAGCGGAGCCGTCCCATGCCCACCCTCCTCGCCGGAGCCAAGCCAGGCCAGCAGCACCACGACCACGGCCAGAAGGCCGGCTACGCCCCGGGGCCGACGCAGGGAGGTCGTCGTCACGCCTTCAGGTTCCCGGTGCGGTCACGCTCTCGGCGCCGAAAAGTGCCAGGGCCGACGCCGGCATCGGCCGCCCGTAAAGATAGCCCTGGACGGTCTTGCAGCCCTGAGCGGCCAGGAAACGTTGCTGTTCTTCGGTCTCGACGCCTTCGGCCACCACCTCCATCCCCAGGCTGTGGGCCAGAGCGATGGTGCCACGCACGATGGCCGCGTCGTCGGCATCGTGCGTGATGTCGCGCACGAAGGAACGGTCGATCTTCAACTGGCTGATGGGAAAGCGCTTGAGATACGAGAGGGACGAATAGCCAGTGCCGAAGTCGTCCACCGAGATGCTCACGCCCAGCCCGTTGATGTCGTAGAGCAACCCCGCCACCTGGTCCACGTCCCGCATCGCGGTGGTCTCGGTCAGTTCCAGCTTGAGGAGGCGCGGCGGCACGGCCGAACGGCTCAAGGCGTCCGCCAGGGTGCGGGCGATGCGCCGGTCGGCGCACTGGCGCGCCGAGACGTTGATAGCCACCGGCACGCACTCATGTCCGGCCTCCAGCCAGGACGCGATCTGATCGCAGGCTTCATTTACGACCCAGTCGCCTATGCGCTGGATGAGCCCCGATTCCTCGGCCACGTCCATGAACCCGCCGGGAGCCATCAGACCCCTAGAGGGATGGTGCCAACGCAGTAACGCCTCCAGCCCTACCGTGCGCCCGCTGTCGAGATCCACCTGGGGCTGGTAGAAGAGTTCAAACTCCTGCCGCTGGAGCGCGTGGCGCAACTCGTTCTCGATCTCCAGGCGGTTCTGGCTCCAGGTGTTCATCTCGGCCGAGTAGAAATGATAGCCACCGGCATCCGTGGCCTTGCCCCGGTACATGGCCATGTCGGCGAGGCGCAGCAAGGTGTCCGCGTCCCGCCCGTCCTCCGGGGCGAGGGCGACGCCGATGCTGCAGGAGAGCTGGAATTCGGCCTCGCCGACCGTGCAAGGTTCGGCCACCGCTTCGAGGAGCTTGCGCGCCACCACCGCCACCGCGTCACGCTGGGTCTGGTGCTCGAGGACCAACACAAATTCGTCTCCCCCCCAGCGACACACCGTATCGCCGGCCCGGACCGCCTTTTGCAGCCGGGCCCCCAAATAACGCAGCACCTCGTCGCCCACCTCATGACCGAGGCTGTCGTTGATATGCTTGAAGCGATCGAGGTCCACGAAGAGCACCGCCACGCCCCCCTGGTTTCGGTCCGCCTTGGTCAGCGCGAGCTGAAGCCGATCCCGCAGCAGGTTGCGGTTGGGCAGCCCGGTGAGGGCATCGTGGGTGGCGGCGTGGTTCAGGCGCTCCGCCGCCGCGACCCGCTCACTGATGTCGCTCAGCACCAGCACCCCCCCTTCGACGCGACCGCCGGGATTACGGATCGGCCCGGCTGCCGCCCGCATCACCCGCAAAGTTCCCGGCTCCATGCCCAGGCGCACGTCCATGTCCAGACGCAGGGGTTGGCCTGTAGAGAGACACTCCGCCATGGCGGCCGCCACGGGCGCCCCGGCCCCGCCCTCCGCGCCAAACAGCTCGGCGAGGCTCCGCCCCGCTGCCACCGCCGATGAAACGCCGCACAGGCGCTCCGCGGCAGGATTGAGGTGCTGGATGCAACCCGCCCGGTCCACGGTGATCACGCCGTCGCTGATGGCGTCCAGGGTGACTGCCGCCCGGTTGCGGGTGCGCTGGAGGGACTGGCGTACCCGCCCCAATACCCGAAAGCTCCAGGTCAGGTGGATGGCCGCCAGGCCGAGGCAGGCCGGCACTGGCCCGAACCAGCGCCCCGCTACCAGGAGGAGAAGCCCGCTCGCCAGCACGGGCACCAGCACCAGCCCCCCAAGGAGCAGGCCGGCGCGGTCACTCAGACGCGGGTAAAGGGCAAGCGGCAAGGCCATGAGCAATCCGCTGAGGAAGAGCGCTGGCCCAGTGCCCAGGGGGGCCACGGTCCGGTGCAGGCGCAGGGCTTCGAAGACCTGGGCGTGATAACGGACCGCGGGCACCGGCCCATCGCCACCCCAAGGCGTGCTGAGACCGGCATCGATCCCGGCAGCGGTGACCCCGACAAAGACCGGGCGCCCGGCCAGGGTGGCCGCCAGGGCCGGGTCGCCGAGCACGGCGGCAAAGGAGACCTCCCGAAGCGGAGATTCTCCGACCGGGAGCATGACCTCGAAATCCCGTCGCCAGTGGCCCGGCGGAGCTTGTCCTGGTGCCTCGGCCCGAGCTGCGGGGGGTGCCCCCGATTCCGCCGGGGCGACCCGACGTAACATGGCAAACCCGAGGCTGGGCCAGGTCGGGGCGCCATCGCCGGCCAGGAGAAAGCTCCGGCGGGCGAGGCCATCGACGTCGAAAGCCACATCCACGTGCCCCAGGCGGGCGTTGGCAAGCAGCGGCCCCCAGGGTCGCCCGGGGTTCACCTCCCCGGGATGGTCCCCGGCGAGGGGAGCCACGGCGAGGATCACTCCGCCGTGACGGGAAATGGCCTGGGCCAGGCGGGCATCGCCTTCCGGATCCGTCGCCGAGGGCTCGGTGAACAGCACGGCATAGGCCACGGCCGGCACGCCCGCCTCCCGCAGGCGATCGACCAGGTCGGCATGAAGGCCGCGGGACCAGGGCCAGCGCCCCAGGGCGCGCAGGCTCGCTTCATCCACGGCCACCACGACGCTTTGTCCGGGTGGGGAGGCAGGGAGGGAGCGTCCCAGGCTGTCGTAGGCGATGAGGTTCAGGCGCTCCACCGGCGCCCAAACCCCTGCGGCAAGCAGGAGACCCGCCACCCAAGGCAAGAGTCCCGGCCAAAACATCCAGGCGCGAGACGGGGTGGACACCACGATCAGAGAGCCAGGACCAGGAGGGGCAAGGCGAGGAGGAGGTACTGCCAGGGACTACGGGGAACCTCGATGGTCTGGACCCCGCTCCAGGGGCCCACGTAACCGTCGGTAGCGATGGTTCGCGCCCGCACGAAGTAGGTGCCGGCCGAGGGGCGCGCCAGCACGGCCTGAGGGGCGTCCGGATGGGCTTCCGCCAGC
>JAEUNY010000044.1 GCA_016791005.1 Zoogloeaceae bacterium
GGCGTCACCGCCTGCCACAACCTCCTCGCCATGGAATCCGCCGGCCTCACCGGCTCCCGCCTCTACCCCGGATCCTGGAGCGAATGGTGCGCCGACCCCACCCGGCCCGTGGCGACCGGCCCCGCCTAGCCCCAAGCCCGACGCCCTTTGCCCATTGCGCCCCAAGTGGGCTGGACAGCGAGCAGCCTCAGATCCGCCGCGCAGTGGCGCTATCCGCCAGCAGTACTAATACGCTGCCTGACCCCCAATGCAAGGGAGCACGCTTTCCCACCCTGAGTCGCCCTCAAGCCCTGTAATATTCCATTCGGCTAGAAGAATGGATAACGGCACCCGTGCCGGGTAGCACGCGCCGAACGCCCCCCGGCGCGAGCGGAATCGCTCACGAATTCGCCTATTGTCGTCACCAGCCCGGGAGAGCCTTCGATCATGTAATGCATCATTTCGGCACGTTATGTCCCAAGAATTGGAAGCTCTCCCCCGCGCCACCCGAAAGGGCGCGCCGAGGGTGGCAATTCCCGGTGGTGATCGCAACACCACCGTTAGGCAGCCAAGAAACTTCCCTACCCATGCGGGCGGCAAGCTCTTCGTAACTGCCAGAGCCAACCTTTAACCAGTTGGCAGGCCTGCCAGCGCAAACACGGCTATTGCCATGTTCAAGCTGACAATCGAGCTTAAGCTGAGCTACCAGCAGTTGGTGCAGTTCGCCGCCCTTCTGCTCATGCTCTTCCCAAGCTAGTTTCAAACCCAGCTCCGAAAGGGGCTGGGCCGTCCACTTCTCTTCTAACGACATGCTATGAAACATAACTATTTCATCAAGCGGGACGCGCCAAAGCGCGTCCCTTATGTCAAACGATGGAGCGCATGAGCACGCTTGCCCAGCAACTCGCCAAGGCTGATCGGTTGGCTGCGGTTACGCAGAGCATCGGCTTCGCCCTGTGGCAACTTCAAGCGTTGGAGGGCGATGCCGCTGGCTACTTTGTCTTGCTGGCGAAAGCCAAGAAGGGCATGGGCCTCACGGAAGGCAACGCTCTTGTCGAGAAGGCCCAAGGCAAGACATTCGGCGCCACGTTGCATCAAATTGCCAAGGCAGGGCTGCTCTCACCAGAAGTTGAAGAACGGTTCGCGAAACTCCTCGCTGAAAGAAACTGGCTCGTGCATCGTTCTCGCGCTGACAGCCGCAATGTAATTCACAATGACAAAGCAATGAGTGCGCTTCTTGAGCGGCTCGAGGCCATGGCCGATGAGTCACTTGCTTTGTTGAAGTTCATTGGAACTGAAACCACGGCCTTTGTTCAGAGCCATGGCGTTTCAATGGACTACGTAGCGAAGGTATCCAAACAACTGTTGGAGCAATGGCATGCAGCCGATGCGCTCTAACCCTACGAGCGGACCTGCGGGAAAAGCCCCGCAGGGCGGTTAATACAGACGTCTGGAGTCACCGAGGGTCGATAGAACAGTACGCGGTGCAACCCACCTCTTTTCAGCCAAGGGCCCTTGGGCTACCAGCCGCCCCGATTCACCACTCCACCTTTTCCACCGCCCCCAAGGAGCGCCCCAAAAAGCGCTCGCCGATGGTCTGGAAGCGCAGGGGGATGTCGGTGACGACGTAGCGATAATCGGGCAGGGTATCGCCGCGGCGGGCGAGATCCAGTTCGGCCAGCCGCTGGGCGGCCTGTTCGGCCGTGGTGATGGCGGAATCCACCAAGTGAATGTCAGAGCCGGCCACGTCCTGCAGCAGGGGCTTCAGCAGAGGGTAGTGCGTGCAGCCGAGGACCAAGCTGTCCACCTTTTCGGCCAGTACCGGGCGGAGATACTCCTGGGCGGTGAGGCGAGTGACCGGGTGATCGAGCCAGCCTTCTTCCACCAAGGGCACGAAGAGCGGGCAAGCCTGGGAATAGACCCGCACGGCGGGGTCCAGGGCGTGCATGCGGCGGGCGTAGGCGTTGGAATTGACGGTGGTGGGGGTGCCGATGACCCCGATAGCGCCGGAGTGGGACTCGGCAACGGCGGCGCGGGCGCCAGCCTCGATCACGTCCAGAACGGGTAGGCCGCCGGCCCGGGCCTTGACCACCCCGGAGGCCACTGCCGCCATGGTGTTGCAGGCGATGATGAGCATCTTCACGCCACGGCCGAGCAGATAGTCGGTGATTTGGGCGGTGAAATGCTCGATTGTGCTAACGGATTTGATGCCGTAGGGCACTCGGGCCGTGTCGCCAAAATAAAGAATGCTTTCCAGGGGCAGGCGCTCCATGAGAGCGCGCACCACGGTGAGGCCGCCGACACCGGAATCGAAGACGCCGATGGGAAGGTCGCGGACGGGGGGCATGGGGAGGTTCGTGAAAACGGAAGGGGCGATTTTACCAGTCCGGTCGGTCACTCATCCGTTGCAAGATATGCGTGGCGAGGGGGGGCACGGCGGAACGCCCGGTTTGCAAGGAAATGGGGCATGGGAACAAGGCCGCCGTCGAGGGTCGGTAGTGCCGATTCGGGGAGGTCTGGACGTTCATTTACGCTCGGCGTGGCGCCCCAGAGCCCAGGCCACATGCTCGCGCACCAGCTCGTCGGGGTCGTCGGCCCGGGACCCCAGCGCCGCCAGCACGGCCGGGGAGGTGGCGGCATTCCCCAAGGCCACGGCAATGTTGCGCAGCCAGCGGCGGTGGCCAATGCGGCGGATGGGGCTCCCCGCCAGACGCTCCTCGAACTCGGCGGCGGTCCATCCGAACAGCTCGACGAGGCGGGCCTGATCGAGCCCCTGGCGAGGGGCAAAATCCGCTTCGGGGGTCGCGGTGGCCCAACGGTTCCAGGGGCAGCAAAGTTGGCAATCGTCGCAGCCATAGATCCGGTTTCCGAGCAGCGGGCGCAGGGGCTCTGGGATCGGGCCGTGGAGTTCGATGGTGAGGTAGGAAATGCAGCGCCGGGCATCCACCCGGTAAGGCGCGACGATGGCGCCGGTGGGGCAGGCATCGAGGCAGGCCCGGCAGGTGCCGCAATGGGCGGCCACCGGCGCGTCCACGGGCAGCGGCAGGTCGGTATAGATCTCGCCGAGGAAGAACCAGGACCCGGCCTCGCGCGTCAGTAGTAGGCTGTGCTTGCCCCGCCAGCCCAAGCCGGCCTGGTCGGCCAAGGCAACTTCCATCACCGGCGCGGAATCCACAAACACCCGGAAACCATGGGGCGCCTCGGTCTGAATCCGCTCCGCGAGCCGTTGCAGGCGGGTGCGCAGCACCTTGTGATAATCCCGCCCGAGCGCGTAGCGGGAGACGTAAGCCCGCTCGCCATCGGCCAGATTGGCCAGGGCCGGGGATGCCTCGGGCCAATAGCCCATTCGGGCGCTGATCACCCGCCGCGTGCCAGGCAGGAGCTCGGCCGGGCGCGCCCGGCGCAGACCGTGTTTGGCCATATAATCCATCTCGCCGTGGAAGCCGGCGTCGAGCCAGGCGACCAGGCCGGCTTCCGCGGCAGCCAAATCGATCCCGCTGATCCCCATGGCGTCGAACCCCAACTCTGCGCCCCACCCGCGAATGCGCTCGGCGAGGGCCGCCCAGTCCGGCTCCGCCCCCGCCATCGGCCCCTCTCCACCACCATGATCCAACCCGTTCATCCCAATCATGATAGCGAGCCTCCGACGCCCGGAGCGCACCGCCGCATCCCCCTCGCCGACGCAACGGCCACGGAAGCCCTGGGTGGCCAATTGGCGGCCGGCTTGCGTCCAGGCCTGGTCATTTACCTCCAGGGAGACCTCGGCGCCGGCAAAACCACCATGGCCCGGGGCATGCTTCGGGCGCTGGGCCATGCCGGAAAGGTAAAAAGTCCGACCTACACCTTGATTGAACCTTATGCACTTTCTAGATTAGACTTATATCACTTTGATTTTTATCGCTTCGAATTTCCAGAAGAGTATCTTGAAGCGGGTTTGGACGAATATTTTTCCGGCCATGGCGTTTGCCTCGTGGAATGGCCGGACCGGGCGGCGCCCCATGTGCCACCGCCCGACTTGGTCATCCAGCTGGATCCGGCCGGGGATGAACGCGAGGCGACCCTCGATGCTCGCACGGAGGCTGGAAGATCATGCCTGACGACTCTACCCCCTCTCCCCGCACCGCCCGCCGCCAACTCCTGAAGGCCGCCGGGGCCACGTTTGCCCTCCTGATCAGCCCCCTCGGGCGCGCCGCCGAAGCCAGCATCCTGGCCGTGCGGGTTTGGCCCGCCGCCGACTACACGCGCATTACCCTGGAAGGCAAGGTGCCGTTCCGCTTCACGAGCCAGATCGTGAAGAACCCGGAGCGTCTCGTGCTAGACCTGGAAGGGGTTGAATTCAATAGCATTCTCCAGAATCTGCCCTCGGCGATCACCGAGGCGGACCCGTACATCCAGCTCATTCGCGCCGGGCGCAACCGCCCCGGCGTGGTGCGCCTCGTGGTGGAGTTGAAGGCCGAGATCAATCCCCAGATTTTCGACCTCCCCCCGATAGGCACCTACGGGCACCGGCTGGTGGTGGACCTCTACCCCGCCGCGCCCCAGGACCCGCTGCTGGCCCTGATCCAAAAGCCGGGACCGGCGGAAGCCGCCGCCGGCAATGCCCCGACCCCGGAACGGGCGAGCGCCGATTCCGCCGCCCCCCAGCCCGCCAGCCAGACCCGGCCAAACGACCGGCGAGGAGGCGGACGGCGGGACAACGACGTGGCCCGACTCGTCACCATCGCGCTGGACCCAGGCCATGGCGGGGAGGACCCGGGGGCGATCGGCGCTGCCGGCAGCCAGGAAAAGCATGTGACGATGGAGATCGCCCGCCGCCTCAAGGCCAAAATCGACGCCCAGCCGAACATGCGGGCCATGCTGACTCGCGACGACGACTATTTCGTGCCGCTCCACCAGCGGGTCATCAAGGCGCGGCGGGTGCAGGCAGACCTCTTCGTCTCCATCCATGCCGACGCCTTCGTGCGACCGGATGCACGGGGCAGCTCGGTGTTTGTGCTCTCGGAGCGGGGCGCCTCCTCGGCTGCCGCCCGCTATCTGGCTCAGAGGGAGAACGATGCCGACCTCGTGGGCGGGGTCAATATCGCCGGCGCCCGGGACGGCCACCTTGCCCGCACCCTGCTGGATCTCTCCCAGACGGCCACCATCAACGACAGCCTACGGGTGGGCAAGGCGGTGCTGAGCGAATTGGGCTCCATCAACACCCTGCACAAGGACGGGGTCGAGCAGGCTGGGTTCGCGGTGCTCAAGGCGCCAGACATCCCGTCCATCCTCGTGGAGACCGCGTTCATCAGCAATCCCGAGGAAGAGCGGCGCTTAAACGACGACGCCTATCAGGACAAGATGGCCAATGCCATTCTGAAGGGCATCCGCAAGTATTTCGCCGACACCCCGGCGCCGCCCCGCACCAACATCGCCCGTCTCGACTCCTGACCCCACCCGGGGCCCAGCCGGGCCCCACGCTTTCGCGCTTTGCCCCCCGCCTTCGGCGATGGGGGCGGTTCCCGCTATAATTGCGCTTTTTTTCCAGCGCTTATGCAGGTCATCCGAGGCATTCCCGCCCGCGCCGAGCAGTCGTCGGTGCTCACCATCGGCAATTTCGATGGCGTGCACCTGGGCCATGAGGCCCTGCTCGCCCTCCTGCGGGAGAAGGCACGAAGCCTGGGTTTGCCAGCAGTGGTCTTGACCTTCGAGCCCCACCCGAGGGAGTTCTTCGCCCCCGCCGAGGCGCCGGCCCGCCTGGCCTCCCTGCGGGAAAAGCTCTTGCTGCTGGAGGCCGCCGGCGTGGATCGAGTTCACGTCTGCCGCTTTGACCGCCACTTCGCGAGCCTCACCGCCGAGGACTTCATCGACCGCCTGCTGGTCGCCGGGCTGGGTGTTCGCCATCTCTTCGTCGGTGACGATTTCCGCTTTGGCAAGGCCCGGCGAGGGGATTTTGCCCTCCTGCAGGGCGCGAGCAGCGCCCACAGCTTTGGGGTCGAAGCGATGCCGACCCTGGACGTGGCAGGAGAGCGGGTTTCCAGTTCCGCCGTGCGGGCCGCCCTGGCCGCGGGGGACATGGACCACGCCGCCCGGCTCCTGGGCCGCCCCTACAGCATTGCCGGACGGGTCATGCACGGGGACAAGATTGGCCGCAGCCTCGGCTTCCCCACCGCCAACATCCAGCTCAAGCATCGCCGGCCGGCCCTCTCCGGCATCTACGCGGTCAGCGTTCAGGGCGCCGGCCCGACGCTGCGCATGGGCGCCGCGAGCGTGGGCGTGCGCCCCACCGTCACCGACGCGGGGCGCGCCACCCTGGAGGTGCACCTGCTGGATTTCGAAGGCGACCTCTACACCGCCCACCTGCGGGTGCACTTTCTCCACAAGCTGCGGGACGAGGCCAAGTACGACTCCCTCGACGCCCTCACCGCCCAGATCGCGCGGGATGTGACGGCGACCCGCGACTGGTTTGCCGCCCACCCGGCGCGGGCCACCTGCTGACACTGCGACACGACTTCCATGGCTGATTACCGCAAGACCCTCAACCTGCCCGACACTGCCTTCCCCATGCGGGGCGACCTCGCCAAGCGGGAGCCAGCCTGGGTGGCCGACTGGCAACGCCGCAAGGTCTACCAGAAGATCCGCAAGGCCTCCGCCGGCCGGCCCAAGTTCGTCCTCCACGACGGCCCGCCCTACGCCAACGGCAGCATCCACATCGGCCACGCTCTGAACAAGATCCTCAAGGACATCATCGTCCGCTCCAAGACCATGGCGGGCTTCGACGCCCCCTACGTCCCGGGCTGGGATTGCCATGGCCTGCCCATCGAACACAAGGTGGAAGTCACCCACGGCAAGAACCTGCCGGGAGACAAGGTACGGGAGTTGTGCCGGGCCTACGCGGCGGAGCAGATCGAGGCCCAGAAGGCGGACTTCATCCGCCTCGGCGTCCTCGGCGACTGGGACAACCCCTACCGCACGATGGACTTCGCCAACGAAGCCAACGAGGTTCGTGCCCTAGCGGAGATGGTCAAGGCAGGGTACGTCTTCAAGGGTCTGAAGCCGGTCAACTGGTGCTTCGATTGCGCCTCCGCCCTGGCCGAGGCCGAGGTGGAGTACCAGGACAAGCAGAGCCCGGCCATCGACGTGGGCTTCGTGTGCGCGGAACCCGGCAAGCTCGCGGCAGCCTTCGGGCTGGCGGCCCTGCCCAACGGTCGGGACGCCTACGCCGTGATCTGGACCACCACGCCGTGGACCATTCCGGCCAACCAGGCCCTCAACGTCCATCCCGAGCACACCTACGCGCTGGTGGACACCCCGCGGGGTCTCTTGGTGCTGGCCGCCGAACTGGTGGAATCCAGCCTGCAGCGCTTCGGCCTGGAAGGCACCGTCCTCGCCACGGTCAGCGGCGCTGCGCTGGATCGGATCACCTTCCGCCACCCCTTCTACGACCGCGTGTCGCCGGTGTTCGTGGCCGACTACGTGGGCCTGGATGCGGGCACCGGCATCGTGCATTCCGCCCCGGCCTACGGTGTCGACGATTTCAATTCCTGCAAGGCCAACGGTTTCACCAACGATGACATCCTGACCCCGGTGCAGAGCAACGGCGTGTATGCCGACGCCCTGCCCTTCTTCGGTGGTCTTCACATCTGGAAGGCCAATCCGGTCATCGTGGCCAAGCTTGAAGAAGTGGGCGCCCTGTTCTCCCACGAGAAGGTGACCCACAGCTACATGCACTGCTGGCGCCACAAGACGCCGCTCATCTACCGCGCCACCGCCCAGTGGTTCGTGGGCATGGACACGGTACCGGCCAACGGCGCCGCCACCCTGCGGGAACGCGCCCTGAAGGGGGTCGAGTCCACCCAGTTCTTTCCCGCCTGGGGTCAGCCGCGCCTGCACGCGATGATCGCCAACCGGCCCGACTGGTGCATTTCCCGCCAGCGCAACTGGGGGGTTCCCATCCCCTTCTTCCTCCACAAGGCCACCGGCGAGTTGCATCCCCGCACGGTAGAACTCATGGAAGCGGTGGCCCAGCGGGTCGAGCAGGCGGGCATCGAGGCCTGGTTCAAGCTCGACCCGGCGGAGCTCCTGGGCGCCGAGGCGGGCGAGTACGACAAGATCAGCGACACCCTGGACGTGTGGTTCGATTCCGGCACCACCCACTGGCATGTGCTGCGGGGCTCCCATCCCGATGGTCATCCCCGGGGGCCCCGGGCCGATCTCTACCTGGAAGGCTCGGACCAGCATCGCGGCTGGTTCCACTCCTCCCTGCTCACGGGCTGCGCCATCGACGGCCACCCGCCCTACAAGGCGCTCCTCACCCACGGCTTCGCCGTGGATGGCAAGGGCCGCAAGATGAGCAAGTCCCTGGGCAACACGGTGGTGCCCCAGGAAGTGTCCGACAAGCTCGGCGCCGAGATCCTGCGGCTCTGGGTGGCCTCCACCGACTATTCCGGCGAACTCTCCATTTCCAAGGAAATTCTCGACCGGGTGGTGGAGGTGTATCGGCGGCTGCGCAATACCCTGCGCTTCCTCCTCGCCAACACCGCGGATTTCGACATTTCGACCCAGGCGGTGCCGGTGGCCGAGTGGCTGGAGATCGACCGCTATGCCCTGGCGCTGACCCGCCGCCTGCAAAACCAGGTGGAGGCGGACTACGCCCGCTTCGAATTCCACCGCGTGGTCCAGGCCCTGCAAAACTTCGCCGCGGAAGACCTCGGCGCCGTATACCTCGATATTCTGAAGGACCGGCTCTACACGGCGGCGGCCGACTCGCCCGCGCGCCGCTCAGCCCAAACGGCGCTTTGGCACATCCTCCAGGCCGTGACCCGCATGATGGCTCCGGTGCTTTCCTTCACCGCGGAAGAGATCTGGCAGGTGCTGGGCCGCGATCCCGACGACTCGGTGATGCTGCATGGCTTCCACGTGCTGCCCTCCCAGGCCGGCGAGGAGGCCCTGCTGGCCCGCTGGGAGAGTCTGCGTGCCTTGCGCACCGAAGTGCAGAAGCAGATCGAACTCGTCCGCACCGAAGGCCGGGTGGGCTCGTCCCTCCAGGCCGAGGTCGAGCTGCGCATGGCCGGGGAGAATTTCGACCTCCTCGCCAGCCTCGGGGACGATCTGAGATTCGTGCTCATCTGCTCCAGGACCGCCCTGGTCCGGACGGCCGAGGGCGAGGAGGCGATCCTCGTCACCCCCGCCAGCGCTGCCAAATGCGAGCGCTGCTGGCATTACCGGGAAGACGTGGGCCAGCACGCCGACCACCCGGCATTGTGCGGCCGCTGCGTCTCGAATCTTTTCGGCCCGGGGGAAGCCCGCACCCATGCCTGAGCTCGACGCCCCCAGGGGCCCGGCCCGATGACCGGCCGCTTTTTCGCCTGGCTCAGCGTCATCGCCGTGGTGGCTGTGCTCGACCAGATCTCCAAGATCGCGGTCCTGGCCCGCTTTCGCTACGGCGAGTCGCGACCGGTGACGGATTTCTTCGATCTGGTCCTGGTCTTCAACCCTGGCGCCGCCTTCAGCTTCATGGCGGACCATTCCGGCTGGCAACGCTGGTTCTTCATCGTCCTCGCCACCGGGGTCTCAGCCTGGCTGACGGTGATGATCTGGCGCCACCAGACCGAGCGCGCCCAGCCCTTGGCCTTCGCCCTCATCGTGGGGGGCGCGCTGGGTAACGTCATCGACCGCTTCCGCTTTGGCGCGGTGGTGGATTTTCTGTATTTTCACGTTGGGCCGTATGGTTGGCCCGCCTTCAATCTGGCCGACTCCGCCATCACCCTCGGCGTGATGGTGCTGCTGGGTGCCCAGATCCATGCATCGCGGACCGCGTCCGCCGAGGAGAAATTGTCTTGAGCGCCGCCTTCGTCCATCCGGATAGCCTCGTCACCCTGCACTACTGCATCGCCCTGCCCAACGGCCAACCCCTCATCAACACCTTCGAGGGCACACCGGCCACCCTTCAACTCGGCGCCGGGGAATTGGCACCGAGCCTGGAACGGCTCCTCGCGGGTGTCGAAATCGGCAAGCGGCAGACCTTCATGCTTGAGGCGGACCAGGCCTTCGGCCCCCACAACCCGGCCCTCGTGGAGCGCATCCAGCGCCGCCACATGCCCGACGAGGACATCGAGCCCATGAGCATCATGGAGTTCACAGCCCCGGACGGCTCCCGCTACGCCGGGCTGGTGAAGGAGATCGACGACACCGTGGCGGTCATCGACTTCAATCACCCCCTGGCCGGCAAGGCGATCCGCTTCGAAGTGGAAGTCATCGGGATCCTGTGAGGAGGCAACGATGAGCGACCGGGAAGTCCTCCTCGCCCAGCCGCGGGGATTTTGCGCCGGCGTGGAGCGGGCCATCGAGATCGTCGAGCGCGCTCTCGCCCGCTTTGGCGCCCCGATCTATGTTCGCCACGAGGTCGTGCACAACAAGTTCGTGGTGGACGATCTGCGTGCCAAGGGGGCCGTTTTCGTCGAAGAACTCGATGAGGTACCCACCGGCGCCACGGTAATCTTCAGCGCCCACGGGGTCTCCCAATCCGTGCGCCGCGAGGCCGAAGGCCGGGGGCTCTCGGTGTTCGACGCCACCTGCCCCCTGGTGACCAAAGTGCACATCGAGGTGGCCCGCATGCGTGAGCAGGGTCGGGAAATCATCATGATCGGCCACAAGGGCCACCCGGAGGTGGAGGGCACCCTGGGCCAGGTCCGCGATGGCACTTACCTGGTGGAAACGTCCGAGGACGTGGCCGGCCTCGTCGTCGTCGACCCGGACAAACTTGCCTACGTCACCCAGACCACCCTGTCGGTGGATGACGCCGCCGCGATCGTGGACGCCCTCAAGGCGCGTTTCCCGACCATCGTCGGGCCGCGCAAGGACGACATCTGCTACGCGACCCAGAACCGGCAGGACGCAGTGAAGTTCATGGCGCCCCAGGTGGATCTGGTCCTGGTGGTGGGGTCGCGGAACAGTTCCAATTCCAATCGCCTGCGGGAAGTTGCCGCCCTGCGGGGGGTGCCCGCCCACCTGGTGGACAACGCCGAAGGCATCAACCCGGACTGGCTCGCCGACGCCCGCCGCATCGGCGTGACGGCAGGGGCCTCGGCGCCGGAAGTCCTGGTGGCCTCGGTCATCGACCGCCTCAAGGCCCTGGGCGCCCAGAGTGTGCGCCCCCTGGACGGCGTCATCGAGAAGGTCACGTTCCCCCTGCCCAAGGGCCTGCAAGATCCGAGCTGAACGGGGTCGGAGGGTCGCCCCCAGCGTCGTACTGCCAAATTCTTGCGTTGGATCAACTTCCAGCGTGAGAAACCGCACACCTTTCTGCCAGACGCCTACACTGGGATCAAAGCAATGATCCCGGTAGGGTTATTGGTGTCGCCGGGGCGATTTTTCAGGAGACGACCATGTCATTCATCGATTCCCCCCTTGGCCGCTGTGACGCTGTGAAAGAAATGGTGTTGCTCGATGAAACCCAGGTGGAGTGCGCGCGGGAACACAACTGCCCCGCTGGCCGCAATTGTCCGCTGGAAGGGTGTTTTGCTCCGGTGAGCGGCCTCACCGCCGCCGATGCCGAGGCCTTAGCCAAGGGTTCCACCCCCGGCTGAGCGCACCCAGGGTCCGGCCTCCGGCGACCCGCTGCCTAGAATTGCTCCCCTTCCCGCAGGTAACGCCACTGCCCGAGGGGGAGGTCGCCCAGGCGGACCCGCCCGATCCGCACGCGCTTGAGGCCGACGACGGTCAGGCCAACGAGTTCGCACATTCGCCGGATCTGCCGTTTGCGCCCTTCCCGCAGGATGAATCGGAGTTGGTCTTCGTTCAGCCAACTCACCTTCGCAGGGCGGAGCGTGCGCCCATCGAGGGACAAGCCGTGATTGAGGAGGGCAAGCCCTTCGGCTGAGAGTTGCCCGCTTACCCGCACCAGGTATTCCTTTTCGATGGACGTGTCGTCGCCGATCAACTGGCGGGCGATGCGGCCATCCTGGGTCAGCACCAGGATCCCGGTGGAATCGATGTCCAGCCGGCCCGCCGGCGCAAGCCCCTTGAGATGGCGCCGGTCGAACGGCCGGGCGGCGGCCTCGAACTGGTTGCCGGAAACGACCAGTTCGACGGCCGGGCGAAATCCCGGCTCGGGTTGGCCGGACACAAAGCCGATGGGCTTATGCAGGAGGATGGTGGCCAGGGCGGCTTGGCGGTTCCGCGCCGCATCGGCGACGGTGATCCGCGCATCGGGGTCGATCCGCGTTCCCAGTTCGGCAACCAGGTCGCCGTCCACGCTCACCCATCCACGGGAGATCCACTCGTCGGCCTCACGCCGGGAGCAGAGGCCGCGATCCGCCATCACCTTGGATAGCCGGATGCCGACCTTCGCCCCTTCACCATCGCCCGCCGGGGCCAGGGGCCGCTCGCCCTGGGCCGGCCGCTGGGGCGCCTCCCTTCGGGGTGGAGGGGAGGATCTGGGTTTGGATTTCCCAGGCCGGGGCGGAGTGGGGCGTGTCATGGCAGGCCAATGCGGTCAGACAAAGCCGCATTTTGCCATTGCCGACCCGCGCTGACCTCTGACACCGGGGGCGCCCCTTGCTTACGAGGTGCTTTTTTGGCGACACCCCCCTGTCTCGTCGCGCCCGCCACCCCGATCCGGATTTGTGCAGAGCGGCAATGCCGGTCAGAATCCCACCATATGCCCTACCGCATCACCGCGGTTCCTGGAGGTTCCTTTTGAGCGCATCGGAGCAAAAAGCCGGCTTGCCGGCCCTCATCATTGGCGCCATCGGCGTCGTCTACGGAGATATTGGAACCAGCCCGCTCTACGCGATCAAGGAGACCTTTGGCGGCCATCATTCCCTGCCGGTGAATGAGATGACGGTGTTCGGGGTGCTCTCCCTGCTTTTCTGGACAGTGTTCCTTCTCGTCACCATCAAGTACGTGGCCATCATCATGCGGGCGGACAATCGCGGCGAGGGCGGGTCCCTCGCCCTGCTCGCCCTGGTGACCGAGATGACCCGCGAACACAAGCTGTTGCGCTGGGGCGTCACCATGCTCGGGATCTTCGCCGCCGCCCTGTTCTACGGCGACAGCATGATCACCCCGGCCATTTCGGTGCTCTCTGCGGTGGAGGGCCTGGAGGTAGTGAATCCCGACCTCCACAGCTACATCATTCCCATCTCCGCTGCGGTCCTCACCTTGCTCTTTTTCGTACAGAAGCGGGGCACGGGGCTGGTCGGCATGGCCTTCGGACCGATCATGGTGCTCTGGTTTGCCACCCTTGCCGTTCTCGGGATCCTTGCCATCGCCCGAGAGCCGATGGTGCTCAGGGCGCTCAATCCCTATTACGCGTTTCATTTCATCCTGGCCATGCCCTACGTGGCCTTTTTGTCTTTGGGCACGGTGGTGCTGGCCGTGACAGGCGGCGAGGCGCTTTACACCGATATGGGCCACTTCGGGCGGCGGCCCATCCGGCTCACCTGGTTTGGCCTGGTCATGCCGGCCCTGCTCCTCAACTACTTCGGCCAGGGCGCCCTGGTGCTCAACGAGCCGACAGCGGTTGAAAACCCGTTCTACCACTTGGTGCCGGATTGGGGTCAGTTGCCGATGGTCTTCCTCGCCACGGCAGCGACGGTGATCGCCTCCCAGGCCGTCATCTCAGGGGCCTTCTCGGTCGCCCGCCAGGCCGTGCAGATGGGCTACCTGCCCCGCATGGCGATCCGCCAGACCTCCGACAAGGCCATGGGCCAGATTTACGTACCCTTCACCAACTGGACCCTGTACGTGGCGGTGATGACCCTGGTGTTCGGCTTCAAGAGTTCCAGCAATCTGGCCGCCGCTTACGGCATCGCCGTCACCGGCACCATGATGATCGACACCATCCTCGTGGCCTTCGTAATCGTTCTGATGTGGCGGTGGAGTCTCTGGCTGGCGATCCCGGCGATCGTGGGATTCCTCGTCGTCGATTTCGCTTATTTTGCCGCCAACGCAATCAAGATTCCCCAGGGGGGCTGGTTTCCCCTGGCCATGGGGCTGGTCTCGTTCACGGTCCTGACCACCTGGAAGCGCGGCCGCAGCCTGCTGTTCCACGAAATGAAGCGGCTTTCAGTGCCGCTGGAGGCCATCGTCGACGGCATGATGGATGAGGTGCACCGGGTGAGCGGCACAGCCGTGTTCATGACCAGCCACGCCGAAGGCGCGCCTTCGGCCATGCTCCACAACCTCAAGCACAATCAAGTCCTCCACGATCGAAACGTGCTCCTGACGGTGATCGTCGAGGATCACCCCTATGTGCCGGATGAGGAGCGGGTCACCATCAGCGATCTCACCAAGGGCTTTTTCCGGGTCACCATCCACTACGGCTTCATGGAAGAACCGGACATTCCCGCCGCACTCAATCACTGCGCCTTAAAGGGGCTGGCCTTCGATCTGATGAGCACGTCGTTCTTCGTGTCGCGGGAAACCGTCATCCCCAGCCTCAAGCGCGGCATGGCGCCGTGGCGGGAGAAGCTCTTCTCGTGGATGTCAAAGAACGCCATGAGCGCCACAGACTTTTTCAAGATTCCCACCAACCGGGTGGTGGAAATGGGCACCCAGGTGGAAATCTAGGTGCCTGGAGCCTTCACAGTAACTGAAACACCAAGATCGCCGTACAGGTTGGCGCCAGGGCCGAGACCAGAAGCCCGAGTGGGCTGATCGCCCCGTCGGCGAATGAGCCGCGGAGAATCGAAAAACCGGCTGGATTCGGGGCGTTGGCAATCACCGTGAGCCCACCCCCGGCGACAGCGCCGGCAACCAGGGCATATTTGAAGGAATCGGTGGTGCCCTCCACCAGGGAGCCCAGATAGGTCAGGGCGGCGTTATCGGTAAGCGCCGTGAGCCCCAGAGCGCCAAAGAACACCACGGTGTCGGACAGCCCGCCGAGGAGGGGCTGAAGCCACCAGGCCTGCTGGCCCCCGAGAGTCACGAGCCCCATGAGGAAGAAGCCCACGAGTAGCCCCTCCCGCAGGATAGGCGGCGTCTGGTAGCGGGCGTAAGCCGAGACGAAGCCGAGGAAAAGCAAAAAGATCCAGATGAACACCTTCGGGTGGTGGCCGAACACGACCACTCCGGCGAGAAAGAGGAGATGGATCAGCGTCACCCAGGCTGGCACGGGCACCCCCTTGGCGGACGGAGGGGAGGTGTCCAGCCCCTGGAGTTCCCGCCGGAACAAGGCGGTTACCACCGCGGCATTCACCACGACCGCGATCGCCGCCTTCCAGCCGAAGGTGGTGAACATAAAGGCAAGATCCCACCCCCACTTGCCCGCCACGATCAGCACCGGCGGCGCCGCAAAGGAGGTGAGTGTCCCGCCGATCGACACATTCACAAAGAGCACGCCCAGGGTGGCGTATTTGAGGCGCTCGGACAGGGGCTGGTTGAGGAAGTTGTCGCGCAGAATGAGGGCCGCCAGGGTCATGGCAGCCGGCTCGGTGATGAAGGAGCCCAGGAGTGGCATGAAGGCCAGCACGGCGAAATAAAACGCCATGGACGAGGGCAGCGGGAGCAGACGGGCGCCCGCCCGGGTGAGCGCCAGGGCGAGGTCGCAGATCGGCCGACTGGCCGCAATGACCATCACGACGAAGACAAACTCGGCCTCCGTAACATTGACCGATTCCAGGTAGGCGATGGCGCCATCCGCCCCGGTGGATACCGTCAGAATCACCAGGAACACCGCCGCCCAAAATCCAAACACCACCTCGACTTCCCCAAGCAGGTGCCAGAACCCCGCATGGGCGGGCTGGACATGGGCAAGGTGCTCGAAATGCTTGGTGAGAAACGTGTGCAGCACGGCCACCGCGAACAAGACGGTGGCCACCAGCTCCATCGGGGACGGGGTCGGCATGGGAATCTCCTCGTTGGTCGCGACGGCAGAGCCCCAGGCCGCCCAACGGGAACGGCCCACTGCGGGGCGTTGCGACGGTTGGGGCCCGCACCGGGCCCCCGGTCACAACAACTGAAAAGCCAGAATCGCGACGATGGTGGGTGGAAGGGCCGTCACCAGGAGGCCCAGGGGGTTGATGGCGCCATCATCGAAGTGGCCACGCAAAATGGCGAAACCCGCCGGGTTGGGCGCGTTCGCGATCACGGTGAGACCGCCGCCGGTCACCGCGCCGGCCACCAGCGAATACTTGAAGGTGTCTGAAACCCCCTCCACGAGGGAGCCAAGATAGGTCAGGGCCGCGTTGTCGGTGATGGCGGTGAGCGCCGTGGCACCGAAATACAGGGTCGTGGCGCTCATGCCGGAAAGCACGTCCTGAAGCCACCACTTTTGTTGCGCGCCGAGGGTCACCAGACCGGCGAGGAAGAACGCCACCAGCAGGCCCTCCCTCAGGATGAGGCGGTCCTGGTAGTGCTTATAGGCTTCCGCCACGCCGAGGAAAAACAGGAAGATGCCCATAAACATCACCGGGTGATGGGCGAAGAACACCACCCCGCCCAGGAACCCGACATGGAGCAGCATCAAGGACACCGGCACCGTGGGCTTTTCGGCCTTGATCCGACCGAGCTTCTTGAGCTCCACCCCATAAAGCAAGGTCGCAATGCCCGCATTGACGAACACCGCCACCATCGCCTTCCAGCCAAAGGTGGCGAACATGAACCAGATATCCCAGCCCCACTTGCCGGCCACCATGAGAACCGGCGGCGCGGCGAATGGCGTGAGGGTTCCGCCGATGGAGACATTGACGAACAACACCCCGAGGGTCGTATAGCGCAGGCGAATGGAAATGCCTTTGGCGTAAAAGCTGTCCCTCAGCAATAAAGCCGCCAGGGTCATGGCCGCCGGTTCCGTCACGAAGGAGCCCAGCAAGGGCAACAAGGACAGGCAGACAAAGTAAAAGGCCATGCTGTCATTGAGAGGCAGGTAGCGCGCCGTTCCCTGGGCCAGAATTCGGCACAACTCCAACACCGGCCGGCTGGCTGCAATGACCATGATGACGAAGACGAAGGCGGGCTCGGTGTAGTTGAGCCCCTCCAGATAATGCGTTGCCGCCTCAGCCCCGCCGGTGAAGAACAGAAACCCCAGCAGCACGAACGCCCAGAAGCCGAACACCACCTCGACCTCGCCGAGCAGATGCCACATGCCGGCATGGGCGGGCTGGAGATGAGCCAGCCGCTCGAAGTATTTGGTCATGAAGGTGTGGATCACTGCCACGGCAAACAACACCGCACCGACCAGTTCCACGGGGGAGGGATTCACGAATCTGTCCTTTCCTGGGCCGACGTTCGACCGCTTTTTTCCGACCGATTATAGCCGGATGGGTTCGCCCAGCTCCGCCCACGGAGCCCGGCACGCCGCGGAAAGAGCAGATTCTAGGCCAGTCGGTTTGCTGGCTTGCCGGCTGCGAAGGCTTCGATGTTCGCCACGACCTGTTCCGCCAGGTTTCGCACTGCCGCCGATGACGCCCAGGCCACGTGGGGCGTCACGATCAGATTGGGAATATCCGGCGCCAACAGGGGATCTCCCCGACGCGGCGGCTCCTCGGGGAGGACATCGATGCCGGCCCCGGCCAATTTGCCATCGCGCAGGGCCTCGGCGAGGGCCGCCCCGTCCACGAGCCCACCCCGGGCGGTATTGATGAGAATGGCCCCCCGGCTCATGAGGGCGAGTTCGGCCACGCCAATGAGGTGGCGGGTGGCAGGCGTGAGGGGGCAGTGGAGGGAAACCACGTCGGCCTCCGCCAAGGCTGTCGCAAAGGCGACACGGCCAGGCCGTACCTGGGCCGCATCCTTGCGCTCGGCCACTATCACTTCCATGCCAAAGGCGTGGGCCAGGCGGGCCACGCCTTGCCCCAGCTCCCCACCCCCCACGATGACCAGGCGGGCGCCATGCAGATCGCCAATGGGATGATCGAAGAGGCAGAAATGCGGCGCCTGCGCCCAACGCCCCGCCCGAACATCTGCGGCGTAATCGAAAAGGCGTCGCCGCAGGGCCAGCATCAAGGCCAGCGCGTGCTCCGGCACGCTGTGGGTGGCATAGCCACGCACATTGCTGACCACGATCCCGTGATCGCGGCAGGCCTGGAGATCCACGTTGTCGGCGCCCGTCGCGGCAATGGCGATCATTTTCAATGACCCCAGCTGGGCGATCAGCGCCCGCGTGCAGGGCAGCTTATTCACGATCGCGACGGTGGCGCCGGCCAACCGGGATGCCATCTGCGCCACCGCCGTTTCCTCGTGGGCTGCCCATTCATGGGGAAAATCCGGCCGGCGCAGGCTCACGGGCACCGACCCACCTTCGAGCATCACGATCCGCATGTTTGGCCCCTCCTTCCCAACACCCTGGACCGCATCCTGATCGCCCTCCCTCATTTGCGATTTCCGGGGACCCAGCCCCGGCGTTTCATTAGGCGAAACGGATGGAACACGGTAACATTCGCGCAACTCTAAAGGCTGCACGATGGACAAAACGCCGGTGACCACGCAAGACTCAAAGAATCCGATCCAGGTCATCGAACGGATGATGAAGCTCCTGGAGGTCCTGGCAGAGCATTCTGATCCGGTGCCTCTCAAACTGATTGCCCAGGAAACCCAGCTTCACCCCTCCACCGCCCACCGCATCCTGGGGTCCATGGCCCAGGCGGGGTTCGTCCAACGCTCCGATGGGGGCAGCTACCGTCTCGGCATTCGGCTCCTGGAACTGGGCAGCTTGGTGAAATCCCGCCTCTCCCTGCGGGAGACCGCCATGGAGGCGATGCTGAGACTCCACGCCGCCACCGGCGAAAGCGTGAACCTCGGCATTCGGGACAAGGACGAGATCGTGTACGTCGAACGAACCTCCAGCGGGCGCTCAGCCGTCCGGGTGGTGCACATTGTCGGTGCTCGGGCACCCCTCCACACCACCGCCACGGGCAAGCTCTTTCTCGCCCAGGACGGTGCGACCAAAGTCAAGGAGTATGCCCAGCGCACCGGGCTCCCCGCGTCCACCCCGAGCTCCATCACTACCCTCCCGGATCTGGAAAAGGAACTCGATCGCGTGCGTCGGCACAGCGTCGCCTACGACCTCGATGAAGTGGAGCAAGGGGTCCGCTGCATCGCCGCCGGCATTCGCGACGACGCCGGGCACCTGATCGCCGGCCTGTCGCTTTCCACCCCATCCGAACGCTTCAACCCCGATTGGGCTGCCCTGGTGCGGGACACCGCCCAGGACATTTCCCGCGCCCTGGGCTACGTCGCCCCACCCACCCGCTGAGGGATCGGAGTAACAGAAAAGGCCGGGTGACCCGGCCTTTTTCATGCGGATCAGACTTTCGCGTCAGCTCGCCCGGGCCCCGGGGGCCACGGCGATACGCTGGGCGCCGCCCGCTTCGAGCCACTTGCGAATACGTTGCGCATCGGCCACGCGGGTGTATTTTCCGAGGGAATCCAGCAGCACGATGATCAGGGGTTTGTCGTGCATCCAGGCCTGCATGACCAGGCACCTCCCCGATTCAGAGATATAACCGGTCTTGGAGACCCCGATTTCCCATTCGGGGCTACGGACCAGGGCGTTGGTATTGCCAAACCGACGCACCCGCCCCGCCACTTCGACTTCATGTTCGGCCGTGGTGGAGAATTCCCGAATCAGGGGATAACGCGACGCTGCGGCCACCATCTTGGTGAGGTCCCGGGCGCTGGAAACATTGCTGGAATTGAGCCCGGTGCTGTCGAGAAAGTGGGTATCTGACAGGCCGATGGCTTGGGCCTTGCGATTCATAGCCACCACGAAGGCGGGGAAGCCGCCGGGGTAATGCCGAGCCAGGGACGAGGCCGCACGATTTTCCGAGGCCATCAAGGCCAGGCGAAGCATCTCCTCCCGAGTCATGGTGGTGCCCACCGGCAATCGTGAACTGCTGCCCTTGAGAGTGTCGATGTCCTCCTCCGAAACCCGCAGGGATTCTGTCAGGGACTGCTGACCATCAAGGACCACCATGGCGGTCATGAGTTTGGTGATCGAGGCGATTGGCACGACCGCCTGGGGATTCTTTTCGAGGATCACCTCTCCCGTCGTCTGGTTGGTCACCAGAACCGACGCCGAGGCCAAAGAGGGTCCGAGCTGCGGATCAAAGGCCGCAATGGGATCGTCCACCACGGCGGGCCGCTCGATGCGCTTGCGCGAATAACTCACCTTCTGGGGTGCCGCTTTGGCGGCCATTGCACGACTGGCCCGGGCAGCCACCACTGACGACCGTTTGGCCGCCCGTGCCGCGGGCTTCGCCGCCACCTTGGGCGCGCTCTTCGCCTGGGGTTTCACTGCCGCCTTCTTGGCCTTGGCGGTATTGGCCACCCTGGGCTCCGCGGCTGCCGCCTCCTTGGCCGCCGGGAGCCCCAACAGCGCGCAACCCAGCAATGCACTCACCAACCGAGAAAATCTCATGTTCCACTCACCTGATTGTTCATGTTGTTGCACTACATACCTTAGTAAAAATAATGGGGTATGTTCAAAAATTAAAGCACATTCTTGTCCGCTCCGCGATGTCTTTTCGGATCCTTTTGCGGGCCACCCGGCAGGCGGAGAAAGGCCCGGATCTCGGCCTCCTTGACCATTGCGTCGCGAAATCCCAGTTGCATCAAGGACCTCGTATAACCTGGCTCGAAAAGAATGTAGGAAAGCAAGGTCGACCCCTCCCGCCGCATAGCACCCACTCCACGCAGAACATTCCGGAGCGCCGTCGGGAGGGCATTGCGGTGGCGACTGGCGATGGTATCGAGACGCTGGGACGGGGCAATGACCAGGGTTTCGAGGGGGCGCAGCTTGATGCCGGCCGTCTCACGTTGGCCGGCGCTCATGGCTTTGAGGGTCGAGTTGATCCGCTCCAGGCGCTCGAGATCCACCGCCAGCCCGTCCAGGAAGATGCTCGACAGCGCATGGCCCGCGATCTGGGCCAGGGATGGATACCCCTCCGAACGACGACGCCCCTCCTCTGACCGACGGCCGGATCCGATCACGAGGATGCGGTCGGCACCCATATGAATCGCTGGGCTGATGGGGGCAAGTTGGCGCATGGAGCCATCCCCGAAATACTCCCGATTGATTTTCATGGCGGGAAAAACGAAAGGAATCGCACTCGACGCCATGAGGTGCGGGATCGTGATCTCTTCCCGCACCCCCAGGCGATGGGCCCTCCGCCAACCCTGTACTTCCGGCGCCGCCTGGAAAAACGCGAGACTTTCACCCGATGAATAGCCAGACGCCGTCACGCTCACGGCATGGAGGAATCCAGCGGCAATGGCCCGGTCAATGTTCTTCAGATCCAGAGTTCTCAGCAACAAGTTCGCCAGGGGCGTATTGTCGAGAAGGGAGCGCGGCGTTTGCCGGATCAGCCAGCCGAAGAGCAAGGCCGACCCGAACCTCAGCCCGGTTTCGATGAGGGCTCCCAGACTGGCGCGATAGACCTGATGAACGTGGAAATTGCGCCAGATCCACGCGACCCGCCGCACTCCGGCGGAGAAGTCATGGGCCGACGTCGCCAGGGCGACCGCGTTGATCGCCCCGGCGGAGGTTCCGCACAAGATGGGAAAGGGGTTCCCCGGCCGGCGCCCCCAGATCTCCCGAATCGCCAGAAGCACTCCCATCTGGTAGGCCGCGCGGGCGCCGCCGCCGGTCAATACTAGGGCCGCTTTTCCCTCCGACGAATCCACCATTCCCCGCTTCATAGCCCAACTTTACGTCACGGGGCCCGACAAGCTTTAGGGCCGCCGGGCTCGCGGGATGACGCGAGCCCGACGGCCCTCACCCGGGTCAAGCCTCGTGGGAAGCTTCCACCACGGTCAACGCCGTCATGTTCACAATGCGGCGCACCGTGGCGGTGGGCGTGAGGATGTGCACCGGCTTGCCCGCCCCTAGGAGGATCGGGCCAATGGTCATCCCCTCGCTGGAGGCCGTCTTCAGCAGGTTGAAGGCAATGTTGGCCGCATCCAGAGTGGGGAAGATGAGGAGATTGGCGTCCTCCCGCATCAGGGCATTGGGAAAGACCTGCATACGAATGCTCGCATCTAGGGCGGCATCGCCGTGCATTTCACCTTCCACGTCCAGTTCGGGATGGTCGTTGTGGAGCATGATCAAGGCCCGCCGCATCTTCTCAGAGGTCGGGGAGTTGTCGGAGCCGAAACTGGAATGGGAAAGCAAGGCGATCTTCGGCGTGACCCCGAATCGCTTCATCTCCTCGGCCGACAGCACCGTCATCTCGACGATCTGCTCTGGCGTGGGATCGTAATTGACGTAGGTATCGGCAAGGAACACCGTGCGCCCCGGCAGGTTGAGCACGTTCAGCGTGTAGCAATTCCGCACCCCACGCTTGCGCCCCAGAACCGTCTCGATGAACTTGAGATGGAGGTGATGAAGCCCGGAGGTGCCGCAGATCAGGCCATCACCGTAGCCGAACTTCACCAGGAGGGCGCCAATCAGGGTGGTCCGCCGCCGCACTTCCCGCTTGGCGAACTCCACCGACACCCCCTTGCGCTCCATGAGCGCGTGGTAGTGCGTCCACAAGGATTTGAAGCGGGGATCGGAATCCGGATTGACGAGTTCCAGGTCGCCTGTCTCGAGACGCAGGCCGAAGCGCTCGATATTGTGCTGAACCACGTCCGGACGACCGATGAGAATGGGCTTGGCCAAGCCTTCGTCCACCACGGTCTGCACCGCCCGCAGCACCCGCTCCGATTCCCCCTCCGCGAAGATGATCCGCTTAGGCGCCGCTTTGGCGGCTGCGAATACCGGCTTCATGATCAGGCCGGTCTGCCAGACGAAGTTGTTCAGCTGGGTGTGGTAAGCATCCCAGTCCGTGATGGGCCGGGTGGCGACCCCCGATTCCACCGCCGCCTGAGCCACTGCCGGGGCGATCTTCACGATGAGACGGGGGTCGAAGGGCCGCGGAATGATGTATTCGGTGCCAAAACCCGCCACCTTTTCGCCATAGGCCGCTGCCACCACGTCGCTTTGCTCCGCCCGGGCCAATTCGGCGATGGCCTTGACCGCCGCGAGCTTCATTTCGTCGGTGATGGTGGTCGCCCCGACGTCCAGGGCACCCCGGAAAATGAAGGGGAAACACAGGACGTTATTGACCTGGTTGGGATAATCCGAGCGCCCGGTGGCAATGGTGGCATCGTCCCGAACTGCCATGACGTCCTCGGGCAGGATCTCAGGATTCGGGTTGGCCAGGGCAAGAATCAGCGGCTTGGCCGCCATCCGGGCCACCATTTCCTTTTTTACGACCCCCCCGGCGGACAGCCCGAGGAAGACGTCTGCGCCCTCGATCACTTCGCCTAGAGTGCGAGCAGAGGTCACCTTGGCGTAACGCGCCTTGATGGGGTCCATCTCCTCGACCCGGCCCTCGTAGACTACGCCCTTGATGTCCGTCACCCAGATGTTCTCGACCGGAATCCCGAGCATGACGAGCAGGTCCAGGCAAGCCAAGGCCGCCGCGCCGGCGCCGGAAGTCACCAGCTTGATCGACTTGAGGTCCTTGCCGAGAAGGTGCAGGCCGTTGAGGATCGCTGCGCCGACGACGATGGCCGTGCCGTGTTGATCGTCGTGAAAAACCGGAATCCGCATCCTCTCCCGCAGCTTCGACTCGATGTAGAAGCACTCCGGCGCCTTGATGTCCTCGAGGTTGATTCCGCCGAAGGTCGGCTCCAGAGCGGCAATCATGTCGATAAGCCTGTCCGGGTCGCGTTCGGCGATCTCCAAATCGAACACATCGATGTTGGCGAACTTTTTGAAGAGGACTCCCTTGCCTTCCATGACCGGCTTAGCCGCCAGAGGGCCGATGGGACCGAGCCCCAATACGGCCGTCCCGTTCGTCACTACGCCGATCAGATTGCTGCGGGCGGTGTAGAGGGCCGCATCGGCAGGATTCTCCACGATCGCCTCACAGGCCGCCGCCACCCCGGGGGAGTAGGCGAGGGACAAATCCTGCTGGTTGGTAAGCACCTTGGTCGGCGTAACCGCGATCTTTCCGGGCCGGGGATACCGGTGGTAGTCGAGGGCCGCATTGCGTACGCGTTCATCCATGAATTTCTCTCTTTTCTCGTTGGATACAGCCTACCTGCTCTCCCGATCAGCAGATTCTGGCCCGGTACTTGTTGGCCAAACCACCAATCATTCCAATGCTAGCCACAACCACTGCCTTAAAAAAGGCCGGCCGTGACTTAT
Organism: Zoogloeaceae bacterium; assembly: GCA_016791005.1. GTDB lineage: Bacteria > Pseudomonadota > Gammaproteobacteria > Burkholderiales > Rhodocyclaceae > JAEUNX01. The sequence continues at coordinate 24,098 of JAEUNY010000044.1, forward strand.
CGTGACTTTGGTCCTTGCCCAGGTCATGGCATAATTTTAGGCTTGATTTGTTTGCGACGTCCCTTCGTATTAACCGCAGACTTACCCGCACCGCCTCGAGGAGGGCACGAAGCGGCGGGGGCCATCGCTGGCGCGGACCGCACTGAAACAACGCCTGCGGCAGCGAACTCGGTACAGATCCGAGCATCCTGGAGAGAGCATTCCAACATGACCACTCAATTCGCCAAGGCCGCCATCGCTGCCGCACCTTCCTATGTTCGTCACGAACAGCTCAAGGCCTGGGTCGCCCAGATCGCCGAGCTGACCCAACCGGACCGCGTGGTCTGGTGTGATGGCACACAGGAAGAATACGACCAACTGTGCGCCGAGATGGTGGAATCAGGGATGCTGATCAAGCTCAATCCTGAAAAGCGAAAAAACTCTTTTCTCGCCTGGTCCGATCCCTCGGATGTGGCCCGGGTTGAAGACCGGACGTTCATCTGTTCCGCCAATCCTGAAGATGCCGGCCCCACCAACAATTGGGAAGATCCGGCCAAGATGCGCAAGACCCTCAGCGAACTGTACGCGGGTTGCATGCACGGCCGCACGATGTATGTGATCCCCTTTTCCATGGGCCCCCTGGGCTCTCCGATCGCCCACATTGGCGTGGAAATCTCCGACAGCCCCTACGTTGTCACGAACATGCGGACAATGACCCGGATGGGCGCCAAAGTTTACGACGTTCTTGGCACCGACGGTGAATACGTGCCCTGCGTGCACAGTGTCGGGGCCCCCCTTGCGCATGGCGAGAAGGACAGCCGGTGGCCCTGCAACCCCACCACCAAGTACATCGTCCATTACCCGGAAAGCCGCGAGATCTGGTCCTACGGCTCGGGATACGGCGGCAACGCGCTCCTTGGCAAAAAGTGTTTTGCCCTGCGCATCGCGTCCACCATGGCGCGGGACGAAGGCTGGCTTGCCGAGCACATGCTGATCCTGGGCGTTGAGAGCCCTGATGGCGAAAAAACCTACGTCGCTGCCGCCTTCCCCTCTGCCTGCGGCAAGACCAATTTTGCGATGCTAATTCCTCCCAGCACATTTGAAGGCTGGAAGATCACCACCGTCGGCGACGACATTGCCTGGATCAAGCCCGGCAAGGATGGCCGCTTCTACGCCATCAATCCGGAGGCAGGATACTTCGGCGTGGCACCGGGCACCTCCGAGAAGACCAACTACAACGCAATGGCCACCCTGAAGGAAAACATCATCTTCACCAACGTCGCCCTCACCGACGATGGCGACGTGTGGTGGGAAGGCATGACCAAGGAGGCCCCCTCGCACCTGGTGGATTGGCAGGGCAAGGACTGGACGCCGGAGATCGCCAAAGAAACTGGCCGGAAGGCCGCCCATCCCAATGCCCGCTTCACCGCGCCGGCGAGCCAGTGCCCCTCAATTGATCCGAGCTGGGAAGACCCTGCTGGCGTCCCTATCTCGGCCTTCATTTTCGGCGGTCGCCGCGCCACCACGGTGCCCTTGGTCTATCAAGCCTTCAACTGGAACTTCGGCGTCTACATGGCCGCCACCCTCGGTTCTGAAACGACCGCCGCCGCCTTCGGCGCCCAAGGCGTGGTCCGCCGCGACCCCTTCGCCATGCTGCCGTTCTGCGGCTACCACATGGGCGACTACTTCAACCATTGGCTGAAGATGGGCCACGTGGTCGACCAAACCCCGGGCATTTTCTGCGTCAACTGGTTCCGCATGAACGAAAAAGGCGAATTCATGTGGCCCGGCTTTGGCGAAAACATGCGCGTACTGAAGTGGATCGTGGATCGCGTTCGCGGACGCGTTGGCGCTCAGGAAACGGCGTTGGGGTGGATGCCCAACTTCGAAGACATCGATTGGCGCGGCGGAGACGTCACCAAGGACCAATTCCAGACTCTGACCCGCATCGATGCCGAGGCATGGAAGCAAGAACTGGCGCTCCACAAAGAGTGGTTCGACAAACTTGGCGAAAAGTTGCCCCGCCAATTGGTGTTGAAGCGCGAGCTATTTGACCTCGCCTTGGCGGTTTGACGGCCAATCCGCCTCGCTTCTGCGAAAATAAAAAGCGCCGCACCAACGGCGCTTTTTCCTTTTTTGCGCAGTTTGCACCCACCCCTTGTCCCGACAATGGACTCGAGCAATTTCGCACCGCGTGTCGACGATATCCGCCCGTTCCAGGTCATGGAGTTGCTTCGCCGCGCGCGAGAGATGGAAGCCGCCGGCCGCGACATCATCCACATGGAAGTCGGGGAGCCCGATTTCCCGACCCCCGCACCAATTGTCGAAGCGGCTACGAGGTTTATCTCCAAGGGTCACGTTCATTACACCCCCGCCCTCGGCTTGACCAGCTTGCGGGAAGCCATAGCCCGCTACTACAGCGATCGTTACCACATCGACGTCAACCCCAACCGAATTGTCATCACCGCGGGCGCGTCGGGAGCCCTTTTACTGGCGACGGCCGCGACCGTCCGCCCCTCTGGCGAATGGCTCGTTCCTGATCCAGGCTACCCATCGAATCGACACCTGATTCGCGCATTTGAAGGCATCCCGATTGGCCTGCCAGTCAATGCAGAAACCGACTTTCAGCCCACCCCGGAGCTAATTGAAGCCTCTTGGCATGGCCAAACCCAGGGGCTGATCGTCGCCAGCCCCTCGAATCCCACGGGCACCGTACTTGAACCTGAGAATCTGAAGGCAATCCACGAATTCACCACCCGCAAGGGCGGGAATTTGATTGTGGATGAGATTTATCAAGGACTAACCTACGGAAGCCGTGATTTTACGGCGCTGTCCTGTTGTTCGCATGCAATCATCGTCAATAGCTTCTCGAAGTACTTTGGCATGACCGGCTGGCGGCTGGGCTGGCTCGTCGTCCCAGAAGGTACCACCAACGCCTTCGAGAAATTGGCGCAGCATTTCTTTATCGCTCCATCCACAGTCGCCCAATACGCAGCCCTGGCGGCCTTCACACCTGCGACCCAAGCGATCCTGGAAGAAAGAAAGCAGATTTTTTCCCAACGTCGGTCCACCCTGTTGAATGGCCTCACGTCACTCGGGATCGACGTACCCTGCACGCCTATCGGGGCCTTTTACGCCTATGCCGACGTCCGCCCCCTGGGCCTTGATTCCCGCGCAATGGCGAACCATCTCCTCGAAGACGCTGGGGTCGCCACAACACCAGGGCTTGATTTCGGAAATCAGGATCCAGGTCGCTACTTGCGCCTCGCATACACGACCGACGAAGGGCGGATCGCTGAGGCGATAGAGCGGATCAGGGGACGCCTATTCTGACTTCGTTATCGCGCCGCCCCCTCCGGCCCAATGGCGACATTTCCCAGGTGTTTCAATATCCGCTGTAATTCGCTCCACCTAAAATAGGGGCCGGGATCGGTCTTCCTCCCCGGAGCGATGTCCGAATGCCCGACGACTGCTTGAATCGGATATTCGCCGCAGAGATCCTGGATGAGATCGCCCAGGCGCTCATATTGCGCCGGTTCATAGGCCTCCCAATCACATCCTTCTAATTCAATCCCAATCGAATAGTCGTTGCAACATTCACGTCCCCGCCAAGTTGACACGCCGGCATGCCACGCGCGCTTAGCGGGATGGACGAAATTTAGAACCGTGCCGTCCCGCCGTATCAAGAAATGCGCTGAAACCCGAAGGTGTGCGATTTCTTTGAAATAGGGGTGTGCGCCGGCATCCAAACAATTGCCGAAGAGATCTGCGATGGCCGATCCGCCGTACTCTCCGGGAGGGAGACTGATTCCATGGACGACAACCAGATTAGGCGGCTCATCATTAGGGCGATCGTCGAAGTTCGGCGACTTGTATTCCTCCCAGCGCACTGATGCGTTCCTTGCAAGATTAATGGCGTGTTGTTTGCGTGCCTTACAAAGCCAGACGCCCGACTGAGGGATTGATCCTGAGTCGGGCGTTTTGGGTGTAGGGATGAGTCTGACGATGACCTACTTTCACGGGGGAGGCCCCACTATCATCGGCGCGGTCTCGTTTCACGGTCCTGTTCGGGA
>JAEUNY010000047.1 GCA_016791005.1 Zoogloeaceae bacterium
ATGATGGAAAGGGTGCGTTGGATGGCCATGAAACAAACTCCAGTCGATGAGGCGATTGCGTCGAAACATTGAAGTTTAACAGGAAAATAGGTCGCAACTTCCTTGCGCTGAATGCAAAAAAGGCCCGGCATGAAGCCGGGCCTTGAGCGGGCGCTCCCCGACCGCTCAAATCATACCCATCGCCTGGGGCAGCGCCAGGGAGAGAGCCGGCCAGTAAGTCACCAGACCGAGGAAGACCAGCATGGTGAGCAGCCACGGCCACACCGCCACGGTGAGTTCGGTGATACCCATCTTGGTGATCCCCGAGGCCACGTAGAGATTGAGACCCACCGGCGGATGGCACAGCCCGACCTCCATGTTCACCACCATCATGATTCCGAAATGTACCGGGTGGATGCCCAGCTTCACCGCGATGGGAAAGAGGATCGGCGCCAGGATCAGGACGATGGACGAGGGCTCCATGAAGTTGCCGGCGATCAGCAGGAGGATGTTGGCCATCAGCAGGAAGCCGATCACGCCCACCCCGGTGCCGAGCATCCAGTCCGCCATCTCCTGGGGGATGTTCTCGTGGGTCATGAGGAAGGAGAACAGCACCGCGTTGGTGATGATGTAGAGCAGCATCGCGCTCATGTTGGCGGAGTTGAGCAGCACACGGGGCACGTCCTTCAGGGTCAGGTCCTTATAGACGAAGACCGCGACAAAGAACGAATACACCGCGCTCATGGCCGCCGCCTCGGTGGGGGTGAAGACCCCGCTGTAGATCCCGCCCATGACGATCACGATGAGCAGCAGGCCCCAGATGGAGTCCTTGAAGGTCCTCCCTCGCTCGCCCCAGGAGGCCTTGGGCTGACGCGGATAGTCGAACTTCTTGGCGCGATACCAGGTCGTGAAACCGAGGAACAAGGCCAGGACCGCCCCCGGCACCACGCCCGCCATGAAGAGAGCACCCACGGAGGTGTTGGTGGAGACCGAGTACATCACCATTACGATGGACGGCGGAATCAGGATCCCCAGACCGCCGGAGGTGGTGATCACCCCGGCGCCAAACTTGTTGGGGAAGCCCGCCCGCACCATCGCCGGTAGCAGGATGGAGCCAATGGCGACCACGGTGGCCGGGCTGGAGCCCGACACCGCCGCGAACAGGGCGCAAGCCACCACACCTGCCAGCCCCAGGCCGCCGTACCAGTGGCCCACCATGCTGGAGGCGAAGTTGATCATCCGCCGCGCCACCCCGCCGTGGGTGAGGAAGTTGCCGGCGAGGATGAAGAACGGAATCGCCATGATTTCGAACTTCTCGATCCCGGTGAAGAGCTTGAGGGCCACCGATTCGATGGGGACCTCGGTCATGGTGAAGAGGAAAGTCAGCACCGTCAGACCAAGGGAGATGGAGATGGGCATGCCGGTGAGCATGAGAATCACCAGCAAGCCAAAAATGATGAGCGTGCTCATTGCTTGCCTCCCTGACCGGAGCCATTGCCGAGGTTCTTGTGCTTGAGGTCATGGGGATGGAGGTTGTCCCCCATCTCGTAGGGATTCACATCCACCGGGACGGCCTCTTCTTCGATCCCATCCACGTGACCATGGTCGTGATGGGGCAACTCACCGGTGCGCAGGAAGCTCACCGTCACTTGCAGGAAGCGGAAGCACATCAGGCTGGTACCCAGGGGGATCGCGCTGTAGACCATCCAGGTGGGCCACTCCAGATCCGGCGTGGTGGGGCCTTCAAAGAGATCCCCCGTATCCAGACCAAGCCAGTGATAGATCTGGTAATGGGCCCCGTTTTCCCAAACAAAGGTGCTGCCTAGGATCGCCACGATGCCGGTAAACAAAGCGCCCGCGAGAAGTCCGAACACCACGAACTTGCCGCGATTGGCTTCCGACAGGCGATTGATCAGCACATCGACCCCCACGTGGATGCCGGTACGCACACCGTAGGCCGCGCCGAACTTGGCCATCCACACGAACATGATGATGGTGAGTTCCTGAGCCCAGGACAGATTGAGGGACAGCAGCCAATCCTGCAGGCCCGGGATGGCGTATCCCGAGGCGTAGCGATGGACCACCGCGACGAAAATGACGACGGTCGCGGCGCCCATCAGGAAGGTGATGATCCACTCCTCCAGATGGTCGAGAAATTTCATGAGCGCGCTCCATGAAAAAGCCCGCCAGCGGCGCCACCGACAATCGAACCCTCGGCGCGCCACCTCACGGCGGGCAAATTGTTAAAACCCTGGGCGGTCCGGCCGCCCCCGGGCAAGCGATGAATTCAGTCTAGAACTTGGTGGGATCGAATTCCGTTTCCTTGTAGATGGCCTGAAGAACGTCGGCGCCAAAGCGGGACTCCATCTTCTTGTGCACCGGCACCAGGGCCTTCTTCCACACCAGCTTTTCCGCGTCCGTCAGGACCTTGATCTGGGTCTTGCCCGAGGCCTTCACCGCCGCCAGGGACTTTTCGTTTTCTTCCTTGGCAATCTTGTTGGCGACTTCGGTGGCGTCCTTCATGGCCTGCTCCAGTTGGCCCCGAACGTCGCCGGGCAGCCCGTCCCAGAACTTCTTGTTCACGATGACCGCGTAGCCGAGATAGCCATGATCGGTGACCGCCAAGTACTTCTGCACCTCATGCATCTTCTGGGTGTAGAGGTTGGAGGGCGGATTTTCGGTGCCATCCACCACACCGGTCTGGAGGGCCTGGTAGACCTCGGAGAAGGCCATGGACTGGGGAAGGGAACCCAGGGCACGCATCTGCTCCTCCAGCACTTTGGACGACTGAATGCGCATCTTCTTGCCCTTCAATTCCTCGGGCACATTGATCGGGGTGTTGGCGGAGAAATCCTTGAACCCGTTGTCCCAATAGGAAAGGCCCCGGATCCCCTTGGGCTCGAGTTTAGCGAGCAATTGTTTGCCAACCGGACCCTGGGTGACCTTGTGCAGTTCGGCGTAGTTATCAAACAGATAGGGAAGGTCGAAAACCTCGAACTCCTTCACGCCAAGGGGTCCGAACTTGGCCAGGGAAGGCGCCAGCATATGGACCGCCCCCAGCTGCAGGGCTTCCATCTCTTCCTTGTCCTTGTAGAGCGTGCTGTTGGGATAGATCTCGACCTTGACGGCCCCCTTGGTGAGTTCCCCCGCCCGCTTGGCGAAGAATTCGGCGGCATGACCCTTGGGCGTGTCGTTGGCCACCACGTGGCTGAACTTGATCACGATGGGGTCCGCCGCCTGGGCGGCCGACACCAATCCCACCGTGGCCAGGCCAATCAGCAGTGCGCGCAGTTTCATAGTTCCTCCTCCTATTCCTTGGACTGTGTTGGTTACGGTCAGGGCCGGACGCTGACGGGATCTCGCCAATCCGGTAACCTGCAATCGCCCGATCGTTGCGAGCGTGGCAGCAGTGTCCCTCAGGCCGCGCAGGACCACTATTGTGGATATCCGATAAGTAATAACCACAATCCACCCATGACCCCCGCCCCGCTGCCCAGCACGGTCCGTTATTGGCGCCTGCCGGCCCTCACCATCGGGCTGTTCCTGGTCCTGATCGCCACCCTGGTCGGGCTGACCCGCCACTACGACCAGGAGGAACAGCAGGCCACCCTGGTGAGTGACGTGTTGTGGATGGAGCAGAACCTCCACTTCCACCTCGAACGAGTCGAGTCGCAACTCACCCTCCTGGCCGAGGATCTCTTTAGGGGCACCCACCCATCCCCCCAGGCGGACGCCCGCCTGCGCCAGATCCTCAATCCGGAAAGCGCCCTTCGCCGGGTCTATTGGCTCGACGCGCAGGGGGCGGTTCTGGGGATGTCCCCGCCAGTGGACGACGCCACCGCCGGGGCCAGCCCCCGCCCCACCCACGATGCGGCACTCCTGGCCCGCAGCACGGGGCGCCCGGTTTATGGTCCGCCCCTCACCTTTCGCGACGGGGCGGTAGGTTTCGAGGTCCATATTCCTTTTTTTGCCGAAGCCGGGTTTCGCGGCACCGTGGTGGGTTTCTACGATTTTGGTGATCTTCTGGCCCGGGAGATTCCCTGGTGGTTTTCCGAGCGGTACCGGGTCCGCGCCTTGGCCCAGGATGGCCGCGAGATCGCGTCGAAATCGAAGGTCGCCCCGTTGGCGAGCCAACTCGAATACCAGATTCCCTTCGATCCGCCGGGCCATGGCCTGCGCCTCCAGGTCACCGCCTACCGGGGTGAGACGCGCTGGATCCCGATCCTCCTCATGGCCTCGATGGTGGTGTTGGCGGGCATCATCATCTGGAGCCTGCTGCAGCTCCGGCGCCACGTCGCCCGCCGTCAGGCCACCGAACAAGCCCTTCGCGATGCCATGGCCTTCCGCAAGGCGATGGAAGATTCCCTGGTCACCGGCCTGCGGGCGCGGGATCTGGCCGGGCGGATCACCTATGTGAATCCCGCCTTCTGCCGGATGATTGGCTACGAGGCCGAGGAACTGGTGGGTCGGGCTCCTCCGATGCCCTACTGGGACCCCGAGGACCCTCCCTCGCTCGAGGAACGACAGCAGCAGATCCTCTCCGGCGAGATCACGGCCAGCGGCGTGGAGCGGCGCCTGATCCGCAAGAACGGCGACCATATCGACGCCCTGGTGCTCGACGCCCCGCTCATCGACGCCGAGGGCCGGCATACCGGGTGGATGGGTTCGGTCCTCGACATCACGGAAGAAAAGCGCATGCGGGATTTTGCCCGCCAACAGGAGGAGCGCCTCCAGGCCACCGCGCGGCTGGTGACCATGGGTGAAATGGCCTCCACCCTGGCCCACGAACTCAACCAGCCCCTGGCCGCGATCTCCAGCTACAGCGCCGGGTGCCTCAATCACCTAGAGCGCGCGGACGCCGATCCGGCTGAACTGAAGGGCATCCTCGCCAAGCTCTCCAAGCAGGCCCAACGGGCTGGGCAGATCATCAAGGGCATTCACGATTTCGTCCGCCGCAGTGAGCCCAAGCGCGAACTCATGGACCTCAATGCCCTCCTGCGGGAAGCGGTCGCCCTGGTCGAACCCGACGCGCGCAAGCATCTGGTTCGCATCGAAACCGCCCTGACCGAGGGGCTTCCCCCGGTGGCGGCCGATCGAGGCATGGTCGAACAGGTCCTGGTCAACCTGATCCGCAATGGCATGGACGCCATGCGCGAAACTCCGGCCAGCCAGCGCCAACTGCAGGTCACCACCCGGATGGCGGGGGATCAGGTGACCATCGACGTGGCGGACCGAGGCTGCGGCATTCCGCCCGAAGCCGCCCAACGGCTCTTTCAGCCGTTCTTCACCACCAAGGCCGAAGGGATGGGCATGGGCCTCAACATCTGCCGCTCCATCGCCGAGCTGCACCGGGGCAAGCTCGGATTCGAGCCCCGCTCCGGCGGTGGTACGATCTTCACGTTCTCGCTCCCCGCCGAGGCTCCATGAAACCCGCTCCCGCCCCCCTTGCGCACATCGTCGATGACGACGAAGCGATCCGTGACGCTCTCGCCTGGCTGTTCAAGAGCCGGGGCGTCGCCTCCACGGCCTGGCCGTCAGCGGAAGCCTTTCTGGACGCCTGGACCCCCGGATGCCGGGGCTGCGTGGTCCTGGACATCCGGATGTCCGGGATGAGCGGCCTGGAATGTTTCGAAGCCCTCCTTGCCCGGGAGTCGAAACTGCCGGTGATCTTCATGACCGGCCACGGCGACGTCCCGATGGCGGTGGCCGCCCTGAAAAAAGGCGCCTTCGATTTCCTCGAGAAGCCCTTCGACGATAACGCCCTGGTGGACGTGGTAATCAAGGCGATGGCCGCCGATGCCCAGTCCCATGTCGCGGCCGAGTCGCGGGAATCGGTGGCGACCCGGCTCGCGCAGCTGACCCCCCGGGAGCGCGAGGTGATGGAGCTGATCCTCGCCGGCAAATTCAACAAGGTGATTGCCGACGCCCTCAACATTTCCATGCGGACCGTGGAGGTCCATCGCGCCCGGGTGTTTGAAAAGATGGGCGTCCGCTCGGCGGTCGAACTGGCCCAACTCCTCACCCAACTTTGACGGTCGCCCCGGAGGGGGGATCACCCCCGCGGCCACCCCGCATCGTGCCAGACCGGCAGCCAGCCAGGCTCGCCCGGCGGACAAGCGAATTCCGCCGCCACCCCCAGCCCGCCAATCCATGCGGCCTCGCCTCCCACCCGCAGGATGGGCAGGCGCTCCCGCCACCAGTCCGGGACCCCGGCTTCCTGGCACAGGTTTTTGAAGCGGCGACGAGGCCGTCCTGCCTGCGCACGCAGGGTCAAACCCGGCCAACGGCCGGTGAGGACACAGGTCTGCCCTGCCAACGCCAAGGCGGCGATGCCTTCCCCCTTGGCCGGAAAGAATTGAACCGGGCCGGGCACCCACGGAACGCTCATCCCGCCCTCGCCGGCAGCTGGCCGGGCAAAGGAAACAGGCCACGACTGCGCTTTCGTGGCGACCACCGGCTCGAGCCATACCTGGCCGCGGTAGGCGCAGAGGGCCAGGTCGCCCAGGGGAAAGTGCAGGTCGGCACGCTCCCCGGCGGAGGTCAGCTGCCGCAGCGCCTCACCAAGGCGGTCGGAGGACGGCGCTTCCGCGCCCCGATGTTGCAGGGCGCTGCGTAACAGGTTGCGCTGGCGGGGAGCGGACAGGTTGAGAAATCGGGGCAGATCCCAGCTCCCACTGTCTCGCCCGCACGCCCGGGCATCCTCGGCAGCCCGTTCATCGAGCAATTCGTCAGCCTCGCGGAAATGGTTTGCGGCCCGCGCCAAAGCGGCCACCGCCCCCGGGAATTCCGCGCTCACCGCAGGCAACCACCGATGGCGCAAGGCATTGCGCGCATAGCGGAGGTCACGATTGCTTTCATCGTTCACCCAGGACAGCGATTCATGCCGAGCCCAGGCTTCGATCTCTGGCCGGCGAACCGCGAGGAGGGGCCGCAAACGGGCCGGAGCCCCAGTCCGCCGTTCCACCCCCTGCATGGCCGCCGCGCCGCGCACCCCCGCACCCCGCAACAGACGAAACAGGACGGTTTCCGCCTGATCGTCCATGTGATGGCCCAAGGCCAGCCAATCCACCGGCTGGGCGTCCAGCACGGCAAAACGAGCGCGGCGCGCGGCCGCCTCCAGACCTTGCGATCCACCACGGTGCACGGTGACGCGATGGGCCGAGAAAGGGATTGCTAGGCGGCCGCAGTGGGCAGTGCAGGCGGCAAGCCAGTCATCCGCGTGGGGACTCAGGCCGTGATGGACGTGGATGGCTGAGAGCAGATAGCCAAATTCCTCGGCCAGGCGGTGGAGGGCGTGGAGCAGGACGACCGAATCCACGCCCCCGCTGAGGGCAAGTCCGACGCGCTGACCGGCGACGACGCCGGCCCCACTCAGGGCCGTTCGCACCCGCTCCAGCAGATCCGGCGGTGACTCAGGCGATGGCTTGTTCCTTGTACCGGCCATAGTCCATCAGCCGCTCGAACCGCCGCTCCACAAGCTGAGCGGGGGTGAGATCGGTCAGCTGCCGCAGGGCGTCCTGCAGGGCTCGCTTGAGGCTCTGGGCCATCGCCCGATGGTCCCGATGGGCGCCGCCCACCGGCTCGCTCACCACTTTGTCCACCAACCCGAGGGACTTCAACCGCGCCGCGGTGATCCCCATGGTCTCGGCGGCGTCGGCAGCCCGCTCGGCGCTTTTCCACAGGATGGAGGCACAGCCCTCCGGCGAGATCACTGAATAGGTCGAGTACTGCAGCATGAGCAATTGGTCGCCCACGGCGATCGCCAGGGCTCCCCCCGAGCCACCCTCGCCGATCACCGTGCTCACGATGGGCACCTTAAGCTCGGCCATGACGAAGAGATTGTGTCCGATCGCCTCCGATTGGCCCCGCTCCTCGGCGCCGATCCCAGGATAGGCACCCGGGGTGTCCACGAAGGTGAAGACCGGGACACCGAATTTTTCGGCGAGCTTCATCAGCCGCAGGGCCTTGCGATAACCCTCGGGGCGGGGCATGCCGAAGTTGCGGAAGATCTTTTCCTTGGTGTCACGCCCCTTTTGATGACCGATCACGACACAGGATTGGCCATTGAACCGGGCGAGCCCGCCAACGATGGCATGATCGTCGGCGAAGCTGCGATCCCCGTGAAGTTCCTGAAAATCCGTGAAGACGTGCTCGACGTAATCGAGGGTATAAGGTCGCTGGGGATGGCGCGCCACCAGGGCAATCTGCCAGGGCGTGAGCTTGCCGTAGAGTTCCTTGGTCAAGGCCAGGCTCTTGACCTCAAGGCGCGAGATCTCTTCCGAAATATCCACCGCGGAATCGTCCTGGACGAACCGGAGCTCTTCGATTTTGGCCTCCAGGTCAGCAATGGGCTGCTCGAAGTCGAGGAAAGTGGTCTTCATGGAGGCCGTCCCGGGTGGAAAACAGGCGGCATTGTACCCTTTCGGGCCGCCCGGAAATGCAACGGGCACCTTCCGGTGCCCGCTAGGTTGGATTAGTGCGCCCGTCAATCGTCGTTCATCACCCCGAGCAACTGAAGCAGGCTGGTGAAGAGGTTGAACAAGGTCACATACAGGCTCACCGTTGCCATGACGTAATTGGTCTCCCCGCCGTGGATGATGTTGCTCGTTTCAAAGAGGATCATCCCGGACATCAGGAGGACAAACATCGCCGACACGGCCAACGCCAGACCCGGAACCTGGAAGAAAACGGCGCCAAGTCCTGCCAGGAAGGCGACCAGCACGCCCACCACGAGGAATCCGCCCATGAAGGAGAAATCCTTGCGGGTCGCCAGCACGTAGGCCGACAGGGCAAGAAAGATCGCCGCCGTGCCGCCCATTGCCATCATGACGATCTCCCCACCGTTGGGAAGGGCCATATAGCGGGTCAGGATCGGTCCGAGGGTGTAGCCCATGAAGCCGGTCAGGGCAAAGACGCAGAGGATCCCCGCCCCACTGTTGCGGAATTTGGTCGTCAGGAACAACAAGCCAAAATATCCCACAAGGGTCAACAGCATGCCGGGATGGGGCAGCCCCAGGGCCATGGAAGTGCCCGCCGTGAGGGCCGAGAAGGCCAACGTCAGGGCAAGCAGCGTGTAAGTGTTGCGCAGGACCCGATGAGTCCCGAGCAACGACGCTTCGCTGCGCGTCATGGTCAGAGTGCGATTGTCCATTTCGTCTACATCCTCCTAAAGAAATCTCATAGCTTTTTGAAAGGTCAGGCCGGCAAGAGTTCCAGCCCCCGCACACCTCGCTGAACCTGGCGACGGCGGCCAAGTTGCCGCTGCAGCGCGAACACCACCCGCCCGGCGGCGCGGTCGAACGCGGTGTGGGCATCGACCTCGCGATCGTGGACGATCAAATCCGAACTCCCGCGAATGCGCAAATGAACCTGGCATTCCTTGTCCGCACCGCCCCGGGGGCCATTCACGTCCCGCAGGGCGATCCGCACCCATTGTATGCGATCATGAAAACTCTGCAGGGCATGCTGCATGCGCCGCGAAATGTGGGCCTTCAAGGATTCAGGAATCGCAAGCCCTTGCGATCTCAATTCGATCTTCATCTGCGCCTCCTATGGCAACGATTGACAGGACCATCCTACGCCAGGCGACGTCCACGAAAAACAGATTCCAACCTATCTTTGACTTCCGTTTTTACGAAGTTTTCACGGATTTCCGTCGGCTCTCCGCCCGTCGGCGACTGCAACTGCGTTCCAGTATGATCCTTTCCATGCCACGCCCCTCCGAACAGCGCCCAACCCTTCACGCCCGCGACCTGCGGGGCGTGGCAGCGGGCTTCAGCCTGATCGAGTTGTCCGTGGTGCTCGTTCTGCTGACCATCGTGCTCGGGCTCGGTCTCGGCGCGCTGAATGCCCGATTCCAATCGGCGAACGGGTCCGCGACGCGCCAACGAATGGAACTCGTTCGGGAGGCACTGATCCAGCATCTCGGCGCCGCCCGCCGCCTTCCTTGCGCCGAAGACGTCTCATCCGGAGGTGTCACCGGACTCGAGGAATGTCCCACCCTCTTCGGCACGATTCCCTTCGCGACTCTGGGCTTGCCACGAGAGGCGGCCGAGGATGGCTGGGGCAACCTCATGTCCTACACCGTGTATGCAAGCGCCTCCCCTGCCTGCCCCGGCAGCGGCGTCGACTGGAAGTCGGCATCCTGCTTTGGGGAAGGTAAGGTCGGCGGCATCACTGTCAATAACGGCATCCTCGCCTCACCCGTGGCCCTGACGACCCAGGCCATCGCGGTGATCATTTCCCACGGCCCGAACGGTCTGGGGGCCTGGACCCGCCAAGGCACCCGCAATGCCGCTCCCGTGGGCTGCGAGGAAGCGCAGAACAGTCAGCAGACCGTCGCTGCCTGCACGCTCACGGCGAACGTTTTTTTTCACGGCGAGCGCCCGGAGGTGGATGATCTCGCCAGCTTCCTCGTCGCCGGAGAAGCCCTCCAGCGCCTGGCCAGGGACGGTGTACTCCTCTCGCCGGGCGCCCGCCTGGGAGCCGATCTGCAAGCCGCTATCGATCAATTCATCGGCGCGTTCGCCACGGCGGGATGCACCGTGGCGCCCAGCATTTCCGTCGGGCTGGACCCCTGGGGCCACGCCTACTCCGCGACGACCAGCCTCGCCAACCCCACCGTCTTCCAGGTCACCAGCAGCGGCTGCCCCACCTGCGCGCCCGCGGTGCCAGTGACGAGTCGTTCCGTGAGCAAGACCGAACTCAACGCCTACCTCCTGAAGGCCGGCCTCGAGCCCTGCCCATGAAGCGCCACGAGCAGGGATTTTCTCTCGTGGAGTTAGGCGTGGTCCTGGTAATCGTGGCCCTGCTGGCTGGTGGCCTCCTGGTGGGTGCGCGCGCCATGATCCAACGAGGAGAAATGGCCGACCTGGTGGCCAAGATCCAGGATCTGGCGGGCGCCGCCCGGCAGTTCAAGAGCCGTTTTGGCTTTTACCCCGGCGACCTGCCGAATGCAGCCTCCTTCCTCACCGCTCATGGTGGCGTATCGGCGGCCTGCAGCTACGGCGCGGGGGGGCAGGTGGGCAATGGGCTGGTGGATTCGGCCACCGAGAGTGACTGCGCCTTGGAGCATCTCGAGCGCGCCGGCCTGCTTGCCAAATTGGAGGTCGCCGGCGGCATCTATCGGATTGGCGGCCCCGGCGGAGCACGGGTGTCCCTCTGGTTTGACGCATCGAGCCATGACAACTCGGTCCGCATCGAAGGGCTCGCCTGCGACCTCGCCTTGGAACTCGATCTCAAACTAGATGCGGCCAGCGCCACGAATGCCCCATTTTCCTCCGGCCAGGTACGGGCGCTGGACGGGGCCGGAGCCTCAATCGCTAGCTGCACCCCCGGTTCGGCGAACGACCCAGTACCCACCCTCCTCCTCCGCTACTGACCGCAACGCCAAGCCACGCCGGATCGGCCTGGAGCGCACGCCACGCCTCTAGATTGCGGGATCGAAAGCAGTGAGAAAATCACTCTCGATGGGCTGCCCGGCGGCGAGCAGACTCACGAAGTCGGCCTCCGGCACTGGGGGCGAGAACAGATGCCCCTGCATCAGGGAGCACCCCCGCTCCCGGAGGATTCGCGCTTGGCTGGGCTCGTCCACACCCTCGGCCACCACGCCAATGTCGAGGTTCTTGGCCAGCGCGATGATCGCGCCAACGATCGCGACGCCGCCGTTACCTGAGGCAAGATCGGCCACGAAGGACCGGTCGATCTTCAGGGAATCCAGGCGGAAACGCTGAAGGTAGGCCAGCGAAGAGTAGCCGGTACCAAAATCATCGATGGCCGTGCGCACCCCCAGCTCCGTCAATCCTGAAAGGATTCGGGTCGCCAGTTCCACATCGTGCATCAGGACCGACTCCGTCACTTCGATCTCCAGGCGATGGGCCGCCACCTGGTGGCGATCCAGGGCGGTCCGGACTTCATCGACCAGGCGGCCGCTCCGAAACTGCGCCGCGCAGAGGTTGATGCTTACCGGCACCACGGGGACCCCGGCGGCGACCCAGCGGGCAATGGCGGCGAGAGCCGCGTCGAGCACCCAATCGCTGAGGGGCGCGATAAGGCCCGTTTCCTCGGCCAGGGGGATAAACTCCGCGGGCGCCACCGGGCCCCGACTGGGGTGGAGCCAGCGCAGGAGGGCCTCGGCGCCGACGATCTGGCGGCTGCGCACATCCACCTTGGGCTGAAAATTCAAACTCAGTTCGTTGGAACCGATGGCCCGCCGCAGGGCGCCTTCCAGGCTGATCCGGTCGAAGGCCGCCAATCGCATGGTTTCGGAGAACAATACGACCTGGATGCCATAAGCGCCCCGGCGCACTTCAGACAACGCGGTCTCTGCCGCCTTGAGCAAGGCATCACTGTCGCCCGCATGGTCTGGCGATATCGCAATCCCGGCCCGGGCAGTCAGGGAAAGCTCTTCCCCCGCGACCTTGAAGGGGCGGCTGAAGGCAGCCAGAAGACGATACACCTGGGTTTCCAGTTCGGAGGGATCAGGGGCGTCCTCGACCATCAGGGCAAATTCATCGCTCCCCAGCCGCGCGAGGCGGGGCATCTCCGGATCGCCCACTGACAGGGCGTAGGTATCGAACACCAAACGCTGAAAATCCCGCAAACGCGCCGAGATGAGCTGCAGCGCCTGGTCGCCCGCTTCTGGCCCCAGACTTTGATTGACGCGGCCGAAGCGCTCCACATCGAGCAGCACCACGGCGCAGCGGCTGCTACGACGCCCCGCCCGCAGTACCGCCGCATGAACCATCTCGGCGAAGCAGGCTCGATTGGGAAGACCGGTCAGGTCGTCGTAATAGGCCAGATAGCGTATCCGCTTTTCCGCCTCGACCCGCTCCGTCACATCCTGGAGCGTGCCCTGCACGACCATCGGGTCTCCCTTGGCATCCCGCAGCACAACTGTCATTTCGCTCACCGTCCGAACGAAGCCGTCTGGACGCACGATGCGGTACTCGAGACGGTAACCCCGGCCTTTGCGGAGCCCGGCAAACCCCTCCTCGACCATGGGCCGGTCGGGCGGATAGACCCGCGATAGAACAGCGGACGTCCCCTCGCCGAAGGTCAGCGCATCCTCGCCAAAGATCTGGTAGAAGCTGCGGGAATAAGACATGGACCCATCCTCAAGGGACCATTCCCAGCTTCCCATGTGGGCAATCTCCTGGGCCGCGGACAGACTCCGCTCACTGCGCCGCAGCTCGTCCAGCACCGAGGCGGCCCGCATGACGTAGCTGATCCGATAGCGCAGGAGCGCCCAGTTGATCGGCTTGGAAATGAAATCCGAGGCCCCGCTCTCGTAGGCCCGCTCGATGGATTCAGTGTCGTCGAGCCCCGTCAGCATGATGACCGGGACATGCCCGCGCCGGGGATGCGCTCGCACCCGGCGGCACACCGCAAAACCATCAAGTCCCGGCATCATCACGTCCAGGAGCACGAGGTCCGGACGCAGGGTCTCGAAGGCCCGCAAACCCGCCTCGCCATCCTCGGCTTCCGACACGGCATAGCCCGACTCCCGCAGCGCGTCCCCGGCAAGAGTCCGGGTAAGGGGATCGTCATCCACGATCAGGATATGGGCGTCGTCGGCGGCAATCGTCATGGTGGGTCCTGGCAAGCGCGTGCGGCTTCGGGCAAAGCGACTCCGGCAGCGATCACTGCATCATGGTAGCACTGCAATGCCGCGCGGATTTTTTCGAGGTCCTCCCTGACATCGGCCGTCGCGGACCCAGACTTGATGGCCGCTTCCAGTGCCCGCGCCCGGCGCGCCACATCGGCCGCACCCACTCCGGCCGCCGCGGATTTCATTCGGTGACACCCTGCCCGCACGGCTTCCAGGTCGCCCCGATCCGCGGCAGCGACCAGCGTTTCAAGTTGCCCCGTGGTCTCCCGCAGGAAAAGGCCGACATAGCGGGCCGCCTGCGGCGAAGCGAAATTTCCGCCCACCCCCGGGAGTGCCTTCAGGGTTTCCACCTCCAGCACCGCGGAGGCGGCGGACCCCTCATTTGCGGGGGAGGCAATCCAGCGCTCCAGAACCCCATGCAGGCGCAAGGCGGTGATCGGCTTGGCGAGGTAGTCGTTCATGCCGGCGGCCAGGGCAGCCGGCCGATCGTCCTCCAGGACATTCGCGGTCAGAGCCACGATGGGAACGGCTTTGCGGCCGGTGGCCTGCTCGGCCCGGCGAATGGCCCGAGTCGCCGCCAGCCCGTCCAGACCCGGCATCTGGATGTCCATGAGCACGAGGTCGAAGGATTCCCGCGCGCAGCGGTCCACGGCATCGTAGCCGTCCCCCGCCGCCACCGCGACCCGCCCCAGCCGGGCGAGCATCGCCAGCACGATCTCGCGATTGAGGGCATGATCCTCCACCACCAGGATTCGCCCGCCGGAGGCCTCCCCCGCGACGGCGGGGATCGCGGTGCGGACCATAGGGACAGGTTGCGCCGGAGGGGGATCAATGGATTGAGCCAGGCTCGCGCTGATTTCGCCAAATAGCACGGGCTTCCCCAGCACCCCCGTCACCCCGGCCGCGCGGGCCGCGAATTCCGGCGCCGATCCACCCCGGGGAACGAGCGCGATGACCCTCGCCCCCGCCGCGCGCAGGATCGCGATGAGATCCGCGTCCCGGGCGAACCCGTCATCGAGAAACACCGTGCCCGACGCCTTGGTGTCGGACTCCAGTGCCTCGCGAAGTGCCTCAATCCGATCAAAACCCACGACCAAGCGGCCCAACCGGGCCATGAAGAGCGCGAGGGATTCCGCGAGATAGGCATGTGCAGTCAAGACCGCGACCGCGGACGGCGCCAGGTTCGGCAGCGGCGGCGCCATCGCCAGAACCACCACCGGCACGCAAAACCCCACCCCCACCTCATCGGGCTGCAGGGGCGTCTCCTCCCACTCCCCCTGCGCCTGCCAGACGAGCGTTTCGGCCAGGCGCCATCCCACCCCGCGCTGCAGGGTCCCGTCGCCGGGAGCACCGTCATCGCCCGGGGCCTGCGCGAAGCCTGGCCGAATGTGGATGTGCCAGGAGATCGCGGCCCCCTTGCCTGGCCGATCCGGCCCTGGCCGCACTCTCAAGCAGGCGTCACCCCGCGGGTAGGTGCGCAAAGCATGTTCCACCACCTTGGCAATGGCGGCCTGGATCCGCGACGCATCCCCTTCCACCCGGCGCGGCAGGCTGGGATCCACTTGAATCGCCCAATCGCGCTGGGACTCGCCCTCGCGCTGATGGGCCTGCACCACCGCCGCCTCCGCCAGGGCCTCGGGGGAGAACGGGATGATCCGCGGCACCCCTGAGCCGCCATTTCCAGCAGCCAGATCCATTACCTCAGCCGCGAGCCGATCCAAGCTGCCAGCAGCTTGCCTCAACTGCCCAAGGTAACGCCGCTGGCGGTCCTCCAGCGCCGACCCGTCGAGAAGCTCCACCATCGACGCCACCACCCCGAGGGCGGCGCGGGTCTCTTCGGCAATCCCCAGCAGGAGCGGTGAGCAAGCCTGCGGCAGGGGGTTCTGGTCAACCGGGCCCTGCGGACAGGAGGAAGCAACTTCCACGGGGGGCTTATCCAATGCAGTGACCTGGGACTCGGGGCTCGGTAGAGCCTCGACAGCGGGCTCGCCTTGCGGCAGTTCTTCAAAGTCCGCGTCGTTCGAGTCCGATCGAGCCAAATCCCCCCCTTCGGATCGGCCATAGCCGGCAACCGCGAAAGCCGCCAGCCCGAGGACCAGGATCCATAGTCCGGCCCGTGGGCCCAGTTCGCCCCATGCGGGGAGGACGACCACCCGACCGATCGGGCGTACCGGATCCCCAACGGGGCTCTCACCCCGCCCGGGCGCCACGAAGACTGATCCATCGGCAGCCAGGATGCTGCCGGATGGCGGCCCGGGCGGCGTCGCCGCAATGACTCGCCCCTGGCCGTCAAGCAGGACGACGGAGGTCACGCCCGCTGGAGGCGGCGAGGAGAAAAGCAGTTGGACGGCGCCCATGTCCCGCGCCAAGAGCGCCGGACCGACGGCCCCCGCGCGCTCCGCGGCATGGCTCTGGACCTTCTGGCCGAGGCGGAATGCCGCACCGGCCAAATCGAACAGGGCGCCGGCCACCAAGCAGACCATCAGGCCCGCCCGCCAGATTCGGCCCCATCGGCCAGGCGAAACGATCGGGGGGCGATTCAACTCCCGCTCCGCTTGGAGGAATCGCCCAGCCGTTCGGCCCCGCACCACTGAAATGTGTCTGGCATGGGCACATGTTAGCCGCTAACACCAAGCCGAGCGACCACCACCCAGACCGCCTGGACGCTTTGCCAAACGCCCCGCGACAGCGCATTGCAACGCGTCTGCCGGGCTTGCCCTTACGCTACAATTTGGGCATTGATATTTTGCAGCGCCGCGCCAGCCTCGGCGCCCGGCTTCCCGACCTTTCTCGATGACTATTCACGACACCCCGGACGATGTTCGGAGCGCCCCGAGCCATTTCATTCGCAACCTGATCGAGGACGATTTGCGCCGCGGCAAATGGGGCGGCCGCGTGGAAACCCGCTTTCCCCCTGAACCAAACGGCTACCTCCACTATGGCCACGCCAAAAGCATCTGCCTGAATTTCGGCCTCGCCCGGGAATACGGTGGTGCCTGCCACCTGCGCTTTGACGACACCAACCCTGAAAAAGAAGAACAGGAATATGTCGACGCCATCATTGAGGCGGTTCGGTGGCTCGGGTTCGACTGGGGCCCCCACCTTTACCACGCCTCCAACTACTTCCCCACGATGTACGCCAGCGCGGAATACCTCATCGGGGCCGGGCATGCCTATGTCGACAGCCAGTCCGCCGACGAGATGCGGGCGAATCGGGGCACCTTGACCGAGGCTGGGCGCGACAGCCCTTTCCGGCGCCGTTCCCCCGAGGAAAATCTCGACCTCTTCCACCGCATGAAGGCTGGGGAATTCGCCGACGGGACCCATGTGTTGCGGGCCAAGATCGACATGGCGAGCCCTAACATCAACCTGCGGGATCCGGCGATCTATCGGATTCGCCATGCCACCCACCACAATACGGGCGATGAATGGTGCATCTACCCGATGTACACCTACGCCCACCCCATCGAGGATGCCATCGAGGGGATTACCCATTCGCTGTGCACCCTGGAATTCGAGGATCAGCGGCCATTCTATGACTGGCTCCTCGACAAACTGGCCGAAGGGGGTTTCTTTCCCCGCCCGCTGCCCCAGCAGATCGAGTTCGCCCGCCTCAACCTGAGCTATGTGGTGCTCTCCAAGCGGAAGCTGATTCAGCTCGTGGACGAGGGCCATGTGGGGGGGTGGGACGATCCGCGCCTGCCCACCCTGGTTGGAGCCCGCCGCCGGGGATTCACGGCAAACGGTTTTCAGCGCTTCGCTGAGCGCATCGGCGTGTCCAAATCCGATTCCTGGATCGACATGAGCGTCCTGGAAGATTGTATGCGGGAGGATCTCAACGAGGCGGCGCCCCGGCGGGTGGCGGTCCTCGATCCCGTCAAGCTCATTCTGACCAACTATGCTGAAGGTCAGACCGAAGCCTGCCAGGCCCCCAATCACCCCCTCAAGCCGGAACTAGGGAAGCGGGAGCTTCCCTTCGGGCGTGAACTCTGGATCGAGCGGGAGGATTTCATGGAGGTCCCGAGCAAGGGCTATCACCGGCTGTACCCTGGCAATCTCGCTCGCCTCCGCTATGGCTATGTGGTCCGGTGCACCGGTTGCGAAAAGGATTCAACCGGCCGCGTAACGGCCGTCCTGGCCGAGTACCTGCCGGACACCAAATCCGGCACCCCCGGCGCAGACAGCGTCAAGGTGAAGGGCAACCTGCATTGGGTCGCAGCCTCCCACGCCTATGCGGCGGAAATTCGCCTCTACGACCGGCTGTTCGCCCACCCTTACCCCGGCGCGCGACGGGAGGGCGACCCAGAGAATCTCGAACGAAGCTTCCTCGACGACCTCAATCCGGCGAGTCTCAGCATCGTGACCGCCCAACTGGAGCCCTGCCTGCGAAACGCCGCCCCCGAAGATCGTTTCCAATTCGAACGCCACGGTTATTTTGTCGCAGATCGGCGGGATAGCCGGCCTGGCACACCGGTATTCAATCGTACCGTGACCCTAAAAGATTCCTGGCGCCGTTAGCCCCCACGCCGTGACCACCGAGCCCTCCCCCTCCACCCCGCCGACCGAGCGCCGCCGACGTAGCAGCTCGTCGTCCGGGTCCGGTGGCAGTGGTCGCCGTCGGCGCCGGCGCAGCCAGGTCCGGTGGCGGGAGCTGAAACGAGCAATTCTCATCGGGCTCGCCCTCGTCACCCTCCTTGGCGCCGCCATCACATGGATTATCCTGGAGCATCGCTCCAGCCTCCCCCCCCCTGCGCCAGCACAGGCCCTGGGGCTGGAGGGGCCTGCCAGCTCCGTCGCTGGCCACAAAATCGCCAGCGCCCTGCCCGCGGTCTCCTGCCCGGCAGAGCCTGAAAAGCGGCGCGGCCATGTTGCCCTGGCGGCGGCTTGCGCAGACAGCCAGGAATTGCGCGCTCTGCTTGCGCGGGGCGAACCCACCGATGCGAGCGATCCGCGCCCGACCTTCGCAGGCCGAACAGCCCTCCACCATGCCGCCCAGTTGGGCGACTCCCGCAGTGTCGACGCGCTTCTCGCGGCCGGGGCGGATAGCAACAAGGGCGACGCCCAGGGCAATACGCCGCTCCACCTCGTCGCCACCAATCCGCATTTGAGCCACCCGGAGTTCATCGCCCGACGCCTGTTGGAAGGCGGAGCCCGGATCGATCCGCGTAACGCTCGCGGTCGGACGCCGCTACAGGAACTGGAGGCGGATCACGATCGATTGATGGCACAGCAGAACCTCGCCAAGGTGCTCTACCAGCGGGAGCGGAATGCGATGCTGAAAGAATGGCTCGGCCCGCCCCCACCGGAAGAGCCGACCAGTGGCAAAGCGGAATCCCCGGCACAGGAAGAGGCGATCATCGTCCAGACGGCCGACGGCCCTATCCGGATTCCTGTCGACCCCCCAGCTGCGGGCGCCGCGGATGAGTGACCCCACCGGCCGGCCATGGCCGCGTCGGCTCGCAGCGAGCCTCGTGGTCCTGGCCGGTGTGGTGGGCCTCATGGTCTGGTGGTCCCGCCCCGAGCCGATTCCGGTGACATTGGAGCGGGTAGGTCGGGGCCGGGTCGAGGCGGTTCTGGCCAATACCCGTGCCGGCGAAATCGAAGCCTGTCAGCGTGCCAAGTTGTCGACGCTCCAGGGCGGGCGGATCGAGTTCCTGGGGGTCAAGGAAGGCGACCACGTCGAGGCGGGCCAAGTGCTGCTTCGTTTGTGGAATGAAGATCAGGCTGCCCAGCTTCGGCTGGCCGAAAGCCAGCGAGATAGCGCCCGCCTGCGGGTCGGGGACGCTTGCAACGGCGCAGAGAATGCTTCCCGTGAGGCAGCCCGGCAGGCGGCCCTGCGCCGTCAGGGTTTTGTCTCTCCGGCCCGGGAGGAGCAGGCTCGCTTCGAGGCGGCGGCCCGCAATGCGGCGTGTGCCGCCGCGCGGGGAGATGCAGTGGCCGCGGAGGCCCGCGTCCGGGCCACGGCC
Source organism: Zoogloeaceae bacterium (assembly GCA_016791005.1). Taxonomy (GTDB): domain Bacteria; phylum Pseudomonadota; class Gammaproteobacteria; order Burkholderiales; family Rhodocyclaceae; genus JAEUNX01. The sequence goes on from JAEUNY010000047.1 coordinate 19,555, forward strand.
ATCGATCAGCGGCGAACCACCCTGGTCGCCCCATTTCCCGGAACCATCGCCAAGATCACTGGCGAGCTAGGCGAATATTCGACGCCCTCCCCCATCGGCATCATGACCCCGCCGGCCATCGATCTCATCGATGAACGCTGCCTGTACGTCAAGGCCCCGATGGATGAAGTCGATGCACCCCGCATTCACGTCGGCCAGCCAGCCCGCATTCGGGTCGATGCCCTCCCCAATCAACAGTTTACGGGGCGGGTTCGGCGTCTGGCGCCCTATGTCACGGCAGTCGAGAAGCAGGCTCGCACGGTGGACGTGGAGGTCGATTTCGATCGCCAGCAAGAAGCTCGCGGCCTGCTCGTGGGATACAGCACCGACATCGAGATCGTCCTGGATGTGAGGGAAGACGTCCTGCGAGTGCCCACGGGCGCAATTCGGGACGGACGCTTCGTCCTCGTCTACCGTTCCGAGGATGGCCGTCTTGAGGAACGTAGCGTCCGGGCGGGCTTGAGTAGTTGGGAATTCACCGAAGTCCTGGACGGTCTTGCGGAAGGGGATCGGATCGTGATTTCCTTGGGCCGAGAAGGCATCAAGGCGGGCGCGAAGGTAACGGTGAACGATCCCGCTGACGCGCCCAAATCCTGACCCCGCATGGCGCAAATAGAGCTTCAGGGCATCGACCGACGCTTTATTTTGGGCGACAGCATCGTCAGTGCCTTGCGTAACATTTCCGTGGCCATCGAAGCGGGGGAATACGTCGCCATCATGGGCCCCTCCGGATCGGGAAAATCGACGCTGCTGAACGTCCTTGGGCTGCTCGATCCGCCGGATGCCGGCACTTACCGCCTCGACGGCCGGGATGTGACCACGCTGGGGAGCAATGAACAGGCCCGGATCCGCCGAGAACGAATCGGCTTCGTTTTTCAGAGTTTCCATCTGGTGCCACGGCTCTCGGCGCGGGAGAACATTGCCCTGCCGATGGTTCTTGCAGGCATCCCGCCCAAGGACCGTCAGGCCCGGGTCGGCCGGGCCCTTGAGGATTACGGGCTCGCCGACCGTGCCGACCATCGGCCGGATCAGCTTTCGGGCGGGCAACGTCAGCGCGTGGCCATTGCCCGCGCAACGATCATGCGGCCGGAGGTCATCCTTGCCGACGAACCTACCGGCAACCTCGATCGCGCCACCGGGCAAGACGTCACCCAGATCCTCGAAGCCTTGAACGCCCAGGGCGTCACCTTGCTGGTGGTGACCCATGACCAGGAACTCGGATCCCGCGCCCGGCGCTGCCTGCGGATGGAAGACGGGGCAGTGGTGGAGGACCTTCGCCGCGGTCCGTCGTCATCGGGGCTGCGGTGAGCCCTCGGGACACCCTGACCTTCGCCGCCGATGCCGCCCGTGGCACACCGGTCCGCACTGCCTTGATGGTGCTGGCAATGGCCATCGGCGTTGCAGCGGTAGTGGTTCTCACCGCCCTGGGCGAGGGGGCCCGGCGTTATGTGATGGGAGAATTTTCGGCACTCGGAAGCAACTTGGTGGTGGTCCTGCCAGGACGAACCAACACCGGCGGCATCGGCGCCGGCAGCCTCGTCACCTCCACCCCGCGGGACCTGACGGTCGAGGACGCCCAAGCGCTCCTGCGCGCACCCCTCGTTTCGCGCGTCGCCCCCTTGGCGGTCGGCAATTCAGAAATCGCCTATGGGGGGCAGTTGCGGGACACCCTCGTCCTCGGCACCACGGCGGATTTCGCGCCAATTCGACGCTACAGGGTCGCGGAGGGCCGATTTCTGCCGGCTGAGGATCCACGGCACGGAGCCCCGGTGGTGGTGATCGGCGACACCATTCGCCGCGACCTCTTTGGCACGCGCTCCGCGCTGGGCCAACTGGTGCGCATCGGCGACCGCCGCTTCCGGGTCATCGGCACGCTTCCAGCGTCAAGTAGCGGTCTGGGAGTGAATGCGGATGAAGCGGTCATCGTGCCCGTGGCGCTGGCCCAGTCCCTATTCAACAGCAACACCTTGTTCCGGATTTTGGTAGAAGTCCGCCATCGCGAAGCCATCCCGCAGGGAAGATCGCAGGTTCTGCAGATCCTCCAGCAACGTCATGACGGAGAGGAGGACGTCACCCTGATTTCGCAGGATGCCGTCCTCGGGACCTTCGATCGGATTCTGACGGCCCTGACTTTCGGCGTCGCCGGAATCGCGGCAATCAGCCTAGCGGTGGCCGGCATCCTGGTAATGAATGTCATGCTCGTCTCGGTCACCCAGCGCACGGCCGAAGTCGGCCTCTTGAAAGCCTTGGGTGCCCCGGATGGCACCATTCGTATTCTGTTTCTCAGCGAGGCGGCGCTGCTTTCCCTGGCCGGCGCCGCGGCGGGTCTGATCCTGGGGTATTTCGGCGCCTGGGGTCTACGTGCCGCCTACCCTGCCCTCCCGGCCTGGCCCCCGTCCTGGGCCGTGCTGGCCGGAACGTTCACGGCTTTGGTGACGGGCCTGGTATTCGGCGTCATACCAGCCGGACGAGCCGCCCAACTCAATCCGGTCACAGCCTTGGCGAAGCATTAAGCGATGCTGCTCCGAGACCTGATCCATCTATCCCTGCGGTCGCTCCTCGCGCACCGCATGCGCAGTGCCCTCACTATCCTGGGCATTGCCATGGGCATCGTGGCGGTGATCCTGCTGACTGCGATTGGCGAAGGCATTCACCAATTCGTCCTCGCCGAATTTTCCCAGTTTGGCACCAATGTGGTCGAGGTCAGCCCCGGGAAGCGAGGAGCCAAGGGCGGCCCGCCCGGCCTTCCCTCCACCACTCGGGATCTGACCTTGGACGACACCGCAGCCCTCGCCCGGATCGCCGGCGTGGTCGGTGTCACGCCCATGGTCTGGGGCAACTCGGAAGTCGAGGGCAATTCCCGGCTGCGCCGCACCACGATATACGGGGTCGGCCCAGCGATGACCCGGGTATTCACAATGACCGTCAGTGCAGGGCAATTCTTACCGCCGGACGACCCCGATCACCCGCGAGCTTTTGCCATACTGGGTGCTAAGGTCAAGGATGAATTATTCGGAGACGAGAATCCGCTGGGTTCCCGCATTCGCATCGCTGGCGAGCAATTTCGCGTAATCGGCGTCATGGCGCCCAAGGGCCAATTCCTTGGCACCGATCTGGATGACACGATCTACCTTCCAGCCGCCCGCGCCCTAGCCCTCTATAACCGCAGCGGTCTGATGACCGTGAATCTCGCCTACCATAAGGATCAGCACCCCGCCGCAATCGAGGCGCGAATTCGCGCGGTGCTCGCAACCCGCCATGGTCGCGTGGATTTTACGATCACTACCCAGGAGGACATGCTGAAAGCGCTATCGAAAATCCTGGATATCCTCACCGCGGCAGTTGGGGCGCTGGGAGGTATTTCCCTCTTGGTTGGAGGGGTCGGCATTGCAACCATCATGATCATCACCGTTGCCGAACGGACAAGCGAAGTTGGACTGTTGCTCGCACTCGGGGCCACAAAAGCCATGATCCTTACGCTGTTTCTGAGCGAAGCGCTCACCCTGGGCGGTATTGGAGGCCTGATCGGCCTAACGTTTGGCGGTGGAATTGCCGGACTGGTCGGCCTGCTGGTTCCAGCATTGCCGGTACGGCTCCCGGTCTTTTACGTCGTCGTGTCGGCGGTATCGGCGCTGGCGCTCGGCTTATTGTCCGGAGTTCTGCCAGCCCGTCGGGCAGCGGATTTGAGCGCTACTGAAGCGCTAAGATCTGATTAGCGGAGTGTTGTTTCCTGGTCTTACAAAGCCAGACGCCCGACTGAGGGATTGATCCTGAGTCGGGCGTTTTGGGTGTAGGGATGAGTCTGACGATGACCTACTTTCACGGGGGAGGCCCCACTATCATCGGCGCGGTCTCGTTTCACGGTCCTGTTCGGGA
>JAEUNY010000057.1 GCA_016791005.1 Zoogloeaceae bacterium
TCTCCTCAAAACCGGGGACATCCCCCGGTTTCAAGGTAGAAGCGCCAATACAAGCGCATTAAAAAAACGCGGTGCCAAGTCGATCTCCCGGCCACCGCTTCAGCGGTTTAGTTCAACTTTGTTTTAGGGCGACAGGCTTGCTGCGTAACATCGCTTCTGCTCCATAACATCGGCCATCGAGGGGTGCAGAAACCCGCTTGCTGCAAGGGTCTCCGGCGAGTAAGCTGTATAAAACAACAGCAATAACAATCCGTGAAAAGCGTCACCGCCCCGTTGCCGCCACTGCGTTCGGTCAAGGTCCTCGACCAGTTGCGCGAGCGGATCCGCTACCTACACTACAGCTTACGAACCGAACAGGCATATGTCTATTGGGTTCGCGCCTTCATCCGTTTCCACGGCGTCAGGCATCCGTTGACGATGGGAAGCAGTGAAGTCGAAGCCTTCCTGTGCTGGCTTGCGGACGAGCGCCAGGTGTCGGCCTCGACCCACCGCCAGGCGCTTGCCTCCTTGCTGTTTCTGTACGGAAAGGTGCTGTGCGTGGATCTGCCATGGTTGAAGGAGATCGGCCGGCCCCGTCCGACACGCCGCCTGCCGGTAGTTCTTGCACCTGATGAGGTCGCACGGATCCTGAGCTTTCTAGATGGTGAGCATCGGCTACTTGCCCAGCTCCTGTATGGAACGGGCATGCGGATCAGCGAGGGATTGCAGCTTCGGGTCAAGGACATCGATTTCGACCACGCCACCATCGTCGTGCGTGAAGGCAAGGGATCGAAGGATCGTGCCCTGATGCTGCCGCAATGCTTGACGGGCGCCCTGCGTGAGCAGTTGGTCCGCGCCAGATCGCTGTGGTCCGCTGACCAAGCGGCTGGTCGTGGTGGCGTCGCAATGCCGAATGGGCTGGAACGTAAATACCCTCGGGCCGGACAATCCTGGGCATGGTTTTGGGTCTTCCCGCAAGGAAGGCACTCGGTTGACCCGCGCTCCGGTGTGGTGCGGCGGCATCATCTCTACGACCAGACCTTCCAGCGGGCATTTAAGCAGGCCGTGGAGAGTGCCGGCATCGAAAAGCCGGCGACGCCTCATACCTTGAGGCACTCCTTTGCGACATCGTTGCTGCGCGGGGGTTACGACATCCGCACCGTGCAGGAACTGCTCGGTCATTCGGACGTCGCCACGACGATGATCTACACGCACGTCTTGAAGGTCGGTGGGGCGGGCGTGCGATCTCCAATGGATACGCTACCGAATGCGTAGCGGGTACGTGATCGCATCAGTGCCTTTTGCGATCAATCCAGATGTAACAGCAACCGGCGGCAACTGGCCGGTCGCCACCTACGCTCACTTCCCGAACCAACTGGCCTGCTCCGCTTCGGCTGATGCGGCGAGATTCAGTAATCCACCCGCTCAAGATCCCCAATTTCGCCTTACCGTAACTTGTTACAAAGGCCTGCCCCTGGCCGGGACGGCGAATGCTTTACTCGGTGTACTCACATCACGCTCGCGAAAATCATGAAAATTCAGACTGTTGGCTTTGCAGCCTTGGCCGCTGTGGTCCTGGGCGGTTGTGTGGCGGTGCCGGTGGAGCGCTACGACGGAGCCTACGGCCGCAGCTACGGTTATGAAAGTGAGGGCATCCTGGTCGATCCCCCGGCACCCCGTTACGAGTACGTGGGTCCGCCGCCGGTGGTGGGTTATTTCTGGATCGACGGTTACTGGGGCTGGGCGGGCCGGCGCTATGTCTGGGTGCCGGGGCGCTGGGAAGCGCCCCGCCGGGACCACGTCTGGGTGCCCCACCGCTGGGAGCGGGACGGCCGTCAATGGCGGGAAGCGCCGGGGCGCTGGGAGCGACGCGAGGAACGCCGCGACCGTTGGGAGCGCCGTGAAGACCGCCGCGACGGCGACCGCTGGGACCGGCGTCACGACGATCGCCGGAACGATGGCCGGCGGGACTGGGAAGACCGCCGCTAGCCTGAACACCCCGCCTGGCCGGACACCTCTGGCCAGACGGGGCATTTGAGACCCGTCAGGGAATCGACACCCAGCCTTCCAGGGCCTGATGGGCCGCCGCGTCGAGGGTCGATGGGTTGAACGGATTGCCGTAATTCCGATCCTGAATGGCTTCCAGCATCTGGCCAAGCAAGCCGAGACGATTTGAGTAGTCCCAGATTCCGCCGCTCACTGACCGCAGTACATCGGTATCCAGTTCGCAGGGGCCGGCAGGATGGGTTGTTGGGGATGGGTGGCTCATTTGGGTGCTCCTTCTCGAAGGGGAGAGCCGGAATCGGCCCTCGCATCGTGACGGTAGTGGCACCCGCCTGCCCCACCGATGAGGGATTGCCCCGGCGCGAGTGCGCTAGGTCATTGACAGCCGGCAGGCCACCGCAACCCGAGTAAGCAAACATGTCGCAGAACCCATGCCGAAGACATTTTCCGCCCCGCTAAACAAGCGTCGCCTGCAATTCAGGGGAATCGGGGCAGGCGCCGGGCATCGGCCGTCCGGCGCTCAAAACTCCCAGGCGACACCGGTATTGGCGAAACCGTGGTCGTTGCCGCGCCCCAGCGCTCCGGAAACCTTGAAGCCGCTGAAGACCTCGTAGCGCAGACCGAGGGCGCGGTCCGGGCGGCTGTCGCTGTCACCGAAGGCTTCCAAGGTCAGCTTGAGGTTTGCCAGCAGCGGTTGCTCGCCCCCGATGCCCCAGGTATTCACCGCGGCGGTGTCCCCCTGCGCCCGGGCCCATTCGCGACCAAGATTGAGGTGCACCACCTGGCCGCTCTCCCAGCGCCAGGACGCCAGACCCCGCAGGCCGTTGCCGAAGGCCCGCTCCCGCGGGAGATGCTTGGCGTCGAACATCTCATGGCCGTAGGCATATTTGAGGCCGAGGGACAAGCCCACGTCGCTCTGGAGCGGCACCCACTTGGCGGCAAATCCGACCCCCCGCGCCGTCGCTCGGGAATCGAAGGCGTGGTCATGGGCGCGGGCGTAGTTGAGTTCCAGTTCGAGGCCTTCGAGGGGCGAATGCCCCAGGGCGCCCTCCAGACCGCGGGCTTCATCGTCCCGGGCCCAGCCGAATTCGATCTTGGTGCCGCCCAGGGGCAAAGTGCCGGCATCATCCACCGCCATCGGCCGCTCGGCCCACGCAGGATTTAGAGCCAGCCAGGCCAGGGGAAGGACGAGTTTGCGCAAGGCTTGGGGGAATGTCATGTGCAGGGTTCCTAATTGGTTTTGTTCGCTTGCTGTGAGGGACGGCGGCAACACCCTTCCCTTAACGGCAGCTTTGGCCGCGACTTATTGCAGCGCGGCGTGCAACCTGGATTCAGGTCAGGCACAGTTAACGCTACAATGTTGCATTATGAAGGAACCTGACTCCATGTCCACCCGCCCACCTTCCGCTGCGGACCTGATCGCAAACCATGGCGGCCGGGTCACCCGCACCCGGGTGGCGGTGGTCGACGCGCTGGACGCCAGCAATCACCCCCTGACCCACGACGAGGTCGCGGCCAATCTTTCGGAAGCCGAAGTACCCCACGACCGCGTGACCCTCTATCGGGCCCTCGACTGGCTGGTGGACAAGGGGATCGCCCACCGAGTGGCGGGTTCAGACCGCGCCTGGCGCTATGGCATCGTGAGGGAAGCGCCGCATCAGCACGCCCATTTCCATTGCAGCGGGTGCGGCAATGTCTTTTGCCTGGAGCAGGTCCAGCCCGCGTTTGCCATCGCGCTGCCCGGCGGCTACCAGCTCGATCGGGCCGAATTGATCCTGCACGGAATCTGCCCCACCTGTCGGCAGGCTGAACCCACCGCCCCCTCGCCCGAACCCCGATGATGAACGCAACTGAATTGCACCCTCCCGCTTTGGCTCAGGGGAATGAATCGCCGCCCCGCTATGCGCCCCGCAAGGCTACGCCTCCGGCGTACGGACCTGCCCGGCCAATCAAGGGGGCCGGTTCGGGCCACCCGCCCGGCGGGGGGCGCATTTCCCTCATCACCCAAGGCTTGGCGCGGCGCCTCGCTATCGCCCTTTTGCTTGCCGCCGTTTTGTGGGCGGTCGTGCTCTGGGCCCTGGGCTGACCATGTCCACTCCTCCGCCCCCCGCCCTGGCGCGCGCCTCCTGGCGCCGGCTCTTTTCCAGGTCACCGGCTCACCCGGCACCCGGTGCACCGCCTGCGCGGGGTCCGGCCCCCAGCATCCGCCTGGAGAACCTGACCCTCGGCTATGACCGTCACCCAGCCATCCACCACCTGAACCTCACGATACCGCCGGGCGAACTGCTCGCCATCGTCGGGCCCAACGGCGCGGGAAAGTCGACCCTGCTCAAGGCCCTTGCCGGTGAATTGCCGCCCCTGGGGGGCGTGGTTCACCTCCCCGGGGCGGCCGACACCGTGGCCTACCTGCCCCAGCAAAGCGAGATCGACATCGATTTTCCGATCACCGTGTTCGATCTGGTGGCCCTCGGCCTGTGGCGGGAGGTGGGGGCCTTCGGCGCCATCGGCCGCGCCGAGGCCGAGCGGGTGCGGGCCGCCCTGGTCCGGGTCGGACTCGCGGGATTCGAGCAACGCACCATCGGCTCCCTTTCCGGCGGGCAGTTCCAGCGCGCCCGCTTCGCCCGCCTGTCGCTGCAGGACGCCCCGGTGTTGCTCCTCGACGAGCCCTTCACCGCCATCGACAGCCGCACCACGGAAGACCTGCTCCGCGTCGTGGTGGATTGGCACTGCGATGGCCGCACGGTGGTGGCCGTGCTCCATGACCTGGAGCAGGTCCGGCGCCACTTCCCCGCCTGCCTGCTGATCGCCCGGGAGCCCATCGCCTACGGAGAAACCGCGTCGGTGCTCACGCGGGAGAATCTCCGCCTTGCCCGCCACAGCTCCGAAGCCTTCGACGACCACGCCTCGGTCTGCCATCGGGATCCGGAGCCTCGGCCATGAGCCTAGATCTCTTCGCCATCGCCGCCCAGCCCTTCACGGATTTCGGCTTCATGCGGCGGGCCCTGGCCGGGTGTCTGGCCCTCTCCCTGGGGGCCACGCCCATCGGCGTCTTCCTCCTCCTGCGCCGGATGAGCCTGATGGGCGACGCCATGTCCCACGCCATCCTGCCCGGAGCCGCCCTCGGATACCTGGCCTTCGGGCTGTCCCTGGGGGCGATGACCGTTGGCGGCATCCTCGCCGGTCTGCTGGTTGCCCTGCTGGCCGGCCTGGTGGCCCGCAGCTCCGTCCTCAAGGAAGACGCCAGCCTCGCGGCCTTCTACCTCCTCTCCCTGGCTACCGGGGTAATGCTGGTGTCCCTCAAGGGGCGCAACCTCGACCTCCTCCATGTGCTCTTCGGTTCGGTGCTGGCCCTGGACGACGGCTCCCTGCTCCTCATCGCCGGCATCGCCAGCCTCACCCTTGGTCTGATGGCGGTGATGCTGCGGCCCCTGGTGGTGGAGTGTTTCGACCGGGGCTATCTGCGGGGCGTGAGCCGTTGGTCGCCGGTGGTGCATTACGGCTTTCTGGTGCTGGTGGTGCTGAATCTGGTGAGCGGCTTCCACGCCCTGGGCACCCTCATGGCGGTGGGAATCATGATCCTGCCGGCGGCGGCGGCGCGGCTCTGGGTGCGACGGCTGGGGCCCCACCTGGGGCTCGCGAGCGCCCTGGCCTTCGTGAGCGGCTACTGCGGGCTCCTCATTTCCTTCCACGCGGACGTCCCCGCCGGACCGGCGATCATCCTGGTCGCCGGCCTCTTCTACTTCGCGGCGCTGATCTTTGCCCCGGGCGGCCTGCTCCCCCGCCGCCTGGTCGGCCGCAGCCACCTGGAATCCTGACATGGCCGTCTGCTTGCGCGCTCTGCTTGCCGTCCTTGCCCTGCTCGCTCTGCCCCTGACCGCCCGCGCGACCCCCCTGGAAGTCGTGGCGAGCTTCAGTATCCTGGGCGACCTCGTGCAGCAGGTCGGGGGCGAGCGGATCCACGTCACCACCCTGGTCGGCCCCGGGGAAGACGCCCACGGCTATCAGCCCCGTCCTTCGGACGCCCGCCGGGTGCGCAACGCCGCCCTGGTGGTGGCCAACGGCCTGGGCTTCGACCCCTGGATGGAGCGCCTCGCCCGCTCCGCCGGCTACCGCGGCACGGTGGTCCTCGCCAGCCGGGGCATCATCCCGATGAGCCCTGCCGGGGACGACCACGACGGCCACGACCATGAGACGGACCCCCACGCCTGGCAGGATGTGGGGCTCGCCGCCCGCTACGTCGCCACCCTGGCGGACGCTCTGGCTGAGGTGGACCCCGCGGGGGCGGCGGACTACCGGGCCCGCGCCCAGCACTACGCTGCGCGCCTCACCGCCCTCGACGGCGAGATCCGCCAGACCCTCGGCGCCGTGCCGGCCAACCGCCGCCTGGTGGTGACGAGCCACGACGCTTTTGGCTACTTTGCCCACGCCTACGGGATCCGCTTCATCGCCCCGGTGGGCTTGTCCAGCAATGCGGAACCCACCGCCGCCGGAGTGGCCGCCCTCATCCGCCAGGTCCGGGAGACCCAAGCCCCCGCCGTATTTCTGGAAAACATCAGCGACCCGCGTCTCCTGGAGCGCATCCGGCGGGAATCCAGCGCTCGGGTGGGCGGCACCCTCTATTCCGATGCCCTCGCGGATCGGCCACCCGCCGACACTTACCTCGGTATGATGCGGGAGAACCTGCGCGTTCTCGCCGCCGCCCTCGCTCCCTGATCCTCCTGCGCCATGGAAAACCACCTCTCCGACGTCTCCCGCGTCATCCAGCTCGCCGTCGCGCCGGTGTTCCTGCTCACCGCCATCGCCACCCTGATCGGCGCCATGAACACCCGCCTGGGGCGCATCGTCGATCGTCGCCGCACCATCCTCGAACGCCTGCCGCCCCCCGCACCCGAGGAGGTGGTGGGGCGCCAGCAAGAGATCCAGCGCCTCGCCCGTCGGGGGCAGACGATCTATCGGGCGATCTTCTTCGCCGTGCTTGCGGCGCTTTTGGTGTGCGTGGTGGTGGCCAGCGCCTTCATTGGTGCCCTGCTGCAGATCGAACTGGCCCGCTTCGTGGCGGTGGTCTTCATCCTCGCCATGGTGTCGATGATCGCGGCCCTGGGCCTTTTCCTTCGAGAAGTGTATTGGGCGGTGCGCGACCACTGAGGGCCGCGGCCCGGGTGGTTCAAAAGCCCACGTGCCAGGGCAGTTCGCCCTTGATGAAGAGCCGCGCCTCGGGGGAGACCGGGCGGGCAAAAAAGCGCTGAACGGGCGCGTGTTCGCGCACCAGGCCCTCGGCGAGGAACACGACGTCGTCGGCCAGGCGGGTCGCCTGACCCAGGTTATGGGTGGTCATGACCACCTTGGTGCCATCGGTACGGATCTCCCGGATGATGCGCTCCACGGCTTCCACGCCGGAGGGGTCCAGGCTCGCCGTTGGTTCATCCAGCAGGAGCAGGCGCGGGCGGGTTAGCCACGCCCGGCCGAGGGCCAGGCGTTGACGCTCACCGCCGGAGAGCAATCGTGCGCTTTGTTCGGCCCGATCCTCCAGACCGATGCGGGCCAGCATCGCGCGCCCCCGCGTACGGCGCTCCCGCCCCGACACGGCATGGGCCTTGAGGGCCAGCGCGACATTGGCGAGCACGGTGTCCCGCAACATCATGGGGTGCTGAAAGACCATCGCCACCTCCCGCCCCGGCCCCGCGGCACTGCCCCATTGCACACTGCCGCTGGTGGGTTCGAGCAGCCCACAGAGCATGCGCAGCAGCACGCTCTTGCCCGCCCCGTTGGGGCCCAGCACCACAGTGATGCCCTCCCCGCCCAGGACGAGGTCCACCCCCCGCAGCACCTCCTGGCCATTGGGGCGAAAACCGACGGCCTTGCACGCCAGGGGAAAAAGCCCGCTCATCCGAATCGCCCCCGCGCCCACACCCGCAAGGCGTAGGCGAGGCCGTTGATGACGAGGATTACCGTCAGGAGGACCGCCCCCAGGGCCAGGGCGAGGGGCAGATCGCCCTTGCTGGTCTCCAGGGCGATGGCGGTGGTCATCACCCGGGTGGCATGGTCGATATTGCCACCCACGATCATGACCGCCCCCACCTCGCTCATGGCCCGGCCAAGACCCGCCAGCACGGCGACCAACAGCGAATGGCGGCAATCGTGGAGCAGGGTCAATACGCTGGCCCACCAGGAAAATCGCATGGCCTGCAGTTCCTCGGCGTATTCCCGCCACGCATCCTCCACAACCTGCCGGGAAATCGCCGCCATGAGGGGCAGGACGAGCACCACCTGAGCCACCACCATCGCCCCCGGGGAATACAGCAAGCCCAGCGCACCCAAGGGCCCGCTGCGGGACAAGGCGAGATACACCACCACCCCCACCACCACCGAGGGCAGACCCATCATGGCAGTCATCATCACCGCAGCCGCTTGCTTGCCGGGAAACCGCCCCACCGCCAGACAGGCCCCAAGGGGCAGGCCAAGCAGGGTGCCCAGGAGCACTGCGGTGAGGCTGACCCGCAGGGACAGGGCCACGATCTCGACGACCTGAGCATCCAGCCGAAGCAATCGATCCAGGGCCTCGAGCAAGGCCGCGCCCAAGCCGCCCAATCAGCCGCCTCCCCGCTGCATGGCGAGATCAAGGCGCGCGAGCAGGGCCCGCTGGGCCCCGGCGCCGCCCCCCTCGAAACAATAGCGGACCCGCAGCACGGGCAGGTCAAACAGGCCAAGGCGCCGCCGCGGGCCGGCCTGGACTTCGATCCGCAGGGTGATTTCACCGTCCTGCAGGAAGAACTGCCCCGGCGCCGGCCCCACGAAACCCGCATGCGCGAGGGCGAGGGAGCGGGCGAATTCCTCCGCCGTAACCCCGACCTCCCGCTCGAATTGCCACCCTTCGGACGTCGCCGCGGAGGTCATCCCTGCGCCCCCAGCCACTCCTGCGGCCCCCACCAACGCCCGCTCATCCCCCGGCAATCGGCGGCCAGACCGCCAGTTCGTCCTGATCCATCAGGCGTCGGCCCGCCCTGGCGCCGGGGGGCACGAAGACACCGTTCACCAGGACCAGATGGGCGCTCTTGGGCGGCACCCGAAAGCGGTCGATCAGGTCCTGGACACAGGTGCCCTCTTCCACGTCGAGAACCACGACGTTGCCTTCCCGCTCCGGGGGGAGCAGGTCGGTGAGGGTGGCGAACAGCTTGAACGACACCCTCATGCAGCGCGGACCAGGGTCGTGGGCTGGGTGGCCGACACGTAGGCTTCGAAGAAACCCAAGGGATTTTCCAGCAACCGGTCCTTCCAGGCGCCCAGATGCAGGCGCCCTTGGATCAGGCCACGCAGCGCGCCGACGTGGTCGGTCAGGCCAATGGAGGTGGCGCCGATCAGCACATCGCCCTTGAACTGGAGGCTGAGATAGCGGAAGCGCTCCTCATCCACCATTTCCACCCCTTGCTCGCCCTCTTCTCCCCACCATTGACCGAAGGAGGTGGAGATGAGCCCCAGGGTCGCCAGGACGTTAATTGGCAGCACCCCAGGCAAATGGGCGTCACCGCCCGCCATGTTGAGGGCCGCGACCCGCGCCTGATCGGCGGCATTGGGCTGGATCGCGGAAACCAGGGGCTGGCCGGTGAAGAAATCGCGCCCCTCGGCCACGTCCCCGGCCGCATAGACTCCTTCCACCGAGCTCTGCATACGCTCATCCACCCGGATGCCACGTCCAAGCTCGATCCCGGTGCCCTGGACGAACTCCAGGTTGGGCGCCACGCCTGCGGCCACGATGACGACGTCACAGGGCAGGGTCTCGCCAGTAGAGAGCTTGACGTGGAGGGGCGCGGAGTCGTCTCCATCCTCGATGCTCTGGACGCCGGCTGAGGTCCGCACCCGGATCCCCTTGGTCTCGACCCACCTTTTGATCATGCCGCCGGCCGTGGGCGTCATCATCCTGGGCACCATGCGGTCCCCCATCTCGACGACGGTCAGATCCACCCCCCGGGCCGCCAGGGCTTCCATGATGATGCAGCCGATGAAGCCGGCGCCCAGTTGCAGCACGCGACTGCCAGGGCGGGTCAACCCCGCAATCGCCCGGGCATCGGCCATCGTCCAGCAGGTCTGCACCTCGGGCCGGTGGACTCCGGGGATGGGCGGCTTGACGGGCCGCGAGCCGGTGGCGATCAGGAGGCGGTCGTAGGTTTCGGTGCCGCCGTCCTTGTAGGTGACGGTGCGCCGGTCGGTGTCCAGGCCGACCACCCGGGCGAGCTTTTCAACGATGCGCAGGTCATTGAAGTGGCCGGCATTCTTGCGCAGATACATGCCCGGCTCACCGATATTGCCTTCCAGGTAGTAGGGAATCGCCATGCGTGAATAAGGCGGCACCTCTTCGCTGCCCACCATCACAATTTCACTGGAGGGATCGGCGCGGCGCAGGGTTTCGGCGGCAATGACACCTGCGGGGCCATTGCCAAGAATCAGATGTTTCATAGGAAATCCTCGCGGGAAATGGGAACGCGCCCTGCCTGCCTTCGGGGCCTGAACAGGGGCGCGCCGTGCTGCCGCCCGGAAGGCGACTGCACGGCGGATCGACTGTCTCGACGGTCAGAGGGCCAGACGGGCCAAGGTCTCCTCGGTCGGCACCCCCTCGGGGGTCCAGCCGCGCACCTGGTAATACTCGGGCAGCATCTTGTCGAGCCCATTCACCAAGCCCTTGGCAGGCCCTGTCTTGGCCGGCTCCTTGAGGAGGCGCGGCGGCAGGGTGTCGTCCTTGGCGGTGAAGCCAGCCGCCAGGTTGAACTGGCGCTCCAGGTTCCAGATCCGCTCACCCACTTCATTGAGCTTTTCGAGGGACCAGTCCCCCTCGCAGGCCGCCTGAATCTGGGGCTGAATATCCGCCAGGGTCCAGGCAAAGGAAGTGAACACGCAGATCCCCGCGGCGTCGAAGACTCCGGTGGCGTCCTGAAACGCCTTCACCAATTCGGGCTTGCCCTCCGTGGCAAGGGGATCGGTCTTGACTGGAATACCCAGAACTTCCGATGCCACGGTGTAGGACCTCAGGTGGCAGGCACCCCGGTTGGAGGTGGCGTAGGTGAGCCCCATGCCCTGGATCCCACGGGAATCGTAAGCCGGAAATTCCTGGCCCTTGACGCTCATGGAGAGGTCTGGGCGCCCGTATTTGGCACACAACCGGGCAGAACCTTCGCCGAGTTCCTTGCCGAAGCCTTCGCCCCGGGCGGTCATTTCCGCCATCCGGGCAAGAGCCGCGGCCGAGCCGAAGGGCGAATCAACGCCGATCGCCTCCGCGGTAAGGATACCGAGATCGTAGAGCTCCATTACCGCACCGACCGTGGCCCCGAAGGAAATCGGATCCATCCCGTCTTCGTTACAGAGGAGGTTGGCGTACTGCAACGCTTCCAGGTCTCCCACCCCGTTAGCGGCTCCCAGCGCCCAGGCGGCTTCGTATTCAAGCCCGCCGGACGCCCCCCAGTACTTGGGATTGTTCTGGACGGTGAAGTGGCCCTTGTCGATCTCCGAGATCCGGCCGCAGGCGATGGTGCAGCCAAAGCACGCGGCGTTGGTGACCAGATGAGCCTTGCCATCGGTCGGGCGCTTCTCGTGCATAGCCTCCGCCGAGATCTTGGAGGCTTCTTCGAACTGCACGTCCCGGTGGTTGCGGGTGGGTAAGGCGCCGATCTCGTTGATGACGTTCATCAGTACCTGGGTGCCGTACTTGGGCAGCCCCTGACCCGTCACCGCGTTGTCGGCCAGCACCTTTTTCTTCTCGGCGGTGACCTTCATGAACTCCTTGAAATCCTTGATGCCCGAGACCCCCTTGGTACCCCGCAGGGCGACAGCCTTGAGGTTCTTGGAGCCCATCACCGCGCCGACCCCGGACCGCCCTGCCGCCCGGTGAAGGTCATTGACGATACAGGCAAAGCGCACGAGGTTTTCCCCGGCGCGGCCGATCGACGAGACCCGAACCTGGGGATCGTGGAGTTCGTGCTTGATGGTCTCCTCGGTCTCCCAGCAGGTCTTGCCCCACAGGTGGCCGGCGTCCCGCAATTCGGCCTTGTCATTCTCCAGGTAGAGATAGACCGGCTTCGGGGACTTGCCTTCGAAAATGATCTGGTCCCAGCCGGCAAACTTGAGCTCGGCGCCAAAGAACCCCCCAGAATTCGAGCAGGCAATCGCGCCAGTCAGCGGGCCTTTGGTCACCACCGAGTAGCGCCCGCCGGTGGAGGCCATGGTTCCGGTCAGGGGGCCGGTAGTCATGATCATCTTGTTTTCCGGCGACAGGGGATCCACCTTCGGATCCACTTCTTCGACGAAATACTTGGTGGCCAGACCCCGGGAGCCAAGATATTTGTCCGCCCACGCCATGTTGAGGGGCTCGGTGCTGCACGTGCCTGTAGTGAGGTTCACCCGCAGGACTTTACGATTCCATCCCATGGTCGCCTCCTCATTCCGCCGCGACGGCCGTGTTGGCCTTGGCGGCCCACTGGCGCATCTTGTCAAGCCCGGTCCAGTCCGCATCCACATAGGTGATGGCACCGGTGGGGCAGGCTGTCGCACAGGCCGGGTTGTCGCCGCAGAGGTCGCATTTCTGAACCTTGCCGCTGTCCGACACATAGTTGATGGTGCCAAACGGACACGCGATGGTGCACACCTTGCACCCCACGCAGACCGATTCGGAGACCACCTTGGCGCCCGTTGCGGCGTCCAGGGTGATCGCTTCGACCGGACAGGCGTGCATGCACCACGCGTCGGAACACTGGGTGCAGGTGTAGGGCACTTTGCGCCCCTCGTGCTCGAAACTAAATACCTTGATGCGGGACTTGGAAGGATTGATGACCCCATGGTGCTCATAGGAACAGGCCATCTCGCACTGGAGACAGCCTGTACACTTCATGGGGTCAATGTGAAGTGACTTCAACATTGACCGATCTCCTTGGTGATTGCAGGTCGGGTTCGCGGGCCTCTGGCGGGCCTGGGGACGGATGCTTGCCCACCCCCTGTCAATTCACTTTACCCGGCTATCTCGCCTCCTCACTGCATTCCGACCGGAGCCGGAATACGAGAGTTTGTAACTTGAAGAATACGCCCAGGACAGGCTTTGTCAATGATGGGGACGGCCCGAAAACCCTTGCACCACGGTGCATTGGGGGGGAATTTCTGGTACTAATTCACTCCACCCCGCCCCGATGGAGGTGGTCACGAGGACTCTCCAAGGCATCGCGTCCCTTCTCACCATGAATTCACCCCTTCCCGCCCGCTCCGCGCTCCCGGTCGATGGCGCCCGTCAGGCCATCCTGGGCGCCCTCTCGCCCCTGACCGGCTGGGAGTGTGTGCATCTGCGGGCCGCGCTAGGTCGGGTCCTGGCGCGGGAGGTCGTCGCCCCCTGCGACGTCCCCGCCCACGACAATTCCGCCATGGACGGCTACGCGGTCCGCTTTGCCGATCTTGCTCCGGCCGACATCACCACTCTGGCCGTGGTCGGCACGGCGATGGCCGGCCAGCCCTTCTCCGGCCTGGTGGGCGCGGGTCAGGCAGTGCGGGTGATGACCGGCGCGGTATTGCCGCGGGGGGCGGACTGCGTGGTCATTCAGGAAGTGGTCGAACGCCAGGGTGACGAGGTCCGCATCCCTGCCGGCCAACGTCAGGGGCAGAACCTGCGCCGCGCCGGGGAGGATCTCGCCGCGGGCGGGGTGGCCCTGGCAGCCGGCAAGGCGCTCGGACCCGCCGAGATCGGGCTGCTGGCCTCCCTGGGCGTTGGCGAGGTTGCGGTGCGCCGCCGCCTGCGAGTGGCCTTCTTTTCCACCGGAGACGAGCTTGCCTCGATCGGGCAGGCGTTGGCCCCGGGCCAGATTTACGACAGCAATCGCTACACCTTGTTCGGCGTTCTGACCCGCCTGGGCTGCGAGCTGCTCGACATGGGGGTCGTGCGCGACGAGCCCGACGCCCTGGAGGCTGCGCTGCGTCAGGCAGCGGAACAGGCGGACGTGATCCTCACCTCGGGCGGCGTCTCGGTGGGCGAGGCGGATTTCATCAAGGAAGTCATGGGGCGCCTGGGTGAGGTTGCCTTCTGGAAGATCAATATCAAGCCCGGCCGACCCATGGCCTTCGGACGGGTGGGTTCCGCCTGGCTTTTTGGTCTGCCAGGCAACCCCGTGGCGGTGCTGGTCACGTTCTACCAGTTCGTCCAGGACGCCCTCCTGCACCTGATGGGGGTCTCACCGCTGCCGGCCCGGCCGCTCCTGCCTGCTCGCAGTCTTGGCGCGCTGCGCAAGATGCCGGGGCGGCGGGAGTTTTTGCGGGGCCGCCTCACCCCCCAGGCCGACGGCTGGGCCGTGGAGGTGGCGGGCGCCCAAGGGTCGGGCATCCTGCGCTCCATGTCGGATGCCAACTGCTTCATCGTGCTGGAAGAGACCCGGGGCGACGTGGCCGCCGGCGACATCGTCCAGGTTCAACTCTTCGACGGACTGGTTTGACGGCCCCGCCCCAGCAGGAAACGTGTCATGACTCAAGATGAAATGAAGCGCGCGGCCGCCCTGGCGGCCCTGGCTTATGTACCCGACGGCGTGGTGGTGGGCGTGGGCACCGGTTCCACCGCCAACCACTTCATCGACGGCCTAGCCGCCCGCAAGGATCGCATTCTCGGCGCCGTCGCCAGTTCGGACGCCAGCGCCCGCCGCCTCGCGGCGCATGGCATCACCCTGGTGGACCTCAACGACGTGGACCGCCTGCCGGTCTATGTGGATGGCGCCGACGAAATCGACCCCGATCTCGCCATGATCAAGGGCGGCGGCGGCGCACTCACGCGGGAAAAGATCGTCGCCGCCGTGTCGGACCTCTTCGTCTGCATCTGCGACGAGAGCAAGCGGGTGCCGGTCCTGGGCGGCTTTCCCCTACCGGTGGAGGTCATCCCCATGGCACGCCGCCACGTGATGGCGCGACTCGCCGCCCTGGGCGGCCAGCCCCGCCTGCGGGAAGGCGTCACCACCGACAATGGCCACTGCATCGTGGATGTGGTTGGCCTCCAAATCACCGATCCCCGGGGCCTGGAGCGAGCCATCAACCAGATTCCCGGCGTGGTCACCAACGGGCTCTTTGCGCAGCGCGGCGCGGACGTGCTGCTGCTGGCCGGTCCAAACGGGGTGACGACCGTCACGCGACCCCAAACTTAACCCAACTGTCACATTGCGCTGCTAGCCTGATTGGTCATGGCAAGGACATCATCATGAGCGAACACACCTCCAAGCAATTCGACGCCGACCTCGAACACATCCGCACCCGGGTTCTGCAGATGGGTGGCATGGTCGAGATGCAGATCTTCAAAGCCATGGAAGGCTTCCAGAGCGGCGATCTGCCCTACCTCGACCAGGTCATCGACGACGATCACCGGGTCAACCTGATGGAGGTAGAGCTCGACGAAGCCTGCTCCCACATCATCGCCAAGCGCCAGCCCGCGGCGTCCGACCTGCGCATGATCATGACGGTGATCAAGACCATCACCGACCTGGAGCGGGCCGGCGACGAGGGCAAGAAGATCGCCAAAATGGCGGTGCGCTTCCACAGCGCCGACGCCGGACTTGCTCCCCATGTCGAACTCAAGCACGCGGCCACCCTCGCGCTGGAAATGCTACGCAAGTCGCTGGACGCCTTCGCCCGCCTCGACGTCAATGCCGCCGCTCAGGTCGTGCGCCAGGACTCCGACGTGGACAGCGCCTTCAAATCCATCATGCGCCAGCTCATCACCTACATGATGGAAGACCCCCGCACCATCTCCCACAGTATCGAGATCCTCTTCATCGCCAAGGCCATCGAGCGCATCGGCGACCATTCCAAGAACATCGCCGAGTACGTGATCTACATGGCCAAGGGCCGGGATGTCCGCCACATTGGCGTCGAAGAGATCGAAAAGGAAGTCGCGCGGGGCTGATCGCCCACCGAGCCAAACAAAAAGGACGCCGAGGCGTCCTTTTTTACGCGGGTTGGAAAGTGGCTCAGCTCGCCGGCGGCACGAAGCCGGAAACCTGATCGGCCCCACCGCCGAAGAAATGCTTCTCCAACTGCTCGGCCAGGTATTTGCGGGCCCGGGCGTCCATCAGATTGAGGCGGTTTTCATTGATCAGCATGGTCTGGTACTTGACCCACTGCTGCCAGGCCTCCTTGGACACGTTCTCGAAAATCCGCTTCCCCAGGTCCCCCGGAATCGGCGGCAGATCCAGCCCCTCCGCCTCACGACCCAGCTTGATGCAGTTGACCATCCGTCCCATGACACCTCACTCCACATTCAATCGAATAACCGAAGGAGAGGAGTTTAACCCAAAGGGGAAGCCCCACCCGACTCCCCGGGCCGCCAAGTTTGGTCGCCCGGCGACAAATGGCTAGAATACGCGGCTCTCCTCGTAGTTCAATGGATAGAACGAGCGCCTCCTAAGCGCTAGATACAGGTTCGATTCCTGTCGAGGGGACTCCCCGCCCACACTCCCCCGCGCCACCCAACAACACAAACCCGCTCAAATACAGGCTTTGCGGGTCATTTGTCGTTTGGTTCAGCGCGCCTCAGTAGATAGACATCGCGGCGCGTCAAACCAAGCGGGGGGATCACGCGCCCATCAAGGCAATCAGCCGCCACAGCGCCGTCCCGATCAGCACCACTCCCAACACGCCCGCAACGCGTCCGCCCCCCGGAACCATCTTCTCGATGGCCACCGCGATCGACAAGGCCGCGATCCACGCGAGGTTCATCACGCCGCCCACGAACAGTAGCGCCATCAGCGCCCAGCAGCAGCCTAGGCAGAAAAAGCCATGTCGCAACCCCATCACGAAACCACCCCGCGAACCTTCGCGCCATTCGCCCAGCAGGAATCCCATCGGCGTGCGGCACTTCGCCAGGCAGATGCGTTTGAGCGGCGAGAACTGATAGGCGCCGGCCACCAGGAGCAACAAGGCGTTGAGCGGGGCTGACGTACTGACGATCATCGGATTGATCCATCCCATCGCCTGCAGCGCCCATTGCGCGGCGACTGCGGCCGCACTGAAGCCGCACCACACAAGCATGTAGGCCGCGACGAAGGCACGCCCGCGGGCCGGCGCTCCCCCGCGCTCGCTCAGATGCACGAAGGTGACGATCATCGGCAGTGCGGACGGCAGCATCATCGCCGCCATCATTACCGCCCACATCGACCAGATCGCCAAAAGGTTTGCGGCGCTCCAGTCGGATGAGCCCGGCATGGTGAGCATCGCCAGCGGATGCCCCATGTCGAATACCATCCAGGCCAGCGCCGCCCACCCCGCAAGGCTCACGGTGAGTACCACGAGGGTACTGCGGGGCTGGCGGGCAACGAGGGCGACCCAACCCGCTCGGACCTCGTCAGGAACTTCAGGGGCTGGCGGCTCCATCCGCGCAACGATTCGCTACCCCAGGCCGCGTGTCAACCCGAGGGCCCACCGGGTCGGCTTGCCTTCGCACCTTGAACCCGGGTAGTCGTCGGTCTAGCATGAAATTCTTCGGCAATTTCCAAGGAGACCACAATGTCCAGCTGGCAAATTTCCGGGCAGTACATGGAAACCTGCAATTGCACGCTGCTCTGCCCGTGCATCTACTCGAACCTGGCGGCTCGGCCGACCGAAGGCGACTGCAAGGCCGCCGTGGCGATGCGCATCGACCAGGGTACGAAAGACGGCGTCGCTCTCGACGGCCTCTCCTTCATCGTGATGCTCCATTCGCCCGGCCCGATGGGCGAGGGCAACATGACGGTGGGCCTCATAATCGACGAGACCGCTTCCGACCAGCAGGTCGAGGCCATCACCGCCATCGCCACCGGGGCCTCAGGTGGGCCGATGGCCGCCCTGGGCCCCCTGGTGGGCCAGATTGCCGGTATCGAGCGCCGGCCCATCGAGTTCGAGATCGACGGCTTGAGCCGCAGCGTGCGCGCCGGCGATCTGGTGGACCAGGCGTGCGAGGGCCTGCCCAGTGCCGTCAAGGAAGGCGAAGCGGTCGGCATCGACAATGTCCTGCACCCGGTGAACAACCGCCTTTCCCTCGCCAAGGCCACGCGCAGCCTGATGAACGTGTTCGGCATAAAGTGGAACGACTCCACCGGGACGCGGAACGGGCACTTCGCGCCATTCAGTTGGTCGGCGTAGAGCCTCGCCACCACTGCGCCAGCTGCAGGGGCCGGACGATCGCCTGATCGCTGACTTTGCACGAGTCAAGGCCGCGAAGTCAGTGGCCAGCGCTTGGCCGCCTCACGCGCGTTTGCCGCGCCAACGGACGTCAGCCCGCAACGACACCCTCCAACCCGGGTTGGGGGTCGTTACCTGCTCGGTTCAGGAAGCAGACATTCACCGCCATCGGCGGGTGAGCGGACGCTTTCAGGCGACTGCCGTCCGACTTTGACGATCTAACGAACAGCCGGATTGGCCAAGTTAGCCCCCTGACCAGGCAGGCCCATCGGCCCCCCTCCTCCAGCACCTCAAACGGCGTTCCCACGCAGTTGCCGCATGCCGCGCGGCTTCACCAACCAGACCACCCAAATCGTCGCCCTCCGCCCAACTTTTCCCTGTCGTTCAGCTCGTCGAATCCCTAGGTTGGGCGCAGCTCACAGAGCCCAGAGGTTGCCGCGCCGCATGACCTGCGGATACGATGAATGGCGAACCCCCGCATCGGCAACAACCCAAATGGAGCCGCATTCCCCGGGGGAACCTTGCGAAGAAGGCGCCGAGAGCCATGAATCGACCCATCGGCCGGCCCCAAAGGCCGCTCAGCAGACCGCTTTTCATTGCCAGCATTACGATTACCCTGGCCTGCGCTGGCACGCTCCTCGTTCTGGCGCTCCGGGGCGTGTCGACGGAAGAGTTTGGCTACGCGCCCCATCTTCTGATCCTGCTGCTGGTCGCCGTTTTCGTCACCGCATCCCTGGCCATTACCGAGATCATTCCCTGGCACTCGCGCAGTTTGCGGGATTGGTCGCGCCCCAAGGTATTGGGAAGTTTCGTCGGCCTGATCTTCGGCGCGCTGGGCCTGGCCGCCGGGCTGACCCCAATTTTTTCTCCGCCAGCCGCCACGGAAAAAACGGTGGCGGAGGTTCGGCAACGGCTCGAAGACGCTGGTGTCACCCGCGGCGAGGCCTCCCTTGTGGAACGTCACATCGGCGGCAGTTGGGGCGAGCCTGGCTGCCAGGTAACCTACGGCCTAGCCCTCGACCAGGGGCTGCTCACCATCGTTTCCCGCCAGAGCGTGACGGGCCAGAGCCCGTTGAAGATGGAACTGCAAGCCGAGCCCGGGACGGGGAGCCGCCTGGTCGCGAGCGTCGTGGCGCCGCTCCCCGAACGGGGCGACCAGCATGAGTTTCTCTACGAACTACGAACGGGCGGGAGCGCGCGAGTTCCTGACCTGGGTCATCAAGAAACGTGAAATCTCCCTCAAACTGGATCGCTGCGAGGACGGCTGAAACGTGCGACGGATTCTGCATCGCTGCGCCCGCCAATGCCTGGCCACCCTGTTCATGGCCGCCTGCGCCATCGCCGCCGCCCAGGATTCGCCACCCGCGCTGCGGGAGCTGGCCTCCCGCTTCGGCCTGACGCCTGGGCAGGCCCGGGAGATCTACCGGCAGATCGATACCAACGAAGATCTCATCGCCCAGTTGTCCCAGGAGAACGGCGTTCACCGCCAAACCCTGCGGGCAGCGGCTCTGGAGTTGGGGGCGCGCAACCCAGGCTTGTCCCCCGAGGCCTTCGCGCAACTCATCCGGGCCCGGGCCGCGGACGCCGCCGCTCAACGGAAGACCTTGGCGGCGCTGCGGGAGACCCTGGCATCGTTGGACCCCAGCGGCGAGCGCACCGAAGCCCTTGCCATCCTGAAGCAAGCCCAAGCCGCTTTCGATGCGGGCCGCCTCGAGGAGGCAGAGGCCCATTTCGGTCGGCTGTCGTTCCTGCGCCGCACTGAACTGAACGGTGCCTACCAGGCCTGGCTCGCCGCCACCGACCTCCAGGCCCAATCCGCGGCCTTGCGGGGTGACGTCGAGGCCGCCGATCGGATCCTTTCCGAGAATGCGGCCGAGATCGCCCGAAGGCTTCACGCGGGTGAACGGGACCTCTGGCGCAAGGAGCTCAAGCGAGCGTACGTGTGGTACACGAACGGCGATCAACTGGGCAAGAACGACGATCTCCGGCGGGCGATCCGCATCTACCGGGAGGTGGCGCTACCCCTCGCGCCCCGCGAGCGCGTGCCCCGGGATTGGGCGGCGACGCAGAACAACCTGGGCACTGCGCTTCAGGCCCTAGGCGAACGGGAGTCCGGCACCGCGCGGCTGGAACAAGCCGTTCAGGCCTATCGCGCCGCCCTGCAGGAGTTCACCCACGCGGGCGCGCCCCTGGACTGGGCCACGACGCAGAACAACCTGGGCAACGCGCTCTGGACCCTCGGTGAGCGGGAGCCCGGCACCGAGCGGCTGGAAGAAGCCGTTGAGGCTTATCGCACCGCCCAAGAAGAGTTCACGCAAGATCGCCGGGCGGATCGCTTCAACGCTTTGTCACGGGCGATTGCCGAAGTCGAGCAGCTGATCAAGGCCCGGCGCAGTGCGAATTGAGGATTCCTACGACGCTCTGACCCATCATGCCCAGAAGGGGAGAGAAGCGCCCCATTGAAGATTTGAGGGCTTACACTGGTCGGCACCCAATCATTCTGCGGTCTCGGGTGTCTCGGGGCATCCGAATGGACGCCCCGGATTCAAATCCTGCCCAACGCTGCCAACACCACCCTGTCTGCCTCCCATGCGCCTTCACTGCTTCACCTACGGTTCCCTGATGTGCGACGACATCATGAGCGCGGTCTGCGGGTTGGAGCGCGGGCGCTTGGTGGGAGAACCGGCGTGGCTCGCGGATTTTTCGCGGCATCCGGTGCGGGGTGAGGCTTACCCGGGCATGGTTCCGGCGCCATCGGGCGCGGTCGAGGGGGTGCTGTATCGGGGGCTTCCCGCCGCAGCCTGGCCGCGTCTGGATGAGTTCGAGGGAGCCCAGTATGAGCGCCAGGCCGTCAGAATCCGCACTGCCTCAGGCGAACCGCTTGAGGCCGAGACCTATGTGTTCCGGCCCGAATTCGCTCACCTCCTCCTGCCCGGGGACTGGGATTTCGACGCTTTTTTGCGGGAGGGCAAAGCCCGCTTCATGGCGGGGTATCTGGGCTTTGATCGCCTCTGACCCGCAGGGTCAGCAGATGCGCGGAAGCTGCTCGCCGGTCAGCCAGTCCACCAGGCGCCGGCCTCCCATCCGGGTCCGCATCTGGACAAATCCCTGGGGGTCTTCGATGACGGTGCCGACCCGCGCGGCCTGGCGGCCAAGGGGATGGCCGCGCAGGGCGGTCAGGGCGGCGTCCGCTTCCTCGGCCGGCAGCACCACCACCACCTTGCCTTCGTTGGCGGCGTAAAGCGGGTCGAGCCCGAGGAGTTCGCAGGCAGCAGCCACGTCGGCCCGCACGGGAATGGCGGCCTCGTCGAGATCGATGCCCACGCCGGATTGGCGGGCGATCTCGTTCAGGACGGTCGCCAGCCCGCCCCGGGTCGGGTCCCGCAGCACATGGACGCCGGGGGCGGCGGCAAGGAGCGCGTCGATCAAGCCATGCAGCGGCGCCGTGTCGGAGACGATCTCCGAGGCGAACTGGAGATGCTCCCGCTGGGCGAGGATCGCCAGGCCGTGGTCCCCCAGGGTTCCGGAGATCAGGATGGCATCCCCCGGCCGGGCCTGCCGCCCCCCGATGTTGCGCCCCGTCGGCAGGGCTCCGACGCCGGTGGTGGCGATGAACACGCCGTCGCCTTTGCCCCGCTCGACCACCTTGGTGTCCCCCGCCACCACCGGGACCCCAGCGTCCCGGGAAGCCCGGGCGAGGGAGGCCACGATGCGCTGGAGATCCGCGAGGGGAAACCCCTCCTCCAGGATGAAGGAGGCCGTCAGGTACAGGGGGCGAGCCCCCATGACCGCCACGTCGTTCACGGTGCCGTGGACGGCGAGGCAGCCGATATCCCCGCCGGGAAAGAACAGGGGCGAGACCACGTGGCCATCACAGGCCATCACCAGCCGCTCCCCCGGGGCCAGGGGCGGCAGCACCGCGCCGTCGTCGCTCTCCCGGGGCCCCATCTCGCCGAGGGCGGCCTGGAACAGGGTCTCCACGAGTTGGGTGGTGGCCCGCCCGCCGGCGCCGTGGCTCATTTCGACGCGCCCGTGACGCAGGTCCAGGGGCCGGCCCAGGGTCCACCGTGAAGCCGATTTGGGTGAGGGCCCGGCCACGGGATCAGGCTCCCGCCGCCGCGACGGGCGCGGGGCGGAAGCGGCCGTAATGAAAGTGCGCTGCGCAGGCCCCCTCTGCCGAGACCATGCAAGCCCCCACCGGGGTTTCCGGCGTGCAGGCGGTGCCGAAGATACGGCAATCGGTGGGACCCTTTTCGCCCCGCAGGATGGCCCCGCACTCGCAGGCCTTGGCGTCCGCCACCGGGCGGTAAGGCAGGCTGAATCGTGCCTCGGCATCCCAGCGGGCATAGCGGGGGTGGATGCCCAGGGCGGACCGGGGGATTTCACCCAAACCCCGCCACTCGAAGGTGTCGCGCAGGCTGAAGACCTCTTCCATCAGGGCCTGGGCCCGGCGATTGCCTGCGGCGGTGACGCCCCGGGTGAACTCGTTTTCCACCTCCGCCCGCCCGGCATTCACCTGGCGCAGGAGCATCAGCACGGCCTGCAGAATGTCGAGGGGCTCGAAGCCGGCGATCACCACGGGCTTGCCGTGGCGGCGGGACACCGCCTCGTAGGCACCACTCCCGGTCACGGTGGACACATGGCCTGGGCCGACCAGCCCATCCAGCCCCGCCCCGCCCGGAGCCTCGGCCAGGATGGCGTCCATGGCGGGGGGGGTCAGCACGTGGTTGCACAGGACGCTGAAATTGGCGTGACCCGCCTGGGCCGCAGCGCGGATGACCACCGCCGTGGGGGGCGTGGTGGTCTCGAAGCCGATGGCGAGAAAGACTACCTGGCGATCCGGATGGGTCCGCGCCAAGGCCAGCGCGTCCGTGGGGGAATAAACCATTCGAACGTCCGCCCCCTGGGCGCGAGCCTGAAACAGGCTCCGCCCGCCGGACGCCGGCACGCGCAGACAATCGCCATACGCGCACAGAATCAGCCCCGGCTGGGATAGTGCCAGATCGAGGGCCATGTCGAGGCGGCCGATGGGGAGCACGCAGACCGGACAGCCGGGGCCGTGGATCATACGGACCGAGGCCGGCAGGAGATCCACCAAACCGTGCCGGGCGATGGCGTGGGTGTGCCCGCCGCAGAACTCCATGAACGCGTAGCGGGGACGGGCAAGCGCCGCCTTTTGAATGGCCTCGGCGAGGGAAGCGGCCAGGGCGCCATCGCGAAAGGCGGAAAGGTAATTCAGTGGCGGATCGGCGGACGTCACGGCCCGATCAGCCCGGCTCTCGCCCGGCCGCCATCAGGCGCAGGGTGGCCTCGGCCTCCTCGGGATCAAGCCGAGCGAGGGCAAACCCCACATGGATGATGACGTAATCGCCCTCGGCGACGTCATCGAGGAGATCCAGCGCCACCGACCGGCGCACCCCGTCGAGTTCCACCACCGCCTGGCGGCCCTCCCCCAGCGCGACGACCCGGGCAGGCACCGCGAGGCACATGGCGCCCCGCCTAGGAGAGTTGCTCGACGGCCACCCAAGCCTGGCCGAGACTGATGCCCCCATCGTTGGGCGGCGCCTGACGGGCTGCGAGGATGGAAAAGCCCCGGGCGCTGAGCCGTCGGGTCAGGCTCGCGGCGAGGATCTCATTCACGAAGCACCCCCCCGCCAGAACCAGAGTCTTGAGTTGCGTGCCACGAGCCACCCGGACCACCCAGTCTTCCAGGGCCGCGGCAACGGTCGCGTGGAACACGGCGGCCCCCCGGGCGGGGTTACGCTCATCGATCAGCGAGGCCAGGAGGGGCAACAGATCAAGATTGTCGTCGGCATCAAATCGCCAGCCCACGGGCGCCGGCAGCGCCGAGCCGTAGCGCCCGGCCAGACCTTCCAGGAGCATGGCCGCCTGGCCTTCGAAAGTGGCCGTGCGACACACGCCCAGGAGCGCTGCCGCCGCGTCGAACCACCGCCCCATGCTGGTGGTCTGCGGGCAGTTGGTGCCCCGCTTGAGGAGATCATTGAGCTGGTTGGCCGACGGCAGTCGATCAAAACGCCGACCGATGTCGTCTCCCTCGCCGAGCAGATAAAGGGCCGCGGCCGCCATGCGCCACGGCTCCCGGGCCGCCCGGTCGCCGCCGGGCAGACTCAGGGGGCGCAGATGTGCGAGCCGTTCGAAGCTGCCACCTTCGACCCTCAGCAATTCACCGCCCCACGCCGACCCGTCGGTCCCGATCCCCACGCCGTCCAGCGCCAGACCAAGGACAGGCCCCGTCCACCGGTGTTCGGCAATCACCGCCGCCACATGAGCATGATGATGCTGGACCACCACCAAGGGCACCCCGAGGTGCTCCGCGAGGCCCGCCGCCGCCTGGCTCGAATGGAATTCCGGATGCAGGTCGCAGGCCACGGCCTCGGGCCGGACCCCGATGATTTGACGCAGGTGATCGGCCACGTCGTCCATCATCAGGCAGGCGCTGGCCGTCTCCAGATCCCCCACATGCTGGGACAGGAAGGCTTCGTCGCCGCGGGTGAGACAGAGCGTGTTCTTCAGCCAGCTCCCGTAGCCGAGGACCGACGGCCCCTTGCGCGCGAGACGAATGGCGCGGGGGGTATAGCCCCGACTCCGGCGGATGAACTGAATCTGGTCCCCCAGGCCAAAGGGCCCGGGGACGGCGCGCACGATGGAATCGTCGCAGCGCTGCACGATGTCCCGGTCATGGACCAGGAAGGCATCGGCGATCCCGGTCAGGCGGCGCAGCGCCTCGGCGTTGCCGACCACGATGGGCTCGCCGCAGGGGTTGGCGGAGGTGCACACCAGCACGGTGGGCTGAGGTTGATCCAGCCAGTCGGTGCCAGCCGGGCGACCCGCCGCCTCATGGAAGAGGAGGTAATGCAGCGGCGCATAGGGGAGCATGAGCCCCACCCGGGGCATTCCGTCGGCGACCCCGCAAAGCTCGAACTCCACCGCGTCCGCCTTGGGCACCAGCACGATGGGCCGCTCCGGCGACTCCAGGAGCGCGGCATCCGCGGCGGTCAGCCGGCCCCAGGCGTGGGCCGACGCGACGTTGGCCACCATGACCGCCAGGGGTTTCTCTTCCCGCTCCTTGCGGCTACGCAGACGCTCGACAGCTTCAGGATTGCGGCCGTCACAAATCAGGTGGAAACCGCCGAGGCCCTTGACCGCAACGATCTCGCCGTCGCGAATGCGGGCCATCGCATCCGCCAGAGGATCCCGGGTGACCACCCGTACGCCGTAAGCCTCCAGGAGCGACAGGCGGGGCCCGCAGGCGGGGCAGGCGTTGGGCTCGGCGTGGAAGCGACGGTTGCCGGTGTCGTGATACTCATCGCGGCACGCCTTGCACAGCGGAAAGGACGCCATCGACGTATTCACCCGGTCATACGGAAGGCTGCGGGTGATGGAGTAGCGGGGACCGCACTGGGTACAGTTGGTGAAGGGGTAGCGCCAGCGCCGGTCGGTCGGATTGAACATCTCCGCCAGGCAGGACTCGCAAACCCCCACGTCATGACTGACGGCGGTGGTGATCGCACCGCCACCACTGGCCACGATGGTAAATCCGGTGTCTTCGGGATCGGTGGCACAGCGGCAGCTTTCCACCGCATCGACCCGGGCCAGGGGCGGAGCCTCGCCGACCATGCGGGCCATCAGGGCAGAAATGTTCCCGGGGGAACCCTGGATTTCGATCTCCACCCCGCCACCGTCGTTGCGTACCCAACCGGACAGGCCCATTTCACGGGCGAGGCGAAACACGAACGGGCGGAAGCCCACGCCCTGGACCACCCCGCGCACCCGGATGTAACGCCGCTCGAGGTGGCGCAAACGATCATCCACCGTGCTGCTCCTCAAGCCGCGCCTGCGGAGTGAGCGGCAAGGCGGCGAGCCAGGCCAGCCATTCCGCCATTCCCTCCCCCCAGCGGGCAGAAGTCAGGAGCATGGGAACACCAGGATTGACGCGCCGCGCCAGGGCATGGGCTTTGCGCGGATCGAAATCGACATAGGGCAAGAGGTCCGTCTTAGTAACGACCATCAGATCCGCCGCCGCAAACATGTCCGGATATTTGAGGGGTTTGTCGTCCCCCTCGGTGACGGACAGCAGGACCACTTTCGCCGTTTCTCCCAGGTCGAAGGCGGCTGGGCAAACGAGGTTTCCCACGTTTTCAATGAAGAGCAAGCTGTCAGCGCCGAGGTCCAGGCGGGCCATTCCGGCCGCCACCATCTGCGCGTCGAGATGGCAACCCTTGCCCGTGTTGATTTGCACGGCCGGGACGCCTGTGGCGCGGATCCGCTCCGCATCGAGTTCAGTCTGTTGATCGCCCTCGATCACGGCGGCAGCCGGCTCCCGGGGCAGGGCCTCCAGGGTACTCACCAGCCAACTGGTCTTTCCGGCGCCAGGGCTGGACATCAGGTTGATCGCGCGGATGCGTAAATCAGCCAGCACTTGGCGGTTTTTTTGGGCTTGGGCGTCATTGCGGCCAAGAATGGCGCGCTCAAGGTCCACCACGCGGCGACCGGCCTCAACGGCAGGAGAAAGAGGGGGCGAGCGGTGCTGCATCAGGGAAATCGTCCCATCCGAACGGGGCTGCCACGCCTGTGTGCGGGATTCCAGGCTGCCCTTCCCCCTCGGCGCGGGACCGCCGATCTGGGGCCTTGCTCCTCCACAGCCACAAACGGTACACACACTGGCCTCCCTAGCCTTGCGCGCAGGGACGGAGATTCTTTTTTCATTGTACGCTTCTATTAGCTGCGCCGCCGCATGCATTGTCACGCGATCTCCACAGCTTTGACCCGCATGGAGGTGCCCGCCACGGGCCTCACGCCGTAACTGGCGCAGCGAACACAGGGATCCAGGCGCGTATGGAGCGGCACACGGGCGCCGCAGCCCGGGCAGATTCCCTCCCCCGGGACGGTCTCGATTTCGAGGGCCGCACCCTCGGCGACCCCTCCGTGGAGAGCCAAATCCAGGCAGAAGCTCAAGGCCTCGACTTCCACGCTGGCCAGCTCCCCGATTTCGAGGACCACGCCCGTCACCTTCTCCCCGGATTGGGCATGCGCCGCGTCTTCGACAATGCGCCGAACTTCCTCCGCCAGCGCCATCTCATGCATCCCCGGCCCCGGCGGGCGAAGTTTCCCCGTGTTCCTCGTCCCGGTCGGCGAATCTGACTTCCACCTCGTAGGCTTCCGCCGGATCCAGGGCCAGTACCAGGGCCTTCAGGCTAAGGAGGGTAAAGGCCCGATCCGGCGCAGGACGCCCGATCACCTCCCGCATGAACGGGCCGTCGGGGTGATAGTTCCAGGCCGCCGGCCGGATCACCGCGTAGTCGGCGATGCGTCCTTCTTCCAGGCGGACCGCGTGGAGGACCACGCCGTTGGCCGCCGCCACCCGGGCCACCCCGGCCTGCGGACCGAGGGGTGCGGCGTCCACCAAAGGCGGGAGATCCAGCGGCAAAGGGTGGCGGAGACGACTCGCGCAGTCGCCCAGATCGACCACTCGGGCAAACAGGCGCGCCGCTACCCGATGGCCTTGCGCCATGACCTTGCCAACCAAGGGCGATGCCGGATGGCGCGCCAGCGGACCCGTCTCGCAGGCCTCGCCCTGCCAGGTGGGCGCAGCACAAAAGGCGACATCCGGAATGCCTCCCAGCCCCTCGGCCCACTGTGCGCCGGACAAGGCGGGAAGGAGGGGCGCGCAGATCGAAACGTCGGGAATGAAGGCCCCCAACTCCACCACATCCGCGAGGGTCATGCCGATGGTGCCGCCGCGCCGGGCCATGGCGACGAACTCCCCAAGGGTCGACGGCTCCCGCATGGCGCGGAAAAAACCGGAAAGGAGCTCATTGGCCACCAGATCCAGCAGTTCGCCACCCACCAGATAGGCCTCCGGGGTGGACCGCAACAGGGCCAGTCGGCGGTGAAGCTGGGCAAAGCGATGACGGGGTCCGGCATGGCCGAAAAGCGGTGGCCAATCCAGCAACAGGCGCCAAAGGTGGCCCTGGGCCATTTCGGCCGCCACCGCCCGCTCCACCCGGACCGCCGCCTCGCCCTCGGGGGCGGGGAGGCCCTGGGCCGCGCGGCAAGCCGCCGTGACCGCCTCCTCATGGGTGCGGCCACTGAATCCGAACAGGATGGGGGCCAGGCGCCGGGCTTCGTCCGGGGTCTTGCCAAGAAGCACCTTGGTATTCGGGGCATGGAGGTTGAGGACCTCCATCCCCACCACGCTTTCGTCCCGGCAGTGGGCGACAAATCGCAACATGTTGCTCATGGGGCTTGCCTCCGACGCCACAACTCCCGCGCGCCGGCGGCCCCATTTGAAATGGGCGAATTCACTTCCCGATGCTGTCTGGCGGGAAGTGCTGGTAGAAACAGGAAAATCACGAACAGAACCGAAGCCCGCTTACCAAAACGGCTTAGATTACCCCGGCAGGCCGCTCATTGCCAGTGCGAAGCAAGAGGCAGGCCGCATGCACCGCAACGGCCCGCTCAATCCACCGAAACGCCCCATTCATGGGCATTGCCAGCCCATCGATTGGTCAATGCTTTGGCATAAATGACGGCCATGCAGATGGGTTTGGTCCCATCAATGGGAGCGCACAGGCGGCGTCGCCACCTTTTCCATCTCCCCGGGGGCCAGACCGACACTGGTGGCAGCCGTGCCATCGCCACAACTCCACCACATGGTGACCCAAGCCCGCCCGGCATGATCGATACGCTCAACCTCGCAGATCGAGCCCACCATGAACTCGATCATTTCCCGCTCATCGTCATCCAGATCAGCACCCGGACTCACGGCCAGGACCCGCACCATGTCACCGACCCGCACCCACTGCCCGCTGCGGTCCGCCACCTCGACCATTTCACCCATTCGCTCACCCTGCCCGCATTGCTTATGAGGCGCTTTGTCGTGTCCGCGACACCGCCAGCACCTCGCCAGAACCTTGATTTTTCAAGGCGATCCGATCTCCACGGGGTCCCCGCGGCGACCGTTGATGAGGGTCAAGCAATCGCCGTTCCGACGGACTGGGGAGGAAGCTCGGCGGCCCGGTCAGGCCGGATCGGGTGGGGGCCATGACGTCCAGGCAAGGTCCCCGGCCGCCCGGCAAAGCCGATGGACGAACTGTAGCTTGCCCACCACCGGCTCGGCGAGGACGAAGGGATAGGCGTCAGGGTGGCCCAGGCTGCGATTCATGCTATTCAGAAAGCGCGACAAGGGCAGCCAGTCGCCCCGCAGGCGTCCAATGAAGGCCTCTCCATCCTGGGGTTGCGCGGGGTCGGCGGGATTGTGAGGGCTAGATGCGAGGCAAACCCCCCACGCCTGCGCGGTCTCCAGGCCATCGATAATGTGCAGGTAATGGGCCCAGGTTTCCGCCCAGTCCTCCCAAGGGTGGCTGCTGGCGTAGGCGCTCACGAATCGGGACGACCAGTCCTCGGCCGGGCCGTTGTCGTAGTAGCGTTTCAGAGCCAAAGCGTAGTCCGCCCGCTCGTCGCCGAACAGCTCCCGAAACGGCGCGAGCCAGGGGCCGGGCGCGACCAGGCGATCCCAGTAAAAATGGCCGATCTCGTGGCGAAAGTGGCCGAGGAGGGTCCGGTAGGGTTCGCCCAGGGCGGTACGGCGGGCCTCGCGGGTCGCATCTTCCGCCTCCTCCACGCTCAGGGTGATCAACCCGGTGTCGTGGCCGGTCAAAACCTTGTGGGGCGTGGCTTTCTGGGTGAGAAAGTGGAACCGCAAGCCGCCATCGGGGTCCTCGGCAAGGTTTGGGTGCGCCAGGGCGAGGCGATCCAGGGTGTGAAGCATGCGCCGCTTTGCGCCCTCGATCCGCGCCCAGGCGGCGATCATGCCCGGCCTCTCCAGAGGCGGCAGGACTTCGGTATGGCGGCAAGAAGCGCAAAGTCCCCCGGCCTCGTCGGCCGCCACCATCCAGTTGCAAGTCTGATGGCCAACATAGTTGTCGCAGGGGCGCCACTCGCCGTCCTCACCCAAAGGCGGCCACAGGCCGTCCGCCCGGGGTGTATCAAAGGCCACCATCGCGTCCATTTCCGGGACGT
Source organism: Zoogloeaceae bacterium (assembly GCA_016791005.1). Lineage (GTDB taxonomy): Bacteria > Pseudomonadota > Gammaproteobacteria > Burkholderiales > Rhodocyclaceae > JAEUNX01. The sequence continues at coordinate 30,181 of JAEUNY010000057.1, forward strand.
AACCCAGGGCGCTCCCGCAGGCCTGGCAATGGGTGTTCTCAAAATAGACGCCCTGACCGCAATGGGTACATTGGTAGACTTTCATGGTTCGATCTTCTCCTTTTCTGCTCGGAATCCGCAGAGGCAGCGGGCCCGCGTCCGATCAGATGAGCGGGCGGCTTTTCAGGGGCTGGGCGTAATATTCGGCGATCCGCTGGAGCGCCCGCGGATCCCTCAGTCGGAGGCGGCCCCCGGCCATTTCATGGAGGCCGAGGGCTTGCAAGCGCCGCAGGGTCTTGTTGGTGTGGACCAGGGAAAGTCCCAGGGCGTCGGCCAGATGCTGCTGGGTGAGCGGAAACACGATCCCCTCCGACCCCCCTTCGCCGACACTCTCGGCCCGCCGGGCGAGGTGGACCAGGATCATCGCCACCCGCTCCATGGCCGAGCGGCGCCCGGTGGTGAGGAGGTTCTCATCCACGATCCATTCTTCGTGGGAGGCCAGCCAGGTGATGTCATAGCCCAGGCTGGGAAAGCGGCGGTAGAGTTCCCACAGTCCGTCCCGAGAGAACTCGCACAGGCGAACGGAAGTCAGGGCCTCCACCCCATGGGGAGAGCGCCCCGAGATCTCCGATTGCAGGCCGATGAAATCCCCCGGCAGGAGAAAGTTGAGGATCTGCCGGCGCCCATCCGGGAGGGTGCGATGGCGAAACGCCCAGCCAGCACGCAGGGTGAACAGGCGGTCGGACGTGTCGCCCTCCCTCAGAATGGGCATCCCCGCGCCGATACTGCGTTCCCGCTCGCGAAATTCCTGGATGAAAGCCAGCTCCGCCGGCGAATTGGACTGGAAACCCGCATGCCGGCGCAGGGGACACTCATCACAGTCGGTCGAGCCGCTCATGGCTGTCCCTCCCAATCCCGGCCCAGGACTTGATCCCCCCCGCCGCGCCCATGTCTTTTGACATTTTCCCCCGGGCCCTTTCCCACTAGAGTGCAGCCACCCCGCAACGCCAAGGCCCGCCCATGGACGCGCTTCACCACCTGCTTTACACCAGCATCATCGCTCCGGGATTCGGACCTGGCTGCGTGGTGGACATCGTGCGGGTGGCCCGCAGCCGCAATCGGGCGCTGGACATCACCGGTGTCCTGGTCTTTGACGGCTGGCGCTTCCTGCAATACGTGGAAGGCCCCCAGCGCAGCATTGCCGCACTGACCGCATCGCTGCGGAAGGACCCTCGCCATGCGGGCATGATCGTCCTGCTGGATGGGCCGGCCCCCGGCCCGCGGCGCTTCAACGATTGGTCGATGGGCTACGCGACCTCGGGGGACGACGAGCTCCTGCTGCGCTTCGGCGCCGAGCGCTCGGCCCCGCCGGAGCTCATGGGCGCGTTCTCGCGCTTGCTCCTGGAAGTGGATATGGAACCCTGAAACCGGCGACGGGATCTGGAAATCATCTGGCATGGCGGGCCTCCCTGAGGTATGCCCCCATTACAGCCGCTACGGACCGGTCCGCCTGTCAGCCACGCTCCCCGCCGTGTGTAGGAACCGCCTGACGGGCCGCGAACGCCTCAGGCGGCGCCGACCATGCTCGTGACCCGGATCATGCGCGTGTCGGGCACCTCGGAATTGGCGATCACCTTTAGGTTGGGCACGGCCCGGCGCAGAAAGCGGGAAAGCAGCCAGCGCAGCGCGGGGGGCACAAGGAGCACAGGGGGCAGCCCGATGTCCTCCTGACGCTGGGCCAGCTCGGCAGTGCGGCGCAGAAGCCCGTCGGCCAGCCCCGGCTCGATGGCCCCGCCCTCGCCCCCACCCGTCGCCACCGCCTGGAGGAGGATGCGCTCCAGCCCCGGATCGAGAGCCATCACCTGGACCTCCGCATTGCCCGGGAAGAGCCCCTGGAGGATGGCCCGGCCAAGGGCCTGCCTCACCCGGCTGGTGAGTTCGAGGGGATCCTGGACCCGCGCCGAGTGTTCCGCCAGAACCTCGATGATGGTCCGCATGTCCCGAATATTGACGCCCTCCTCCAGCAGGCTCTGGAGTACGCGCTGGACCGTCGCCAGGGCGAGCTGCTTGGGCACCAGGTCCTCCACCAGCTTGGGCGCCTCCTTGCCGATGTGATCGAGCAGGGCCTGGGTTTCCTGCCGCCCCAAAAGCTCGGCGGCGTGCTGGAGGATGAGATGATTCAGGTGGGTCGCAACCACCGTGCTGGCATCCACCACCGTGTATCCCAGGGCATGGGCCTGCTCGCGCTGGCCGGCGTCGATCCAGATCGCCGGCAGGCCGAAGGCCGGGTCCTTGGTTTCGCGGCCGCTCAGCTTGCCGCTCACCCGCCCCGGGTTGATGGCCAGATATTGACCGGGGTAGGCCTCGCCGCTGCCGATCTCGACGCCCTTCAGGGCAATCCGGTAGGCATTGGGCTTCAATTCCAGGTTGTCCCGGATGTGCACCGGCGCGGCCAGGAAGCCCACGTCCTGGGCGAATTTCTTACGTAGCCCGCGGATCCGCTTGAGCAGTTCGCCATCCTGGCCCTTATCCACCATCGGGATGAGACGGTAGCCGACTTCCAGGCCCAGCACATCCACCGGCGTAACGTCCGACCAACTGGCCTCCTGGCTCTCCGCCTGGGCCTGGGCGGCCGCCACTTTGGCCCGCTCCTCCGGCTGCGGAGCCTCAGCGGCCAGCTCAGCAAGCTTCTGGCTGCGCCGCCAGCCGATGATGGCGAAGGCGGTCGCGAGGAGGATGAACACGAGGTTCGGCATCCCGGGGATCAGGCCCAGCACGCCCATGATGGCGGCGGTGATCATCATCACCTGGGGATTGGCGAAGAGCTGGCTGATGATCTGCCCGCCCACGTCGCCTTCATCCCCAACCCGGGAGACCACCATGCCCGCCGCGACGGAAATGATGAGGGCGGGAATCTGCGCCACCAGGCCGTCGCCGATGGTCAGCAAGGTGTAGTTGTGGGCGGCCTCGCCCAAGCCCATGTCATGCTGCATGACCCCGACGATGAGGCCGCCGATCACGTTGATGAGCATGATGAGGATGCCCGCCACGGCATCGCCCCGCACGAACTTCGAGGCACCGTCCATGGCGCCGTAGAAGTCCGATTCGGCGGCGATCTCGCCCCGCCGGCGCTTGGCCTCCTTGTCGTCGATGAGGCCGGCGTTCATGTCGGCGTCGATGGCCATCTGCTTGCCGGGCATCGCGTCCAGGGTGAAGCGGGCCGACACCTCGGCGATCCGCCCCGCGCCCTTGGTGATCACCACGAAGTTGATCACTGTGAGGATCACGAACACCACCAGCCCTACCGCCGTGTTGCCCCCCACCAGGAAGTGGCCAAAGGCTTCGATCACCTTGCCCGCCGCATCGGGTCCGGCATGTCCTTCGAGAAGGACCACCCGGGTGGAGGCCACGTTCAGGGACAGGCGCAGCAGCGTGGTCACCAACAACACGGTGGGAAAAACAGAGAAATCCAGGGGCTTCCGGGTATACATCGACACCAGCATGACCATCACCGCCACGGCGATGTTGAAGGTGAAGAACACGTCGAGCAGGAAGGTGGGCAGCGGCAGCACCATCATGCTCAAGATCATCACGATCAGGAGCGGTGCGGCGATCTGGCGGAGGTTCTGGGGCGAGAGCAAGGCCCGGAGATTGAAGACGTTGTTCATGAGTCGTCAGGCCGGTCAGGTTGGGGCGTCAGCCAAAGTGGCGGGGTCAAGGTCCGGGGGAACCGGCAGGTCGGCGGGCAGTTCTGGCGGCAGGCCCCCGGCGGCCAGCCAATGGTTGAGCTGGAAGACGTAGGCCATTACCTCGGCCACCGCCGTGTAGAGGGTCGCGGGGATGGCCTGCTCCAGCTCGCAGTGAGCGTAGAGCGCCCGGGCCAGCGGCGGCGCCTCGAGCACCGGCACCTCGTGTTCCTTGGCCAGTTCGCGGATGCGCAGCGCCACGAGATTGAGGCCCTTGGCCACCACCACCGGAGCCCCCATGCGCTCGGCGTCATATTTGAGGGCCACGGCGTAGTGGGTTGGGTTGGTCACCACCACGTCGGCCTTGGGCACCGCCTCCATCATCCGCCGCCGCGCCATTTCCCGTTGCATGGAGCGGATGCGGGCCTTGATCTGGGGATCCCCCTCCTGCTCCTTCATTTCCTGCTTGAGCTCTTCTTTCGACATCTTGAGCTTGGAGTGGTACTGCCAGAGCTGGAAGGGCACATCGATCAGGGCCAGAAGGCCGAGGCTGGTCACGACCAGGAGGCTGGAGAAGAGAATGGTCCCGGCGAAGTCCGGCATCCCGGTCTCCAGCGGTTCGCGCATCAGGGCGAAGAGATGATCCTTTTCCCGCCAGATCGCCCAGGCGCCGATCCCGCCCACCAGGATGGACTTGAGGATCGCCTTGACCATTTCGGCGAGCCCATGCACGGAAAACATCCGTTCGAAGCCCTTGAGTGGATCCAGCCGCGTCAGGTCGGCGCTCAGCACTTTGGGTGAGAACACGGCGCCACCGAGGAGAACCGGCGCCGAGACGGCGGCGATCAGAAGAATGAGAAAGAGCGGGAGCAGGGTGAGGAGCGCGTCGGAGAAGAGGTGGCTGAAGCTCGCCAGCATTGCCGCGCCATCGTAGGCCTCCGCCCGATCGAAACTGAGCCCCCGTTTCATCAGACCGAAGAGCCGATCCGCCACCCAATGGCCCATCACCCACAGTCCGGCCACCCCGGCCATCATCACCAGAAAGGTGGAGAGTTCCCTCGACTGGGGAACCTGGCCCTCCTCGCGCGCCTGCTCCAGGCGCCGTTGGGATGGGGCTTCCGTCTTTTCGAGATCGCTTTCTTCGGCCAAAGCCGACTCCCGGGTTGATTGGCATACGCTCCCAAGCCTCGACGAGCTTGGGGAGGGTTGAGGGGAGTATCGCCCCACCCCCAGTACGGTGCCGGCCGGATTAGCGCCGAAAACCCGCGGCAATTCCCCCGAACGCCCCCGCAGATTGCCCTGTGGTTCGGCGATTTCTCAAATTCCCAGCCACCCGCTACAATTCCCATGTCATTTATTTGGCTGCTTCCATGTGCCCACATCCGATTTCAGGCTGGCAACTGTTTGCCGGGCTGCTGGGTTTGATTCTGAATCCAGTGCCGGGCCTGGCCGAGATCTACAAGTGCCCCCAGGCGGGGGGTGGCACGAGCTACCAGGAATCCCCCTGCCCCGGGGCGGGCGGGCCCGCCGCGATCCGCGTCGATCAACCTGGCGCGGAGGCCCAGGCGGCGGCGCGCCAGCGGGCCGACGCGGACGAAAAGGCGGCCCGCCACCTCGATGGGGAGTGGGCCGAACGTCGGCGGGCCGCGAATCTCGCGGCCGAGCGCCGCAATCAGGAGCGCCGGGAACATCAGGCACGCTGCGACGCTTACCTCGCCGACGCCGAGCGCCACGAGGAACACAGCCGCCGCCATGCCCGGGGCCCCGGCGGACAAGCCGCAAACAACCGCGCCGACGCGCTGCGGGCGCGTCATTTCACAGAGTGCTTCAGTCAGCGCTGACGCCCGTAACGCAAGCCTGAACCGCCTCCCGACGAGGGTCCCGGGCTGGATGGCGATGCTAGAATGGGCGCCTCCTCGGCTTTTCCTCCGCCACCATGATCCAGCCCGAACAGCTCCGCGTCGAAATTCAGCGCACGGTCGCCGCCGCCCTCGCCGAGGACATCGGAACGGGAGACCTGACCGCCAGGCTGATTCCCGAGAATATTGCCGCCCGTGGGCGGGTGATCACTCGGGAGGCGGCGGTGATCTGCGGCACCGGCTGGTTCGACGCCGCCTTCGAGGCCATCGACCCTTCCGCCGCGGTCCTGTGGCGGGTCCAGGACGGCGACCACGTCGAAGCCGGCGCCGTGCTATGCGATGTCATGGCCACGGCCCGGGCCTTGCTGACCGCCGAGCGTTCGGGGCTCAATTTCCTGCAACTCCTCTCCGGCACCGCCACCCTCACCCGTCGCTACGTTGAGGCTGTCGCCGGCACCCGCGCGGCCATCGTCGATACGCGCAAGACCCTGCCTGGCCTGCGCCTCGCCCAGAAATATGCGGTCACCGTGGGGGGGGGCACGAATCACCGGCTCGGCCTGTACGACGGAATCCTGATCAAGGAAAACCACATCATAGCCGCCGGCAGCATCACGCTGGCGCTCGAGTCCGCCCGAAAAATCGCCCCGTCCAACGTGTTCATCCAGGTCGAAGTGGAAAGCCTCGATCAGCTGGAGGAAGCCCTCCAGGCCGGCGCCACCATGATCCTGCTGGACAACATGACCCTGGAGCAGATGAGCGATGCGGTTCGAATCACCGCCGGCCGGGCGGCCCTGGAAGCCTCCGGCGGGGTGAATCTGGACCGAGTGCGGGCCATCGCAGAGACCGGCGTGGACCGGATCTCCATCGGCAGCCTGACCAAGGACGTGCGGGCCATCGACCTGTCCCTGCGCCACGTCGAGGAATGAGCGGCCCGTAGCTTGTGTTGCGCCCCCCCGAGCGATATAAGACTGCCACGAACCGTCCGGAGCCCCGCGCATGCTGTTTGCCCTCTACTATGTCGTAGCCCTGACGATTCTGATTCTTCATTTCACTGGTTTTCTGGCCCGCCGCAACCTCGAATGGCTGGTCTATCTTGTCGCCCTCACGGTCTTCCCGGCCGTGATCTACCTCTAGCCGACCGCCCCAGGCCCACGACCAGTACGCCGGCCCCGACCATCTGCACGAGATGAAATAGCCCGTTGTGATCGACGGGCCGAAACGCCGCAAGCGACCAGGCCGCAGCCTGCACAGCGCCGCCCAGGATCTGCAGCGCAATGGCGGCGCCAACGAAGAAAGATGCGGTGAGTCCGAGGGCAAGGTGGATGCCGTGCCACCACGCGGCGAGGTCCCCCGCCGGCCATTTCAGCCCATGGGCGACGGCTCCCAACCCGGCGCCGACCCCCATGGAAAAGAGCGCCGCTGACCATAGCCCTCCCCGCACACCAGGCCGGCGTAAAGCGCGGCGTCCACGCCAGGACAGGCCGAGTGCAAGCAGGGCGAGCAGCGCATCCGTGAGGGCGGTGGTGCGTTCGAGCGGGCTATCGACCCAGGAAATATCGACCATGCGGCGCGGCAGGTCTCCCTGACCGCGCGGGTCACTGACCGCCTTCAATCTCCCGGGCCAGATAGGCCTTGATCGCCGCCGTATCGACCGCCATCACCTCGCAGCGCTGGGGCAGGGATTCGATGTTGGCCAGATCCGCCGGGCGCTCCGGCTCGCGCCCGAGGGCCTCGCGGATGGTGGCCTCGAACTTGGCCGGCAGCGCCGTTTCCAGAACGAGCATCGGAATGCCCTCAACCCGATGTTCCTGAGCCACCTTGAGGCCATCGGCGGTGTGGGTGTCGATCATCACGCCGTAGCGCTCGAAGGTCGCGCGGATCGTCGCCAGGCGATCGGCATGGCTGCTGCACCCCGAGGCGAAGCCAAACTCGGCCAGCCGCGCCCAGTGCGGCGTATCGCGCAGATCGAAGGCGCTTCCGGCATCGACCTTGGCCCACAATTCCCGCACCGTCGCCGGGTCTCGCCCTACCAGATCGAACACGAAGCGCTCGAAATTCGAGGCCTTGGAGATGTCCATCGAGGGGCTGGAGGTAGCGTAGGTCTCGGCGGTCTTGCGCGGGCGATACACCCCGGTGCGGAAGAACTCGTCCAGCACGTCATTTTCGTTGGTGGCACACACCAGCTGGGCAATGGGCAACCCCATCATGCGGGCAATGTGGCCGGCGCAGATGTTGCCGAAGTTGCCCGACGGCACGGCGAAGGCCACCTGCTGGTCGCTGGATGACGTGGCGGCGAGGTAGGCCTTGAAGTAATAGACGATCTGGGCGGCGACCCGCGCCCAATTGATGGAATTCACCGCGCCGATCTTGTATTGGGCCTTGAAAGCAGCGTCATTGGAGACGGCCTTCACCACATCCTGCGCGTCGTCGAACATTCCGCGCACGGCGATGTTGTAGATATTTGGATCCTGCAGTGAGTACATCTGGGCCCGCTGGAAGGGGCTCATCAGGCCGTGGGGCGAGAGCATGAAGACCCGCACACCGTGCTTGCCGCGCATGGCGTATTCCGCCGCCGAACCCGTATCGCCCGACGTCGCGCCCAGGATGTTGATCTCCTCGCCGCGCTGGTCCAGCACGTATTCGAAGAGGTTGCCCAGGAGCTGCATGGCCATGTCTTTGAAGGCCAGGGTAGGGCCGTTCGACAGCTCGACCAACGCCAGCTTGCCCGGCTCCAGCCAATGGACGGGGGTGATGTCGGCCGGGTCGTCCCCTGGGCGGGCATGACAATAAACCTCGGCCCGGTAAGTCTTGTCACACAACGCCTTGAGATCGGCCGGCGGAATGTCGTCGATGAAGCGCGATAGGATGGCGAAGGCGAGATCGGCGTAAGAGAGCGACCGCCAGGCGTCGAGCTCCGCCTGCCCGATCCTGGGATAGGACTCGGGCAGGTAGAGGCCGCCGTCGGGGGCAAGCCCGCCGAGGAGGATGTCGCAGAACGGTAGTGCAGGAGACTGGCCCCGGGTGGAGAGATAGCGCATATCGATCGTGAGTCAGAAATGAAACGACATGGCGGGGCCCTCCCCGCCGTCAATGGCCTCGGTGCGGATTCGGCCCGTGGCACAAAACCGCCGGATCGGAGGCGGCCACGTCCTCCATCCGCTGAAGATTATCAAGCACCGCCAGGCTTGCCCGCTCCATAGCTTCGAGGTGGGCCAGGGTATCCTCGGCCAAACCTTCCTGGTAGCATTCCAGTGCTTTGACGCCATGACGATGCACCTCGGCATGGGGGCTTTCGATCTCGCGGAATCCTGAAAGCTTGCTGAAACAAGCCCGGCCCTCACCTTCGTAATACCACTTGCCCAGCCGACAGGTGCGGTGGGAGGAGATATCCGCCGGGTTGAGGTCGATCACGCCGAAAATGGCAAGATAGATGCGGAATTTGAAGACGATGTGGTCAATCTTGGCCACTTCGGCAAAGCTGCGCAACGCCCCCGCGGCAATCACCCCTTCCATCTGGCGGGACAAACCGGTCAAACGGGCCATGTCCTGGGTGGCCTTTTCACCGCGCTCGCTGTACTGGCTCGAGGCCTGGGCGAGTTTTTCCATGGCCGCCTTGGCCTGAGCGGAATCCTCTCGAATCCGCGATACCAGACCGGTAATGTCCTTGGTGGCCCTGGAGGTCCGCTCGGCCAGCTTGCGCACTTCGTCGGCCACCACGGCAAAGCCACGCCCTGCCTCCCCGGCACGGGCGGCCTCCACCGCCGCGTTGAGGGCCAGAAGGTTGGTCTGGTCGGCGATCTCGTTGATGAGTTGCACGATGGAGGTGATCTCCCGCGCCCGCTGGGCCAAGACCTCGACCTCGCCGGCCGAGGCGGCCGAATCGTCGGCCAGCCGCCGCAGGCTCTGGGCAATCTCGGTGGTGGCATGGCTGCTCAAGGTAGACACCTCGGCCGCCTCCACCGCTCGGCCCTTTTCATCCCGCAGGATCACCGCCATCGCGGCGAGGGACGTCTGAGCACTGCCCAGAGAATCGCCAAAAAGGGACATTTGCTGGATCACCCGCCCAACGGTGCTGGCATCCTCGCGCAGACGCTCGTTTTCCTCGCGCAGTTCAGCGATCTCGGCCTGGGCGGCCGCCAGCTCTTCCCTCAATGCGGCCATCTGGTCGTGGGTCTCGACAACCCGCAAATCCCTTGTCGCTTCTTTCCTGCCGAACATGCCCATCGCTTCGCTCCTGGTGAAATGGATGGGGCGATCAGGCCAACTCCTCCCGACGCAGACGGATGACCTTGCCCAGCACGGCCGGCAGGGCTTCGATCTCGCCGATGGCGGCGTTCATGCTCTTCTCGACGGTCACGTGGGTGAGGATGATGATGTCCGTCTGGGCCTCACCTTCTCCCGGTTGCCGCTGCAGCATGGCATCGATCGAAATGGTCTTGTCCGCCAGGATCCGGGTGATGTCGGCCAGCACCCCTGGCTTGTCCTGAACCCGCAGACGCAGGTAATAGGACGTGACGCATTCCCCCATCGGCAGGACCTGGAGATCCTTGAGCTGATCGGGCTGGAAAGCCAGATGCGGCACGCGATGCTCGGGGTCGGCGGTGTGGAGCCGCGTCACATCCACCAGATCTGCGATGACGGCGCTTCCGGTCGGCTCGGCCCCCGCGCCCTTGCCGTAGTAGAGCGTAGCCCCCACGGCGTCGCCCTGCACGAGCACGGCGTTCATGGCGCCCTCCACGTTGGCGAGCAAGCGCTTGGCGGGAATCAGCGTGGGGTGCACCCGCAGCTCGAAGCCGTCCTGGCGCAGCTTGGCAATCCCCAGGAGCTTGATCCGGTATCCCAGTTGCTCGGCGTACTGGATGTCCGCGGCCTCGAGCTTGCTGATCCCCTCGATGTGGGCGCGCTCAAACTGAATGGGCACGCCGAAGGCAATGGAGCCCATGAGGGTGGCCTTGTGGGCCGCGTCCACCCCCTCGATGTCGAAGGTCGGGTCCGCCTCGGCGTAGCCCAGGGCCTGGGCTTCCTTGAGGACGTCGGCAAAGGGCAGGCCCTTGTCGCGCATCTCGGAGAGGATGAAGTTGGTGGTGCCGTTGATGATCCCGGCAATCCACTGGATCCGGTTTGCCGAGAGGCCCTCCCGCAACGCCTTGATGATGGGAATGCCACCGGCCACGGCGGCTTCGAAAGCCACCATCACGCCCTTTTTCTGGGCGGCGGCGAAAATCTCATTGCCATGCACCGCCAGGAGCGCCTTGTTGGCTGTGACTACGTGCTTGCCATGCTCGATGGCGGCGAGCACCAGTTCCTTCGCCACGCCGTAGCCACCGATGAGTTCCACGACGATGTCGATGTCCGGATCCCGCACGACAGCATAGGCGTCATCGGTCACCCGGGCGCCCGTGCCCTCGGTGACCCGACGGGCGAGTTCCAGGTTTTTGTCGGCCACGGCGGTGATGCGGATCGGCCGGCCGGCCCGGCGGGTGATTTCCGCCTCGTTGCGATTGAGGACGGTAAAGGTGCCGCCACCGACGGTACCGATGCCGAGAAGTCCAACGTTGATGGGTTTCATGGTCTGAGTCGAATGAGAGGTTCAGGTGAGATCAGGAGACGGCGGTCCGAACATTCCGGGCCCGCCAACGGTCAGGTTCCGTGGCGCTTGCGGTAATTGGCCAGAAAGCGGGCGATGCGGGCAATGGCATCCCGCAGGTCGTCTTCGTGGGGGAGGAAGACCAGGCGGAAGTGGTCGGGATCGGGCCAGTTGAAGCCGCTGCCCTGCACCAGCAGCACTCGCTCCTCCCGCAAAAGTTCGGCGATGAACTCCTGGTCATCGGCAATCGGATAGACCTTGGGATCGAGCCGAGGAAACATGTATAGCGTCGCCTGGGGTTTGACGCAGGACACCCCGGGAATCGCGGTGATGAGGGCGTGGGCCAGGTCCCGCTGGCGGCGCATGCGGCCCCCTTCGGCCACCAGATCGTCGATGCTCTGGTAGCCGCCCAGGGCGGTCTGGATGGCGTACTGGCCAGGCACGTTCGCGCACAGGCGCATCGAGGCCAGCATGTTCAGCCCCTCGATGTAATCCTGGGCGTGGCGCTTGTCCCCCGACACGACCATCCAGCCAGCACGGTAGCCACAGGAGCGGTAGTTCTTCGACAAACCGTTGAAGACGATGGTCAGGACATCCTCCGACAGCGCCGCCACGGAGGTGTGGGTTGCCCCGTCATAGAGGACCTTGTCATAGACCTCGTCGGCGTAGAGGATCAGCCCGTGCTGACGAGCGAGATCCACCATGCCCTGCAGGATGGCATCCGGATAGAGTGCCCCCGTCGGATTATTGGGATTGATGATGACGATGGCCCGAGTGCGGGACGTGATCTTGCCCCGGATGTCGTCCAGATCGGGCAGCCAACCCGCCAATTCGTCACAGAGGTAATGGACCGGCGTTCCTCCCGAGAGGCTCACGGCGGCGGTCCACAAAGGATAGTCCGGCGCCGGCACGAGCACTTCGTCCCCCGGATTGAGGAGCGCGTTCATCGCCATCACGATGAGTTCCGACACCCCGTTGCCCACGTAGATGTCCTCCAGCGTGACGCCGCGAATCTGCTTCTGCTGGGTGTAATGCATGATCGCCTTGCGTGCAGCGAAAATGCCTTTCGAATCGGAATACCCCGCCGCGTTGGGCAGGTTGCGGATCATGTCGAGCTGGATCTCTTCCGGCGCATCGAAGCCGAAGGCGGCGAGGTTGCCGATGTTGAGCTTGATGATCTTGTGTCCCTCGTCCTCCATCTGCTTGGCGGCGGCCAGGACCGGCCCCCGGATGTCGTAGCAGACGTTGGCGAGCTTGTCGGCCTTGCGAACCGGCTGCCGCAACTTGAGAGCCTCGCTATCCGGCTGGGGTGTGGCCACGCGCAACTCCGGCTTTCCGCTCATCGCAACCCATCCTTTCTCAACATATCCTTGACGCCCCGTACCGCCTGGCGGATCCGCGCCTCGTTCTCGATCAGGGCGAAGCGCACGTGGTCGTCGCCATATTCGCCAAACCCGATCCCGGGGCTCACCGCCACCTTGGCCTCCGCCAGGATTTTCTTGGCGAACTCCAAAGAACCCTGGGCCCGATAGGCCTCGGGAATCTTGGCCCAGATGTACATGCTGGCCTTGGGCACGTCCACCGGCCACCCCGCTTCGATCAGGCCCTTGGCCAGCACGTCCCGCCGCTTCTGGTAGGTCGCCGCAATCTCCTGCACACAATCCTGCGGGCCCTCGAGGGCCACGATGGACGCGACCTGGATGGGAGTGAAGGTGCCGTAATCATGGTAGCTCTTGATGCGCGCCAGAGCGGCCACCAGTTTGCGATTGCCGACCATGAAGCCCACCCGCCAACCCGCCATGTTGTAGCTTTTGGAGAGGGTGAAGAACTCCACCGCCACGTCCTTGGCGCCGGGAACCTGCAGGATCGAGGGCGCCTTCCAGCCATCGAAAACGATGTCGGCGTAGGCGAGGTCATGCACCACCAGGATGCCGAATTCCTTGGCGATCGCCACCACCTTCTCGAAAAAATCCAGCTCCACGCACTGGGTGGTCGGATTGCTCGGGAAATTGATGATGAGCATCTTCGGCCGGGGGTACATCTCGCGGATGGCCCGAGTCAGTTCGTCGAAGAAATCCACCCCCGGCGTCATCCGCACGTGGCGGATGTCCGCCCCGGCAATCACCGGGCCGTAGATATGGATGGGATAGCTGGGGTTGGGCACGAGGACCACGTCGCCCCGGTCCATGGTGGCCAGGGCCAGATGGGCGATGCCCTCCTTGGAACCGATGGTGGCGATGGCCTCGGTTTCCGGGTCCAGGTCCACGTCGAAACGGGTCTTGTACCAGGCGCAGATGGCGCGCCGGAGGCGGGGAATCCCCTTCGAGACCGAATAGCCATGGGTGTCGGGCCGCTGGGCGGCCTCCACCAGCTTGGCCACGATGTGGGGCGGCGTAGGTCCATCCGGATTGCCCATGCTCATGTCGATGATGTCTTCCCCCCGCCGACGGGCGGCCATCTTCAATTCCGAGGTGATGTTGAAGACGTAGGGCGGCAAACGCTTGATGCGGGGGAATTCCATGATCGCGGGCGGGCGGTTTCGGGCCGATTGGCCGAAAAATCAAAAGGCTGTAATCTTACCCAAAGGCAGCCAGACCGGGCAATTCGGCCCCTCCACCATGAAACTCCATCTTGACAACGCCGCGGGCATCAACGTCATCACCGGTTACGGCGAAAATCACGTCTTCGTGAACAAGGTCCGTCACGACGGCAACATCATCGTCCTGGCAGACCAGTTGGTGCCCGGGTGGGCGCCAGGCGGATTCGCCGGCCTCACGGAGGATGACTTCGCCAAGGTGCCGCCCCTCAAGCCGGCGATCATGCTGATCGGCACGGGTCAGCGTCAGCGCTTTCCCAAGCACGCCCTGCTGCGCCCCCTCATCGAGGCCCGGATCGGTTTCGAGATCATGGACCTTGCCGCAGCCTGCCGCACCTACAACATCCTGGTGGGAGAAAATCGGGCAGTGGCGGTGGGGCTGCTTTTCGACCCCGCCCCCTGACAGGAGCCGACCTGCGCATTGTCATTTGCGCGGATTCTCCTTACCCTCCCGGACATCGTCCTCGACCGGAAGGAAGTCATGCTTGACCAGTCCGCGCCGGATTTCAGTCTCCCCGCCACGGGGTCCCAGACCCTGACCCTCTCCGCCCTGCGCGGCGCCCTGGTGGTCCTTTATTTCTACCCCAAGGACAACACCCCCGGGTGCACCACCGAAACCCAGGATTTTCGCGATCTTCACCCGCAATTTGCAGCGCTGGGGTGCCGCATCGTCGGCATCTCGCGGGACAGCGTGAAGTCTCATGAAAACTTCAAGGCCAAGCTCGGCCTGCCCTTCGACCTCGTCTCCGATGCCGACGAGGTCGCCTGCAGCCTTTATGGCGTGATCAAGATGAAGAACATGTATGGCAAGCAGGTGCGGGGCATCGAGCGCAGCACCTTCGTCATCGACGCCGCCGGAGTGGTCCGCAGGGAGGTCCGCGGCGTCAAGGTGCCGGGTCACGCCCAGGCCATGCTGGAGGCAGTACAAACCCTCTGACTTTCCTTACCCGGTTACCCGAGACCATGAACGCACGCCGCGCGCCCAAGTCCGTGATACCTGCCACCAAGCTGTTCGTCCTCGACACCAACGTGCTGATGCACGATCCCACCAGCCTCTACCGGTTCGAGGAGCACGACGTCTATGTGCCGATCATGACCCTGGAGGAGTTGGACGCCAACAAGAAGGGCATGTCCGAAGTCGCGCGCAACGCCCGCCAGGCGAGCCGCATGATGGACGAGATCGTCTCCTCGTCCCCTGACGACATCCATGACGGCATCGCCCTGACCGGCCCTTCCCACGAACTCGCCAGCGGCCGCCTCTTCCTGCAGACCGAGGCGATCACCATGGCGCTCCCCGCTGCGCTGCCCACCGCCAAGGGGGACAACCAGATCCTCGCCGTGGTGATGCACCTGGCGGAAAAATTCCCCGGCCGGCCCGTGATCCTGGTGTCCAAAGACATCAACATGCGGATCAAGGCCCGGGCGCTGGGCATCGCGGCCCAGGATTACTTCAATGACAAGGTGCTGGAGGATACCGACCTCCTCTACACCGGATCCCTGGAACTCGCAGCAGATTTCTGGGACAACCATGCCAAGGGCATGGAGTCTTGGAAGCAGGACGGGCGAACCTATTACCGGATCAAGGGCCCGCTTTCCGGTAACATGCTGCGCAATGAATTCGTCTATCAGGAGGGTGAAAACCCGCTCCAGGCCTGGGTAAAGGAAACCAACGGGGCGACGGTCATCCTCGAGACCCTGATCGACTTCACCCACAGCAAGAACAACGTGTGGGGCATCACCGCCCGTAACCGGGAGCAGAACTTCGCCATGAATCTGCTCATGAACCCGGACATCGATTTCATCACCCTGCTGGGCCAGGCCGGTACCGGAAAGACGCTCCTGACCTTGGCCGCCAGCCTGACCCAGGTGCTGGAAACCAAGAAATACAGCGAGATCATCATGACCCGGGTCACCGTGCCCGTGGGCGAGGACATCGGCTTCCTCCCCGGCACCGAGGAAGAAAAGATGGCCCCCTGGATGGGGGCTCTGGAAGACAACCTGGATGTGCTGAACGGCTCCACCGGCGAAGGGGGCGAATGGGGACGGGCCGCGACGCGGGATCTCATTCGCAGCCGCATCAAGATCAAATCCCTCAACTTCATGCGCGGCCGAACCTTCATCAACAAATTCCTCATCATCGACGAGGCCCAGAACCTCACGCCCAAGCAGATGAAGACCCTCATCACGCGCGCGGGGCCGGGCACCAAGGTGGTCTGTCTGGGCAACATTGCCCAGATCGACACGCCCTACCTCACGGAAGGCAGTTCTGGCCTCACCTTCGTGGTGGATCGCTTCAAAGGCTGGGCCCACTCCGGCCACATCACCCTGCAGCGGGGTGAGCGCTCCCGCCTGGCGGACCACGCCGCCGAGGTCCTCTAGGGCCGCAGTCCCATCCGGGAGGTCCCCTCCCCTTCGGGGGAGCCATTGATTCCCGCCGCCCGATCCCGGTCGGCGCACGCTGGCCGCCCCATGGCCATGGCACGCGCCGACGGGGGTTCTGCACGAGTAATATGAGCCATCGTCCGCGCAAGCATCCCCGACGACCGCTATTACAATGCGCTATCGCGCATGGGGGGCTCGCATGTCACAAGCAACGTGGGACTTTGTCGAAGTCACCGGCTATTTCGCCTCTCTGCTGGTACTCTCGACCTTTTCCATGCGCACCATGATTCCGCTGCGCTGCTCGGCCATCGCAAGCAATCTGGCCTTCCTCAGCTACAGCTATCTCGCGCACCTTTCCCCGGTCTTCGTCCTCCATCTGGTGCTGCTTCCGCTAAATGTCTGGCGCCTGCTGCAAATCACCCGGTTGCTTCGCCAGGTCCGGGCCCAATCTGCCGATGCGTTCTCGATCGAGCCCCTCCTGCCCCTGATGACGCGACAGGAATTCCGTGCATCCGAAGTCCTCTTCCACCAGGGCGATCGTGCGGACCGGATGTACTACGTGCTGAGCGGCGACATCAGCTTTCCAGAGCTTTCCCGAAACGCCGGCCCAGGCCGCCTCTTCGGCGAAATCGGTGTCTTTTCGCCGGGCCAGACCCGCAGTGCGTCGGCAGTTGCCCATTCCGACTCTGTCGTGCTCAGCCTGAGTGATCGCCAGGTTCAGGAGCTCTACTTTCAGAACCCGGGTTTTGGCCTGGCACTCATGCGTCTCGTCATCGAGCATTTTGCCCAACGCACGCCACCAAGCCAGGCAGATCCGCAGCATTCCTAGCTCGTGCTTCGGCCGGGGCCCGGGCAGCGTCGGGGCGGACCGCCACCTTTCCCCACATCACTCCGGCAAAGCGGACACCGGGAGGACCCGGCCGGCGGCTTCGCGGGCGCGCCGCCGGGCTTCTTCCACATCTCCGGCCGTCGCCACCGCGACCCCCATGCGCCGTTTGAGGAAGGATTCGGGCTTGCCAAACAGGCGCACGTCGGCACCGGGCACGGCAAGCGCCGCATCGACGCCTTCGAAGGCAATGCCCACGTCGTCCCGCCCGCCGTAGATGACCGCAGAAGCCCCCGGCTCCCGTAGCGTCGCATCCACGGGCAGGCCTAGAATCGCCCGAGCATGGAGATCGAACTCCGAATAGCGCTGCGTCGCCAGGGTGACGAGCCCGGTATCGTGAGGCCGGGGGCTGACTTCAGAGAACCACACCTCGTCACCCTTCACGAAGAGTTCGACGCCGAAGAGTCCGCGCCCGCCCAGATTGCCGGTCACGGCCGCCGCGATTTCCCGCGACCGGGAGAGCGCGGCGGGCGACATGGGCTGGGGCTGCCAGGATTCGACATAGTCGCCATTCACCTGCCGGTGGCCGATGGGGGCGCAAAAATAAGTCTGGACGACGCCCGCCTCGTCCCGCGCCCGGACCGTGAGTTGCGTGATTTCGTAGTCGAAGTCGATGAAGCCCTCCACGATGACCTTGCCCTGATCCACCCGCCCGCCGCTCGCCGCATAGGCCCACGCGGTCGCGACCTCCCCGGGTCCGCGGACCAGGGATTGACCCTTTCCCGAGGAGGACATGACCGGTTTGACCACGCAGGGATAGCCGATGCCCTCGTCAATGGCCGCCTGGAGGGCGGGAAGCGACTCGGCAAAGCGATAGGGTGAAGTGGGCAGCCCCAGGGTTTCGGCGGCCAGCCTGCGAATGCCTTCCCGATTCATGGTGAGTTGGGCGGCCCGGGCGGTCGGGATGACCTCGGCCAGGCCGGCCGCCTCGATTTCCGCCAGAACCTCGGTCGCGATCGCCTCGACTTCCGGCACGATGAGATGCGGCCGCTCGGCTTCGATCACCGCCTTCAGGGCCGCCGGATCAGTCATGGTGACGACGTGGGCGCGATGTGCCACCTGGTGGCCCGGGGCATTCGGGTAGCGATCCACCGCCACCACCTCCACCCCCAGGCGCTGCAAGGCGATGATCACTTCCTTGCCCAGTTCGCCCGCGCCAAGCAACATCACCCGCAGGGCCGAGGGTGACAAGGGGGTGCCAATTCTCATCCGATTCTCCAGGGCGTCATCCGGGACCGATGGTAGCACTCGGCGCCGCTGCCCCCCGGTCCACCTTGGTGCCAGCGGGCTGCGATTGCGCAGTGCAACAACAAGCGTGCTATCCTAGCGGGGTCAGTCACGGAAACGCCTTGATCCGGTGTCTGGCGGGCGGGCATTTTAGGCCGCCCGTTCCTCGTGTGGTTTCGGCGCTCCTCGGTCAGGTGTGTTTTGTCAGCGCGTCCCATCGCCACAATTGTGTAATGGCTCGATACGGGAGCGCTTCATGTCTGAATCCACCACTTTTTCCGCTTTGGGACTCCCCGAAGCCCTGGTCACCGCCCTCACCGAGGTCGGCTACGAAACGCCGTCGCCCATCCAGGCCGCCTGCATTCCCCTGCTGTTGGACGGCCACGATCTGCTCGGCCAAGCCCAGACCGGCACCGGTAAGACCGCTGCCTTCGCCCTGCCCCTGCTCGCCCGTCTCCGGAGCGACGCGGCCAATCCCCAGGTCTTGGTTCTGGCCCCCACGCGGGAACTCGCCATCCAGGTGGCCGAAGCGTTTCAGAAATACGCCCACCACCTGCCCAACTTCCATGTCCTGCCCCTCTACGGCGGCCAGAGCATGGTGGTTCAACTTCGCCAATTGAAGCGTCAACCCCAGGTCATCGTGGGTACGCCGGGTCGCATCATGGACCACATCGAGCGCGGCAGCCTCAACCTGGACGGCATTGCCGCCCTGGTGCTGGACGAGGCCGACGAGATGCTGCGCATGGGCTTCATCGACGACGTGGAGTGGATCCTCCAGCACACCCCGGCCGGACGGCAGACCGCCCTCTTCTCGGCGACGATGCCCGAACCGATCCGCCGCGTAGCCCAGCGCTACCTGCGCGAGCCCCAGGAAGTGAAGATCCGCGCCGCCACGTCCACGGTGGCCACCATCCGCCAGCGCTATTGTCAGGTGCAGGGCCCGATGAAGCTGGAGGTGCTGACCCGAGTCCTGGAGGGAGAGGAGGACTTCGAGGCCGCCATCATCTTCGTCCGCACCAAAACCGCCAGCGTGGAGTTGACCGAGAAACTCGAGGCTCGGGGCTACGCCGCTTCGGCCCTGAACGGCGACATGCAGCAAGCCATGCGGGAACGAGTCATCGAGCAGCTCAAGAATGGCCAGCTCGACATCGTCGTGGCCACCGACGTGGCCGCCCGGGGGATCGACGTGCCCCGCATCAGTCACGTCATCAACTACGACATTCCCTACGACACCGAGGCCTACGTGCACCGGATCGGCCGCACCGGCCGGGCGGGCCGTCAGGGTACGGCGATCCTGCTGGTCGCCCCGCGGGAAATGCGCATGCTAAAAACCATCGAGCGCGCCACCCGCCAGCCCATCGAGCCGGTGGTGCTGCCGACCCGGGAAATGGTGACCGAGCGGCGGATTGCGCAGTTCCGCAATCAGATCATGGCGGCCGTCCGCGAAGGCGGGCTCGATTTCTTTTTCGACGTGGTGCGGGGCATTGAAACCAGCGAAGGCGTGTCCGCCCGGGAGATTGCCGCGGCCCTGACCTTCCTGGCCCAGCGGGAACGTCCCCTCCAGCCCGAAGCGCGGGACTGGGCGGACCTGCCGCCGCCGGCCCCGGAGCGTCCCGCTCGCGCCAATCGGGAGCAGATCCTGACCCGTCGGCGCGAGGTGGCGAGTGGCCGCCTCGCCCGTTATCGCCTCGCGGTGGGCCGTCAGGACGGCGTGACGCCCAAGGATATCGTCGGCGCCCTGGCCAACGAAGGCGGCATCGACGTCTCTCAGATCGGGCAGATCCACCTCTTCGACGTCTTCAGCACGGTGGAACTGCCCGCCGGGATGGATGGTGACACCCTGGCCGCCCTGGGCGGGCTGCGGGTTCGCAGCAAGGCTTTGCGGATGCGCCCCTACCACGAGGAAGGCGAAACCGGCTTCCGCCCGCCGCCCCGCGAAGGGAAGGGTGCCGGCCCGCGCCCGCCCCGAGAGGGTGAGGCCCCCAAGCGCACGCGCCGCAGCTCGAACGATGACGCGCCTCGGCCGCGGCGGGCGAAATCCGGCGCGGCCTGAGCAAGCAGCCGCTGCGCGGCGGCGGCCCACCGAGCAGCATGAAATGAACATGGCGCGTCCTCGGACGCGCCATGAGTTTTTTACCGGTTTGGATTCAGAAACCGATCTTGCGCTTGCGGTTCGCCCGGAAGGCGTCCAGATCGTCCTCCTCCAGGTGATCTCTCCGGGCCAGCTTGGCATTGCCAAAGGCGGACATCAGGGCCCGCCGCTGCTCTCGCGGCGGCAGACAGGCCAGACGCTCCATGACGTCGGGAGGTGGCTCTTCGGGGAATCCCCAGTCGTGGGCGCCCACGATGTCGCGATAGAGCCGGCAGGCGATGGCAAAGGATTCGTCCGCATCCGGCCGGGGAACCGAATAGACGTTCATTCGATTCAGGATCGGCTCGGGAATATTGCGCTCGTCGTTGGCGGTGGTGACCCACAGGATATGACTGGCGTCGATCTCCACATCCACGTATTCGTCGCGAAAGCGGCGCGCCGTATCGTACTCGAGCAGTTCGTAGAGGGCGCCCATGGGATCATAGCGACCATCACCGCCCGCCTTGTCGACTTCGTCGAGAACGATCACCGGATTGGCCACCTCGCCCCCCACCAGGGTCTGGGCGACCTTGCCGGGCTTGGCGTGGTTCCACTGGGCCGAGGCCCCGGAGAGAATCCACCCTGCGGTTAAGGAACTCATGGACACGAACTGGTAACCAGTGCCCAGTTGCTCGGCCAAAGCCTTGGCGAAATGGGTCTTGCCGATGCCGGGTTCCCCCAGCAGGAGGATCGGCGTGAAGGAGACCGGCTCGTTTCCTGAGACCGCAAGGGCGAGGGACTTTTTCAGATCATCGATGACCTCGCCAAAGTTTGGGCAACGATCGTAGAGGGAGTCGATGGCGTCCGAGCGGCTCGGCTTGAGCAGAAAACGGGTGCCCCCGAGTTTCTTCATGCGCTCGTAGAACGCCGCAAGGGCTTCGTTACGTGAGGGGGCGCTCTCTTCCAGGGCGCGATCCACATCATCCACCCGATAGATTTCCCTCGCGTCGGCGATGGGAATGCAGATATCCGTCGTACTCATCAAAACCTCCAGATGACGCGATGTTGAGTTCTGCCCGCACCGTCAGGCGGCGTCTCCGCACACCCTCGTTCAATTCAAAGCACAACGCGTGCCCATTGTCAAAGGCCGGGTTGCCTCGACTCTCGCCCAGCACCCTTCCAAGCAAATTGCTGCGTTGCAGCATTTGCCCGACAACCGGATGGCGGATGCCGCCCTCACGGGCTCCCCAATCCAGGGCATCCATCTCCTCTCCGGGCGAAACACGCACCGCAAAGAGGCACACCACCCCGCTCAAGTAGACCCGTCGCGACGGCGATTGGTGCCGGACGCTTGTCACACCGGGGGCGCTGACCTACTCTCCCCTCCCTCGCAAACCGTCCTCCCTTGGCGCCCACCCATGCTCTCCCTCCCGCGCCCGCTGATTCCATCCGTCCTGCGGGCCGCCCTCGCAGGGTGCGCGGGAATTCTGACGGCGTGCAGCGGACCACTCGTGGCGCCATCGCCCCCGGGCTCCCAGGCACCCGCCCCCGTGAAGGAGCCCTTGCCCGATATCCGTCGTCTTCCTCCGCCTGCGACGACAAGTCCTGCGCCGAGCGGCGAGGGGCTGGAGACCGGCCCCCTTCCGCCCCTTGGCCGGCCCCCCGTCCTGGCGCCGGACGCCGGCCTCGAGTTCGTGTTTCAACGCATCCCGGCCGGGATCGCCGATCGCCGAGGCTGGGCTCAGGATGTGCATCGCGCCTTCCTAGCCCTCAATCTCCCGGTGATCGACACCCATGTCTGCGCCGCCCTTGCGATCATCGAGCAGGAATCCAGCTGGCAGGCCGACCCGACCGTAGCGGGGCTGCCTCGCATCGTCCGGAGCGAAATCGAGAAGCGTCGCACTCGCTACGGCATTCCCAAAGTGGTTCTGGATACCGCCCTTTTGAAAACCTCCCCCGATGGCCGCAGCTACCGGGCGCGGATCGACAGCCTGCGCACTGAACGCCAGACCAGCGCGCTCTTCGAGGACATGATCGCCGAACTCCCCTTCGGCAAGACGCTCCTCGCCGACCAGAATCCCATCCGCACCGGCGGCCCGATGCAGGTCAGCATTCGCTTTGCCGAGGAATTCGTCGCGCGCGGCGGGTATCCCTACCCCCGCACCGACACTGTCCGCCACGAGGTGTTCACGCGTCGGGGCGGCCTCTTCTTCGGCATCGCGAATCTGCTCGCCTACCCGGCGGACTACCCGGAGCCCATCTACCGCTTTGCCGACTTCAACGCCGGCCATTACAGCAGCCGCAACGCAGCCTTTCAGGCCGCCGTCACCCGAGGGGGAGGAGCCAAACTGGCCCTGGACGGTGACCTGTTGCGTTACGTGGATGGGGCGCCAAGCCGCGAGCCCAGCGCCACCCAGAAGGCCCTCCACGCCCTGGCTGGCCGTCTCGGCCTGTCGGCCCGCAATATCGATCAGGACCTGGCGCTGGAAAAGGCCCCAGGCTTTTCCTCCACCCGCCTCTATCAGCGGACCTTTGCCCTCGCCGAACGCCAGGCCGGACAGGCCCTACCTCGGGAAATGATTCCCCGCATCGATCTGGCGAGCCCGAAGATCCAGCGCAAGCTCACCACGGAATGGTTCGCCCGCCGTGTCGAGACCCGCTACCGCGCCTGCCTCGCACGGACGCCCTGACACCCGCCTTACCCACCGCCGGAAATGACCTGGAACACCGGTCGGCGCGCCATTTCAAGCCAGACCAATTCCCGCCCCACGAGGCGCAGGCGACCAATCTGACGATCCGTGCCATCGACACTGAATTCGAAGCGACAGTCCCGCGCCAGAGACGCCCGGCCGTTGTCGTCCCGCCCCGGCCGCGTCCGCTCGATCACCACGGTGTCGTCGAGCAGCTGCACGCCGTCCCGGTCGCAAGCCTCCCGGGCCGCGCGGCGGGCTGCTTCCAGTGCCGCGAGAGAATCCATCCAGTACCAGCCCCCGACCGCGAGAAGCACCAGCGCCGCCACCTCGAAGCCGTTCATGTCTCGGGGGCTCCCGTCGTGGGCGCCGCGGACGCCTCCGCGTCCTCGCGATAGAGGGTGTATTTTTCGCTGCGACCCCGGCAACGCGCGACGGGATACTTCAGCTCATTCTTGGCCAGCTTGGCCAAAGTCGCCTCCCCCAGACTGATGCCGCTCACTTCGGCGAGGAGGAGCAGATACATGAGGACGTCGGCCATTTCGTCGGCCAGGGCGACGCGCCCCGCATCGGATGCCGGCAGCGCCTCGATCGCCTCGTCGGTCTGCCACTGGGTCAGTTCCAGCAACTCGGCAGCCTCCAGATTCAAGGAAACGATCAGGCTGCGCAGACTGTGGAACTGACGCCAGTCCCGCGCGTCGCGGAAAGCGCATACTCGGCGGGCCAGTTCGGCAAGGTCGTTCATGGGCGGTTCTCCATTGGCGTGGCATTATCCCCTCCTCCCCGGCACCACCTCAAACCCTGGCCATGGATTCGACGCCCCCCCTCGAGCATCTTTCTCCGCCGTCCGTCTGGCGCCACTTCGCCACCCTGTGCCGGATTCCGCGGCCCTCCGGGCACGAGGGCGCCATTCGAGACACCCTCGCCGCCTGGGCCCGCCTGCGCGGCTTGCCAACCCGGATCGACACAACCGGTAACCTGGTAATTCGCAAGCCCGCCACCCCGGGACGGGAGGATCGGCCAATCCTGGTGCTGCAAGGCCACCTGGACATGGTCTGCCAAAAGCGCAAGGACAGTCCGCATGATTTCCTGAGCGACCCCATCCGGCCAGTCGTCCGCCATGGCTGGGTGGTGGCGGAGGAGACCACCCTGGGGGCGGACAACGGAATCGGCGTCGCACTTGCCCTGGCCGCGCTGGAGTCCACCGACCTCGCCCACGGCCCGCTGGAAGTCCTTCTCACCCTCGACGAGGAATCAGGGATGACGGGCGCCTGGGGCCTCGAAGCCGACGCCCTTGCCGGCCGCCTGATGATCAATCTGGATACCGAGGAATGGGGCCGGGTCTACGTGGGCTGCGCCGGCGGGGTCGATGTGCTTGTCGGCCACGATTTCCCCACCGAGCCGCCCTCGGCCCGCGCCATCGGTCTCACCCTCACCCTGGGCGGCCTGCAGGGCGGGCATTCCGGGGTGGATATCCACCTCGAACGCGGCAATGCGATCAAGCTCCTCACCCGGGTTCTCGCGGCCCTGGCGCCCCTGGGGCTCCAGTTGGCGAAGCTGCAGGGGGGCACGGCACGCAATGCCCTGCCCCGGGACGCGGAGGCCTGGGTGGCTTGCCCGGCGGACCGCGAGGCCGAATGGCGGGCCACCCTCAGCGCACTGCAAGCCCAACTCCGGGAAGAACTCGCAGGCACCGACGAAGGCCTGACCCTCACCTTGTCGCCCCCCGGGCCCCCGCCGGAATCGGTCTTGCCCCCTGGGGCCCAACGCCAATTGCTCGGCGTGTTGCTCTCGGCCCCCCACGGCGTGCGGCGCTGGAGTCGTCGTGTGCCAGGGGTGGTGGAGACGTCGAACAACCTGGGTTTGGTGAGCCTGGAAAGCGGCCCTGCCGGGGCCAGCTTTTCGGCCCACTTCATGGTGCGCTCCCTGGTCGCGACCGGTTCGACGGAGCTCGCCGATCAGATTGTGGCGCTCTTCTCCCTCATCGGTGCCCACGCTGAGCTGAGCGGCGCCTATCCGGGCTGGGCGCCTCGTCCCGCCTCCCCGCTGCTCGCCTGGTTCCAGCGCCTCCACGCGCAGGAATTCGGCGCCCCGGCGGAAGTTGCGGTGATTCACGCCGGCCTGGAATGCGGCATCCTCGCGAGCAAATTTCCCGGTCTCGACGTCGTATCCTTCGGCCCCGACATCCGGGGTGCCCACGCGCCGGGGGAGCGGGTGCATGTGGCCAGCGTTGACGCGGCCTGGCGCCTACTTGCCACCCTCCTTGCCGAATTGCCCGCCGGCGGCCCCGCTGCCCAACCCTGATTCCGGAGACACTCCATGCACACCTCCCTGATCCTCACCGTGATTGGCGACGACCGCCCGGGTCTGGTGGAAACCCTGGCCCAGCTCATCACCGCCCACCGCGGCAACTGGCTGGAATCCTCAATGGCCCAGTTGGCCGGCAAGTTTGCCGGCATCGTCAAAATCCACGTTCCAGCCGAGGAACTCGAGTCCCTGTGCCGCGATCTGGAAACCCAGTCCGCCCTGCGGGTTGTGGCCCAGGCTGCGCCGGCCGAACCGATCGCCCGGGAGGGCGCGCGCCTCAAGTTGTCCCTGGTCGGCCAGGACCGCTTGGGCATCGTCCGGGAAGTCACGGCCGTGCTGGCGCGCCACGGCGTCAATATCGAAGAATTGGCCACCCGCACGGAGAGCGCCCCGATGTCCGGGGAAATGCTTTTCCATGCCACCGCGACCCTCCTCGCCGCACCGGGGGTCGAGCCACGAGCGGTTCAGGACGATCTCGAGCAGATTTCCCACGAACTGATGGTGGACATCGCACTCTCCGATCACCCCTGAAGCCGCGGCACGGTTCCTGGCTGACCTAAGGGGCTTGTCCCTCGAGGCGGAATTGCCCCGCGCCGTCCTCGGCGAAGACATCGGCCAGATAGGTCAGGGCGGGCTTGAGGCGCTCGGCGAGGGTCCAGGGCGGATTCACCACGAAGACGCCGCTTCCCAGCATTCCCAGCCCGTCGGAACGTGGCTTCTGGACGCTGAGTTCCGCCCGCAGCCAGTTCGGCGCACCGATCTTCGAGAGCCGCTCAGACAAATGACGGGCTTCGGGACGCTGGATGAGGGGATACCAGAGGATGAAGGTTCCGGTGGCAAAGCGCCGCACCCCCGCCGCCAGGGCCTCCGCCACCCGACGATAGTCAGTCTTGATCTCGTAGGAGGGGTCCATCAGCACCACGCCGCGCCGGCTGGGTGGCGGCAGGACCGACGCCAGGGCTTCGAATCCGTCCGCCTGATCGACGCGAACCCGGCGTCCGTCTTCGCGGAAATAGCGGGCCAACTGGGGAGCGTCGGTGGAATGAAGCTCGAAGAGCCGCATGCGGTCGTCCCGGCGCAGGCAATTGGCCGCCAGGGCAGGCGATCCGGGGTAATAACGCAATGCCCCTCCGGCATTGAAGGTCGCAACCTCCGACACATAATCGGCCAGGATGGGCGGCAGATTGTCCCCGTCCCACAGGCGTGCGATGCCGCCCAGGAATTCCCCTGTCTGAGCGGCCTGCCCGCTGCCCAGCGCGTAGCACCCCGCCCCGGCATGGGTATCCACGTAAAGCCAGGGTTTCTCCTTTTGATTCAAGTGGTGAAGGACGTCTAGGAGCACGGCGTGCTTCAAGACATCGGCATGATTGCCGGCATGGAAGGCGTGGCGGTAACTCAGCATGGCGCCAAACTGGGTTCAAGGAATCGGGATGCTATCACCCAAAGCGCCCCTCACCCCCTGGAGGACGCCACTCCCAACACTCAAAAATTCCTTGTATTTCATGATTCTCAAGGGCTTAGGCCCCTGTTAT
This sequence comes from Zoogloeaceae bacterium, assembly GCA_016791005.1. GTDB lineage: Bacteria > Pseudomonadota > Gammaproteobacteria > Burkholderiales > Rhodocyclaceae > JAEUNX01. Next base: position 56,983 of record JAEUNY010000057.1, read on the forward strand.
CATGCGCGACCCTGCGGCCTCGCCGGCGGTCCAGAAGGAGTTTGCGAAGATGGCGATCTATTCATTAAATAACCGTGCCCCCATTTTTGGTGAAGGCAGCTGGGTGGCGGACACCGCGACTGTCGTCGGCGACGTCACCGCCGGGGCCAATGTCAGCGTGTGGTACGGCGCGGTCATCCGCGGGGACAATGATCCGATCACCATCGGCGACAACACCAACATTCAGGATGGCTCCATCCTCCATACGGACGACGGCATCCCCCTCACCATCGGTTCCGACGTCACCATCGGCCACATGGTCATGCTGCACGGCTGCACCATCGGCGATGGCAGCCTGATCGGCATCAATGCCGTGGTGCTCAACAAGGCAGTGGTGGGCAAGCATTGCATCATCGGTGCCAATGCCCTGATTCCGGAAGGCAAGGTCATTCCCGACCGCTCCCTCGTGGTGGGCTCCCCCGGCCGCATCATCCGTGAGCTGAATGACAAGGAAGTGGCGGGGATCCTCGCCAACGCCGCCAACTACGTCGCCCACGCCCGGGAATATGAGACCGGCCTGGTGCGTTTGGATGAATCCAACACCTCGACATAGCGTCGCCACAATTTTTTACACCTGACCATTCCCGAAATGGTCGGAGTGGCTTATAACGCCGGCATGGCAAATCTGCCCTTTCGCCCCGCCCGGGCGCGCCAAGCACGCAGCATCCTCGTTTTTGCTGCCGGCCTCCTCGTCCTCTCGCCCATCACCCAGGCCGCAGACCCAGAAGGGGTCACGGTCAGCTTGGCCGCGGACGGGCAACAGGAAGCGCCGAACGATCTGGCCGTCGCCACCCTGTTCGCCGAATCCACGGACAGCCAGCCTGGCGCCGTCGCCAAGCGGGTCAATGGCCTCATTGCGGGAGCCATCGCCCAGGCGAAGAAGTATCCGGATGTGAAAGTGCGCTCCGCCAGCAGCCAAACCTACCCGATTTACAGCAAGGGCGGCCGTAGCATCGAAGCTTGGCGAATGCGCAGCGATCTGCGGCTCGAAAGCCGCAACCTGGGCGCCGTGGCGGAATTGGTCGGTCAGCTTCAGAAAGACCTGGGGCTGTCCGAAATCACCCTGCAACCTGCCCCGGAGACCCGGGCCAAGGCCCAGGACGACGCCACCCGCAGCGCCCTGACCGCCTTTCAGGATCGGGCCGGCCTGATTGCCGGCGCCCTGGGCAAGCGTTACCGGCTGAAGCATCTCGATGTGGGCGCCCAGGGCGTCTATCCACCCCCGCGCCCCATGCCCCGTCTCGCCATGGCCGAAGCAGCTGCCGCGCCCATTCCGATGGAAGCCGGTGCCAGCACCGTCACGGCCTCGGTGTCCGGCACCATTGAATTGATCGACTAACCCTGACCTGGACGACTCTTACCCCAATTATGCGCGCCCGCCCCATTATCGCCCTGTCTGCCCTCGCTCTCATTGCCCTCGGCGCCGCCGGCACCACCATCGGCGCAGAAGACAAGATGCGATCAGTCCATTACGTCTGTCCCGATGGCGAGCGTTTTTCAGTGGAATACAAGAAAGCCAACGCCCGACTCCGGAATGGCAGCGGGGTGTTTTCCCTCACGGCCAATCCTGCCGAGAGTGGCCGGCGCTACTCAGACGGCACTCTGATCCTTTCACCCCATGACGGCGGCGCAACGCTCCAGCGCGTGGGCCAGCATCCCGACGATTGCGCGAGCGAAGCGCAGCGCTCCTAGAATCTGTAACTAGGTCCATTGGCCGGCCCGATCCGGCGTTCCGATCGGTGAGTGCGGAGCATCCGGCCTTCACGCCCGACCACATCGATCAGGAAGTGTCCCAATCTGGGACGGATCTCGCGTTATTTGCCTAGACGCTTAAGTCAGGCTGCACTAAGCTAAGCCCCATGAAGTTCCGTGACGTTGCGGCGTGACACGTCTCCCCCGGCTGACCCTCGGCTACTCGGCATTGGCAGCTGGGGTAATCTCGGCTTGTTCAGTGATTCCTGCCAGCATGACATCGCAGGCACCGGCCCCTCCCCGCACTACCTATATCACCCTTCCTCAGCCCGATCAGGCCGACGAACTCGTCATGGTGTCCCTAGGGCTCCTCGACGTCGGTTACCGGTTTGGTGGCACCAATCCGGAAGCCGGGCTCGACTGCAGCGGAATGGTGAGTTACGTGGTTGAACAGGTCAGTGGCCAGCGCCTGCCAAGGAGTGCTGCAGAAATTGCTGCCCGTACCCGACCGGTGGACCGTGCGGCCCTGCGCCCCGGTGACCTGGTATTTTTCAACACCCAGAACCGCCCGTACTCCCACATGGGAATCTACCTGGGAGATGATCGGTTCATCCATGCCCCAAGCAGCCGCGGCAAGGTCCGCCTGGAGCGCCTGGGCAGCCCTTATTTCCGCGATCGATTTGACGGCGGGCGCAGCCTCCAGCCCGTCGGATGAGCGCGCGACCCACGCTGGAATGTAAGAATTCTTTCTTTGACCAACACCCCCACCTATTCAAGGAGACCTACCATGCCGAATCGACTCATCAGTGAAGTGATCACCGGTCAGACCCTGCAGACCGCGAATGACAAAATGACGGTCCTGGCCGCCGCGCAGGCGATGGTTCAGTCGCGGATCGGCTCACTTCTCATCGTCGATGACCAGGGCAATCTGGAAGGTATCTTCACCGAGCGCGACGCGCTGTTCCGGGTCATCGCCAAGGGCATCGACCCCGCCAAGACCACCCTCAGCGAAGTCATGACCACCAAGCTTCAGACGATCACCGCGGACCGCCCCTTGGGCCATGCGCTGCACCTGATGTATGAAGGGGGATTCCGTCACGTACCAGTGGTGGACGGCACCAAGCCGGTCGGCGTGATCTCGGCTCGCGACGCCCTTGGCGGTGAAATGACCCAATTCGAAGCGGAGTTGCACCAGCGCGACGATATCGCCGAGATTCTGTAGCCCCTTGACGCCCTTTGGCCCCACCGTCATCGCCAAGGCCGACGGCGGGGCCCTCGGGAATCAGCGGGGCTGTTTGTCGGGCAACTGGACGAAAATCTCGTCGGAACGGACCAGGCCAAGCTCGATCCGGGCGCGCTCTTCGATCGCCTCGTAACCGGATTTCAGGTCCCGGACCTCGGCTTCGAGGCCCGCGTTGCGCTGCTCCAGGCGCCGGTTTTCCTCTTTCTGGGCCTGCAACTGCCGTTCAACTTCCCAGGCCCGGAACCACCCGCCCTTCCCCGCCCAAAGGGGAATTTGCATTGCCACCAGCAGGGCAAGAAGAATGAACAGGGGCCAGCGCATTGGTCAGAAACTCAGTGAAAAGCCGGCCTGAAGGCGGCCGGCTCGGATCCTGGGCGGGCGTTCGGCCGTCTGGCACGAACGCTCCACATTCTACCGCGGGCTAGCGGGCCCGCAGGTTGTAAAACGCTGCCAGCCCTGGGTAATAAGCCGTGTCACCCAGATCCTCCTCGATCCGCAGCAACTGGTTGTATTTGGCGATACGGTCCGAGCGGGAAAGAGATCCGGTCTTGATCTGCATCGCATTGAGGCCCACCGAAATGTCGGCGATGGTGGAGTCCTCGGTCTCGCCAGAACGGTGGGAAATGACCGCCGTGTAACCCGCCCGCTTGGCCATTTCCACCGCCGCGAAGGTTTCCGACAAGGTCCCGATCTGGTTGATCTTGATGAGGATCGAGTTGGCGACCCCCTGTTCAATCCCCTGCTTGAGGATCTTGGTGTTGGTCACGAAAAGGTCGTCGCCCACGATCTGCACCTTGCGGCCCAGGCGTTCGGTGAGGATTTTCCAGCCAGTCCAGTCCCCTTCGGCCATGCCATCTTCAATGGACACAATGGGAAATTTATCGGCCAGCGTGGCCAGGTAGTCGGCAAAGGCCTCGGAGCTGAGGGTCAGACCCTCCCCGGACAGGACATATTGCCCGTCCTTGTAAAACTCCGACGCGGCGCAATCCAGGGCCAGCAGTACGTCACGACCCGGCTCGTAGCCCGCGTTGGCGGTCGCTTCGAGGATCATGTTGAGGGCCTCGTCAGTACCGGAAACGTTGGGAGCAAAGCCACCTTCGTCACCAACCGTGGTGGGATAGCCCTTCTTGTCGGTGAGTTTCTTCAGATGATGGAAGATCTCGGCGCCGCAGCGGAGGGCCTCGCGGAAGCTTCCCACCCCCACTGGCATGATCATGCATTCCTGGATATCGAGGCTGTTGTTGGCGTGGGCGCCGCCATTGATGACGTTCATCATGGGCACCGGCATCGCCATGGGGCCCGACCCGCCGAAGTAACGATAGAGGGGCAGCCCGGATTCGTCCGCTGCCGCGCGTGCCACCGCCATGGACACAGCCAGCATCGCGTTGGCGCCCAGGCGCGATTTGTTGTCGGTGTCGTCCAGATCGATGAGGGTCTTGTCGATGAAGGCCTGCTCCTCGGCATCAAGACCAATAATCGCCTCAGAGATTTCCGTATTTACGTTCTCGACCGCCTGCAGCACACCTTTGCCAAGGTAGCGGGAAGCGTCGCCATCCCGAAGTTCGATGGCTTCCCGGGAACCGGTCGAGGCGCCGGACGGCACCGCCGCCCGGCCCATGGTGCCGGATTCCAGCAACACGTCGGCCTCCACCGTGGGATTACCTCGGGAATCGAGAATTTCACGGGCCACGACATCGACAATTGCACTCATTCCTGTCCTTTCAATTAGCAGTCAAACCTCGGCACTCGCCCCGCCGCTGCTGCCCGGAGCCATCAGATCGGCGAAGGTCAGCGCGACGCGTCCGGCAAATCGTTCCAGCAGAGCCACGTGGGCCGGGTGCACAAAATACTTTTCCAGGGCCTCGCGGTGGGCAAAACCCGCCAGGAGCGCATAATCGGCCGCCTCGGCGTCAGGGGTCGTGTTGGGCCCGTGCAACCAGGCGACGGCCAAACCATCTATGTCTCGTTCGAGGCACTCCAGCGCCGCCCCAAGCTCCCGGCAGACGCGGGCCGCATCATCCTCCAGGACGCGAAACAACACCAGATGATGAATCACAGGGAATGCAAAAATCCCCGGCCCTTAACGACCTGATCGATGGCAAGCAGGGTGGTGAGGAGGTCCTTCATCTTGCCCAGCGGCCAGGCGTTGGGGCCATCGGAGAGTGCGTTGGCCGGATCCGGATGGGTCTCCATGAAGAGCCCCGCGACCCCCACGGCCACCGCCGCCCGGGACAGCACGGGGACGAACTCCCGCTGCCCCCCAGAGGCGGTGCCCTGTCCCCCGGGCAACTGGACTGAGTGGGTCGCATCGAACACGACCGGGCAACCCGTATCCCGCATGATGGCGAGGCTGCGCATGTCCGAGACCAGGTTGTTATAACCGAAGGAGGCGCCCCGCTCGCAGACCATCAGGGTATCCGCACCCCGATTAGCCTCCCGCGCCTTGTCCACCACGTTTTTCATGTCGGCGGGGGCGAGGAACTGACCCTTCTTGATATTCACGGGCTTGCCCGACGCCGCCACCGCGTGGATGAAATCCGTCTGCCGGCACAAGAAGGCCGGGGTTTGCAGCACATCCACGACTGCCGCCACCGCCGGCACTTCGTCCACCGCGTGAACGTCGGTCAGCACTGGCACGCCGATCTGGGCTCGCACCGAATCCAGAATTTTCAGGCCCGCATCCATCCCCAGGCCACGGAAGCTTTTGCCGGAGCTACGGTTCGCCTTGTCGTAGGAGGCCTTGAAGATGTACGGCATGCCCAAGGCGGAACAGGTTTCCTTCATTGTCCCGGCGACGTCCAGGCAAAGCTGGAGCGATTCGGCCACGCAGGGCCCTGCGATCAGAAAGACCGGTTGATCGAGTCCGACCTTGAAACCGCACAATTCCATGGTGGCTGCTCCTCTTCAGGGGGTTGCCGCGGCGCGGGACTGCGCCAGGGCGGCGCGAACAAAGGCAATGAACAATGGGTGACCCGCCCGGGGATTGGACGTGAATTCCGGGTGGAACTGGCAGCCGACAAACCAGGGGTGAACCTCCCGGGGCAGCTCCACCATCTCGCACAAATCCGTGCCTGGCGCGCGGCCCGCCACCCGGAGGCCGTTTTCCTCCAGGCGGGCGAGTAGTCCGTTATTGACCTCATAGCGATGGCGATGGCGCTCCACGATCTCCGGCTTCCCGTAGACCTCCCGGGCCAGGGAGCCCTCCACCAGACGGCAGACCTGCCCGCCCAGGCGCATGGTTCCCCCCAGATCCGAAGATTCGCTGCGTTTCTCGACCTTGCCAGAGCTGTCCAGCCATTCGGTGATCAGACCGATCACCGGGTAGGGCGTTTCAGTGTCGAACTCGGTACTGTGCGCGCCCGCCATGCCCGCTACGTCGCGGGCGAATTCGACCACCGCCAGCTGCATGCCCAGACAGATGCCGAGATACGGGACCTTGTTCTCCCTCGCATAACGGATGGCGGCAATCTTGCCCTCCGTCCCCCGCCGGCCAAAGCCCCCGGGAACCAGAATGGCGTCCATTCCCGCCAGCACGCCGCAGCCCTTGCGCTCGATCTCCTCCGAGTCGATGTAATGGATCTCCACCGCGCTGCGGGTATGCATGCCGGCGTGGTTGAGCGCCTCGATCAGGGACTTGTAGGACTCCGTGAGATCGACGTATTTGCCGACGAAACCGACGTTGACCGTCGCCTCCGGATGCTCCCGGGCATCGATGAGCCGCTCCCACACCGAGAGATCGGCCGCCCGGGCAAGGATGCCGAGCTTGTGGCAGACGATCTCGTCCAGCATCTGGTCGTGCATCATGCCGGGAATCTTGTAGATCGAATCCGCATCCAGGGCCTCGATTACCGCCTCGGGCATCACGTTGCAGAAGAGCGCGATCTTGCGCCGCTCGTCGGCGGGAATGGAGCGGTCGGCCCGGCACAGCAGGATGTCCGGCTGGATGCCGATACTGCGCAATTCCTTCACCGAGTGCTGGGTCGGTTTGGTCTTCAGCTCGCCGGCGGTCGGGATGTAGGGCATCAGGGTCAGATGGATGAAGCAGGTGCCGTTGCGGCCCTCCTCGATCCCCATCTGGCGGATGGCCTCCAGAAACGGCAGGGACTCGATGTCGCCGACGGTCCCGCCGACTTCCACGATGGCCACGTCCGCGCCCTCTGCGCCACGCTTGATAAAAGCCTTGATTTCGTCGGTGATGTGAGGGATCACCTGGACGGTCTTGCCCAGGTATTCGCCGCGACGCTCCTTCTTCAACACCGACTCGTAAATCTGCCCGGTGGTGAAGTTATTGGCTTTCTTCATTCGCGCGCTGGTGAAGCGCTCGTAGTGGCCAAGGTCAAGGTCGGTTTCGGCGCCGTCCTCGGTCACGAACACCTCCCCATGCTGGAAGGGGCTCATGGTCCCGGGATCGACGTTGATGTAGGGATCGAGCTTGAGGTGGGTAACCTTGATGCTGCGGGATTCGAGAATGGCCCCCAGGGAGGCCGCCGCGATGCCTTTGCCCAAGGAGGACACGACACCGCCGGTAACGAAGACGAACTTGGTCATGGGACTGGAACAGCGGGAAAGCGCGATGATAGCCGAAATCCCCCGCCGCCGAAAATTGAGCCGAGGACCGGAAGCGGGGGAGCGGGATCGCCAACCCGGCAGCGACGAATCAAAAAAGCGACGACCTCAGACCGGTCACCCAGCGAGCACGGTCGCCGCCAACGGCGCTGCAGGGTCGATGGTAACGACGGGCACCTCCCGGCCGAAGACTGCCGCGACGCGACGCGTATCCAGCGTTACCGGACTCAAGATCACCCGCAAAGGGGATAAATCCCGCGCCCCCGGCACGCCCTTGGCCAGGGCCTCCAGGACCTGGGCATCCAGCGCCACGTGGGTCGCCCGCTCCACAGCAATGAAATCGAGGAGAAGCGAGTCGCCGCCCACCACCGGCACCCCCGCGTACAGCAGCAGAGACGCCCCGGCAGCCGGTGCGGCCGTGATCCGGCACCACCCCGCAGAGCCGACCGGCAGGGCACACACCAGGCGATCGCTTGGCCCCAGGTCGGCGTCGTAGCACAGCGTCTTCAGGCCCCACAACAGCAGTTCGCCCGCGCTCTGCACTGACATCTTTTGGCCTGCGCCTGGCGAGGCATCGCCCACCAATAAGGCCGGCGCGTCACAGGCTTGGCGCTGGAAGCGGATTTCTGTGACCTTCAGAAATGGGGCGACGAACTCCGCCAGGAGGCGACCATGCCGGACTTGGCGAGGGTCATCGGTCCCATGGACGTAGGGCACCAATACCACCCGTTTGAGTTCCGGCAGGGCGGCCGCCCATTCGGCCGCCCGGGGAAGGGTATCCACCCGCTCACCGGCCACCTCGTAACCGTCGGACGCGACGATCAAATGCGGCGACCAGGCGGCAACCCGAGCCCGGGCGGCGTCGGCGTCCATGTCCGCCGGTATGGCCGCGAACACCGCGCCGACGCTGGCTGCCGCGAGCATGGCCACCACGGCCTCCGGCAGGTTGGGCAGACTTGCCAAGATCCGGTGGCCCGGACCGATCCCCTGCTCCCGCAAGCCCGCCGCGAAGTGGGCCACCGCGCGGTACAACTCGCCGTGGTCGTAGCGGTTTTGCACCCGCGCCTCGCCCCAGAACACCAGGACCTCATCATCGTCCCGGGCCCGCAGAACATTCTCGGCGAAGTTGAGCTGCGCAGCGTCGCCGGTGACCACCTGGCCAATGCCCCGCGCCTGCCGCCAAAGGGCTGGCCAAAACGTGGCGGGCTCTGCGGAAAGCCATCCGGCGTCCGCGACCTCGCGGCCAGCGCCGCGTGCCATGGCGGACGCAAACTGCCCTGAATGATGGGCTTCCCCGTCGGCCAGCCCGCCTCCCGGTACCGAGTTCGCCTCCCCACGCTGATTCATCATGGCTTCCTCCGCCCGGCCGGCGTGGCCGGGGCGCTCAATCGGTGCCGCGGCACCCCCGAGGGGTGATCAGGCCTCAAAATGCACCCGCAGCGCATCCGGCATCGCCACCGACTTGCCGGTGCCGTGGCTCATCCAGATCATCTTCGAACTGCCTTCGGCGAACAGGCGGCTGTCGCCCTCGACCCGCATCTCGTACCAGGTCATCACGCTGCTGCGCCCGGGCTCCCCGGCATACATGTCCAGCACCACGGTCGCCGGATAGAAGATGGGGATGAGGAAGGTACACGCCGCGTTGATGATGACGATGCCCTCCCCGGCGTCGGTCCGCACCGGGTAACCGATCTTCTCGCTCCACTCCACCCGGGCCTGTTCGCAAAATCGAAAATAGACGGTGTTGTTCACGTGGCCGTAGGCGTCCATGTCGCCCCAGCGCACGGGAATCTTGGTGGAATAAATCAGCTTGCGCGACGTGGTCACCCTGGTCTTCCCTTTTCCGCGGATTGGCCAGCCAAGGTTAGCATAGGCCTACGACCCTTTCCCCAATGCCAACTCATTGGCTATGGTTAGGAAACGCAGAACGGGGAACCCTCCACGGGAAGGCTGCCCCAGGCTACGACAAGGAGAGCAGCGTTGGAACGTGAATCGATGGAATTCGACGTCCTGATCGTCGGCGGTGGGCCAGCCGGCCTGGCCGCGGCGATTCGGCTCAAGCAGCGCGCCGCGGAAGCCGGGCAGGAGGTCAGCGTCTGCCTGATCGAGAAAGCCGCCGAGATCGGCGCCCACATCCTCTCCGGGGCGGTGATGGACCCCGGCGCCCTCACCGAGCTGATGCCGGACTGGAAAAACCAGGGGGCGCCCCTCAATACCCCCGTGACCGAGGATCGGGTGATCTTCCTTTCGGAAACGGGGGGCCGCAACATTCCCACCGGCTGGCTGCCCGATTGTTTCATCAACCATGGCAACTACATCGTCCGCCTGGGCAACGTGGCCAAATGGCTGGGCGAACAGGCCGAAGCCCTGGGGGTCGAGGTCTATCCCGGATTCGCCGGAGCCGAAGTGGTCTTTGACGACGCGGGCGTGGTCAAGGGCGTCATCACGGGGGACATGGGCCTCACCCGGGAAGGGGAGCCCGGGCCCAATTTTCAGCCCGGCATGGCCCTCCTGGCCAAATACACCCTGTTCGCGGAAGGCTGTCGCGGCCATCTGGGCAAGCAACTGGAAGCCCGTTTCCGCCTACGCGACGGTGCCGATCCCCAGACTTATGGGATCGGACTCAAGGAGCTTTGGGAAGTCCCAGCCGACCACCATACACCGGGCCTGGTGGTCCATACCGCAGGGTGGCCGATGGACACCGCCACCTACGGCGGCGGATTCGTCTATCCCCTGGACGAACGACTCATCGCCGTCGGTTACGTGGTCGGACTCAACTACACCAACCCCTACCTCTCGCCCTTCGAGGAATTTCAGCGCTACAAGACCCACCCCGCCATCCGGCCTTTCCTGGAAGGAGGCAAACGCCTCGCCTACGGCGCCCGGGCGATTGCCGCGGGCGGGCTGCAAAGTCAGCCCAAGCTGGTGTTTCCCGGCGGCGCCCTCCTGGGCGACGATGCGGGGTTCCTCAACGCCGCCCGGATCAAAGGCAGCCATGCGGCGATCAAGAGCGGCATGCTCGCCGCGGACGCCGCCTTCGACGCCCTCGCCGCTGGACGAGAGGGAGACGAACTCGCGGCTTATCCGGCTGCATTCCGCCAGAGCTGGCTGTTCGACGAACTCTACAAAACGCGCAACTTCAAGGCCTACATGAAGAAGGGCCTGTACCTGGGGTCATTCCTCTTCGGCGCCGAACAAAAGCTGTTCCACGGCAAGGTGCCCTGGACCCTCCATAACGACTCGGACCACGACAAGCTCCAGCCGGCCAACCAGTGCCAACCCATTCCCTATCCCAAGCCGGACGGCAAACTCACCTTCGATCGCCTTTCTTCCGTTTTCCTCTCCAACACCAATCATGAAGAGGAGCAGCCTTGCCACCTCCGACTTGCCGATCCGAAGGTGGCGATCGAGGTGAATCTTGCCCGCTACGATGCGCCGGAGCAGCGCTATTGCCCGGCCGGTGTCTATGAAATCGTGCGAGAAGAAGGGACTGGACCAAGGCTGCAGATCAACGCCCAGAACTGCATCCATTGCAAAACCTGCGACATCAAGGACCCCACCCAGAACATCACCTGGGTGACACCCCAAGGGGGCGAGGGCCCGATCTACCAGGGTATGTGAGAGGGCGGCGCGGTCAGGGTTCAAGAACCTCGCCATTGGCCCGATGTAGGGGGATCCGGGTCACGGCCCTTTCCGGGCGGCCCCACCACCGAGGAACGCGATCTTGCAAACCCTACAGCGCACCTTTCGCGCCGCCGCGGATCTTGCGGCAGGCCTCCCGCAATTGCAGGACTTCACCCCTGACCTCCTGCTGATCCACGCCGCCCCGGCATGGTTCGAGACACCAGCGGCCCTGGAGAGCCTGCTCGCGGCCTTTCCGGGGCGCTGCCTGGGCTGCTCCACAGCCGGCGAAATCGCCGGTTCAGCGGTACTCGACGATCATTGCGTGGTCACCGCGCTATGCTTCGACACCACTGCCTTGTCGATCCACGAAGCCGACATCGCCTCGACCACCGACAGCTACGCCGCCGGTCAGCGCATTGCCCGATCGGTGGTGGAGAGCCGCCCCGATCTTCTCATTGTGTTCGCCCCCGGAACGGCCGTAGACGGCGCCCGCTTGGTGGAGGGGCTGATGGATGAACTGCCCCAACGCTTTCCGATTTCCGGCGGCTTGGCAGGTGATGGCGGGCGGTTTCACCAAACCTGGACCATCGGCCCATCCGGTATTCACTCCGATCGGGTGGTGGCCGTCGCCCTCAAGGGCCCCGGGCTCCGCTTTGGCCACGGCTCCTACGGCGGCTGGAAGCCCTTCGGGCCGATTCGCCGCGTCTCCCGCTGCGAAGGTAACCGTCTCTATCGGCTGGAGAGCGAGCGCGCCCTGGATGTCTATCGGCGCTACCTGGGTGAATACGCCCACGACCTGCCCGCCTCGGGCCTGCTCTTCCCCTTTTCTGTCCTCGATGAAAATGGTCAGGAAACCGGTCTCATCCGCACCATCATTGGCATCGACGACGAAAGTGGCAGCCTGATCCTCGCGGGCTCGGTCCGGGAAGGAAGCTTCCTCCAGCTCATGCATACGAATTCGGAAGGCCTCGTGGACGGCGCCGAAGTGGCTGCGGAACGTGCCTTTGCTCCGGGAGTGCGGGACAATGCCAGCCTGGCGCTCCTGGTCAGTTGCATCGGCCGCAAGCTCCTCCTCGGTGAACGGGTGGAAGATGAAGTCGAAGCGGCCCTGCAAATGGGCCCTCGCAACCTCGCCGTGGCCGGCTTCTACTCCAACGGCGAGATCGGACCAAGCGGCCTGACTTCGGACTGCCGGCTCCACAACCAGACCATGACCATTACTTTGATTGGCGAAGCCCAGGTGTGAATCGCCCCCTTCATCGCCTCCTGCTGCGTCAGCTGCGGCGCAGCTTCAACCTGGACAGCGATGCCGCGGTCCAGGACTGGCTCGCCCAAATCGACGGCCCGAATCCAGCCGGCGGCAACCCTGCCGCTGTGAGCACTCTGCAAGACGGCCTGAGGGATTTTCTCGGACGGGTCAGCGCTCACTATGATCAAGGTGATCGCGACGTCGCCCTCCTGGATCGCAGCCTGAGTCTGAGCACCGAGGAACTGGCCACCGCCAACGCCTCCCTCCATCGCAACCTGATCGCCCGGGATCGCGCCATTCGCTCCCTACGCGACACCATGGCGCGCATGCGCATCGACCTCGGCCACGCCCCGAGTGACGACACCGACGACCTCGAAGCCCTCTCCGATGGCCTGGCCGCCCTGGTGGACGCGTTGGCCCATCAGCGGAATCAGGTCAAGCAGCAGAAATTTGCCCTCGACCAGCATGCCATCGTCAGCGTGACCGATATCGACGGGCGCATCACCTACGCCAACGAGCATTTCTGCCGAGTAAGCGGTTACGCCCGGGAGGAACTCATCGGCGCTGACCACCGCATCGTTCGCTCAGGCGTCCATGGCGAGCGCTTTTTCGACGACTTGTGGACCAGCCTGAAAAACAACCGGGTCTGGAAAGGTCAAATCTGCAATCGGGCCAAGGAGGGCGGGCTGTACTGGACCGAAGCGACCATCGTTCCCCTCGTAGACCCCCAGGACAGGCTGGTCCAGTTCATCTCGATCCAGACCGAAATCACCGCCACGAAGACCCTGGAGGCGCAGCTCACCGAGCAGCTGCACTTTACGGAAATCCTCTTTGAAGCCCTGCCCGTCGCCGCCTATCACAAGGACCAGGATGGCCGGTACTTACGCCTGAACGAAGCCTTCGGCCGTCTCTTCGGGGTCACGCCGGAAGAATTCATCGGTCGCCGCTGCAGCGACGTCCGAGTACCCGACCAACTCGCGGACGCGCAGGATGCCGCGCTCTTTTCCGGAAGAGAGCTTCGCCAGGATTTTCCCCGCGCGGTACACCTGCGGACCGGGGAAGTTCGCGAGTGTTTTTTCCACCGGGTCGGGCTCCCCAATGCCGAGGGCGCGATCACCTCGCTCCTGGGCGTGATTACCGACGTCACCCCCCTCAAGGAAGCCGAGCGGGATTTGCGTGAAGCGAAGGAGGCGGCTGAAGCTGCCAACCGGGCGAAGAGCACCTTCCTGGCCACCATGAGCCACGAGATCCGCACGCCTTTGAACGGGGTCATTGGCATGGTGGAACTGACCCTGGACACCGAACTCACCCCGACCCAGCGGGAATACCTGGAAATTCTGAAATCCTCGGCTGACTCGCTACTCCTTATCGTCAATGACATTCTCGACATCTCGAAAATCGAGGCGGGCCGGCTGGAACTCGAATTCATTCCCTTCGAACCCCGCCCTGTCCTAGCGGAACCCCTGCGCCTGCTGGGTGCCAAGGCGCGGGAGAAGGGAGTGACTCTGCGTACCCGACTGGCCAGCGACCTACCCCCCCGGATTGTCGGGGACCCTGTTCGTCTGACCCAGGTGCTCCTGAACCTGGTATCGAATGCCATCAAATTCACTCGCCAGGGGGAGGTGGCGCTCGAGGCGAGCTTCGAACGTTCGCCAGGCCATTCGGAACCCTACCTTCGCATCGCGGTTCGGGACACGGGAATAGGCATTCCGGCCGACCAGATTGACAAGATCTTCGAGCCCTTCACCCAGGCCGAGCGATCAGTCACCCGAAAGTTCGGCGGCACGGGCCTGGGGCTCAGCATTTGTCGGGAGATCACCCGCATGCTGGGGGGCCAGATCTGGGTCGAGAGCCAACCCGGGAAAGGCAGTTGCTTCCATTTGAACCTCCCTGTGGTCCTGGCGACCGAGGATCCGATCCCTGACCGTCGTGCCGGGCCAGCATCCGGGTGGGCATCCGCCGCGAGTTCGGAACAGCATTGCCTGGATGTCTTGGTCGTCGAGGACCATCCCGTCAACCAAAGAGTGATCGTCGAACTGCTCTCCCGCCACGGCCTTGCCCATTGCGTCGTCGCCCACCACGGGCTCGAGGCAGTGGAGGCTGTGCGCCTGCGTAGGGAGCCGCCTTTCGATGCGATCCTCATGGACATGCGCATGCCGGTCATGGATGGCATGGAGGCCACCCGCACCCTGCGCGGGATGGGTTACGACGGCCGCATCATCGCCATGACCGCCAACGCGCTCGATGACGACCGCGCCGCCTGCCTCCAGGCGGGCATGGACGACTTCATCACCAAACCCATCCGGGCCACCGTCTTGTACGAGAAAATTTTCGGGTCCGCCGACCCCTTGGCGACGGCTCTTCCCGCCCCGCCCGATCAGGCCCATTTTTTAAGGCTTTTCCAGAGCGTGGGCCTCGATACCCTGAGCATTGTGCGGGACAGCTTCCTGACCCACCTGCCCGAGGATCTCGAAACGCTCGCCCAGGCCGCCCGGGACGGGGACCATGCCACGGTCACCCTTCAGGCTCATGCCCTGCGCTCAGTGTTTGCCACCGTCGGAGACTTGCAGGCGGCGGACATGGCCTTGGCCCTGGAGCGATCCAACGCCGACGCGGGAGATCACGATCTCATGCCGTCCGTGGAAGCCTTGCGGCAGCGTGGCCTGGCCTGCTGCCGGGCCCTCGAATCCCTCGATCTCTCCGCCCTGGACGCCTGAGGGCGCCCTACCCCACCCAGCGCCGGGCATTGCGGAACATCCGCATCCAGGGCGCATCCTCCCCAAGCCCGGCGGGGGCCCAACTCATCTGCGTCGTGCGATGGGTGCGCTCGGGATGGGGCATCAGGATCGTGAAACGGCCATCCGCAGTCGTCACGCCGGTCAATCCCCCAGCCGAACCGTTGGGATTGAGGGGATAGGTTTCTGCAGGACGCCCATGGTGATCGACGAAGCGCACTGCCGCGATCACCTCCCCCGTCGCTGCGGAGGTGGCGAACACCGCCCGCCCTTCTCCGTGGGAGACCACGATGGGCATGCGGCTCCCTGCCATGCCGGCGAAGAAGAGAGACGGGCTTTCCAGCACTTCCGCCATGACGAAGCGGGCCTCGAACTGCTCGCTGCGGTTGCGCTGGAAGGTCGGCCAAGCCTCGGCCCCGGGAATGATCGGAGCGAGATGGGCCATCATCTGGCAGCCATTGCACACCCCGAGGGCAAAGGTGTCGCCCCGGTCAAAGAAGGTCTCGAACGCCTCCCGCAGCCGGGGGTTGAAGAGAATCGACTTTGCCCAGCCCTGGCCCGCACCCAGCACGTCACCGTAGGAAAATCCGCCGCAAGCCGCAAGCCCTTTGAAGTCCGCCAGGCTCACCCGGCCGGCCTGCAAGTCGGACATGTGCACATCGACGGCGGCAAAGCCGGCGCGGGTAAAAGCCGCCGCCATTTCGGACTGGGAGTTCACACCCTGCTCCCGCAGGATGGCGATGGGTGGACGCACCCCGGTTGCGATGAACGGGGCGGCAATATCCTGGCCTGGGTCGAAATTCAGGGTCACCGTGAGGCCCGGGTCCGCCGCGGCGGCGAGGCTGGCGAATTCTTCGTCGGCACAGGCTGGATCATCCCGCAGGCGGGCGATCTGGTGGCTGGTTTCACTCCAGATCTGCAGGAGTTCGTCCCGCCGCGCACCAAATTGCAGCTTGGCATTGCGCCAGAAGCGGATCTCATCGCGGTCGTTGGGTTCGCCCACGAAGTGGTAGGCGAGACCGGCCCGGCGCAGCGGTTCGGTAATGCGGGCGCGATCCTGGCGCCGGATCTGGATCACGGCGCCCAGTTCCTCGCTAAAGAGCCCGGCGAAGATCCGGTCGCGGAATCGGCCCTTGAGGGTGTCGGGCTTCTTTTCTAGCCCGTCCACGTCGTTCATGAAGACGTCGTAGCAGACGGTATCGAGAAGCACCGAGAGACCGCAGCGGGACGCAAAGGCCATCTCGCACAAGGTGGCGAACAAGCCCCCGTCGCCGCGGTCATGGTAGGCCAGCAGCAAGCCCTCCCGGCGGAACTGCTGAATCAGAGAGAAGAAGGCCGCAAGGTCCGCGGGCGCAACATCCGGCGCGACCTCCCCCACGGTTCCATAGGCCTGGGCCAGCGCGGAGCCCCCCAGCCGATTGAGGTTATGGCCAAGGTCGATGAGCACCAGTTCGGTCTCGACGCCTTCGATCTGCTGCAGCTGCGGGGTCAGCGTGCGGCGGATGTCCTGAACCGGCGCAAAGGCCGTGACGATGAGGGACAGGGGTGCCACCACCTGTTTGTCCTGCCCTCCCTCCCGCCAGGCTGTGCGCATGGAGAGGCTGTCCTTGCCCACCGGGATCGAGAGGCCCGCGCTTTGGCAGAACGCCGAAACCGCCTCAACGGTGTCGAAGAGCTGGGCATCCTCGCCCCGGTGCCCCGCCGCCGCCATCCAGTTGGCGGAGAGCTTGACCTGGCCCAGCTCCGCCACGTCTGCCGCCGCGAGATTGGTCACCGCTTCGCCCACCGCCATGCGGCCAGAGGCTGGCGCGTCGACACAGGCCAGCGGCGTCTTCTCGCCGAGGGCATAGGCCTGGCCGCGATGGCCCTGGAAGCTCATGGCCGTCACCGCCACATCCGCCACCGGGATCTGCCAGGGGCCGACCATCTGGTCGCGGGCGGTGAGCCCGCCCACCGAACGGTCGCCGATCGTAATGAGGAAGCTCTTGGACGCTACCGATGGCATCCGCAGCACGCGCCGGCATGCGTCGGCGAGATCGAGGTCGGTGGTATCGAAGGGCGGAAGATGGCGGGCGCGGCGGGAGACGTTGCGGGTCATCTTGGGCGGCTTGCCCAGAAGCACCTGCATCTCCATATCCACGGGCTTGTTGTCGAAGTGGCGGTCGGACACCGTCAGGTGCCCATCGGCCGTCGCCTCGCCCACCACCGCGAAGGGGCAGCGCTCGCGCTCGCAGAAGGCCCGGAACGTGGCCAGGCCCTCTGGCCCCACGGCCAGCACGTAGCGCTCCTGGGACTCGTTGGACCAGATCTCCCGCGGGCTCATGCCCGGCTCCTCGATATGAACCTCGCGCAGTTCGAAGGCGGCGCCCAGGCCGGCGGAGTCGGCCAGCTCGGGAAAAGCGTTGGACAGGCCCCCTGCGCCCACATCGTGGATCGACAAAATGGGGTTGGCGGCGCCAAGTTGCCAGCAGGCGTCGATCACTTCCTGGCAGCGGCGCTGGATTTCCGGGTTGCCCCGCTGCACCGAGGCGAAATCCAGGTCCGCCGTGTTGGTGCCCGTCGCCATCGATGACGCGGCGCCTCCGCCGAGCCCGATGAGCATCCCCGGCCCCCCGAGCTGGATGAGCAGCGTACCGGGCGGGAAGGCCACCTTGAGCGCCTGCTCGGCCTGAATCAGGCCTACGCCGCCGGCGATCATGATCGGCTTGTGATAGCCCCGCACCTCACCCATCACCTCCTGCTGGAAGGTGCGGAAGTAGCCGGCGAGGTTGGGCCGGCCGAACTCGTTATTGAAGGCCGCAGCCCCCAAGGGCCCGTCAATCATGATCTCCAGGGCGGAGGCGATCCGCCCCGGCTTGCCATAGGGCCGCTCCCAGGGCTGGATGAACTCCGGAATCTCCAGGTTCGATACCGAGAAGCCAGCCAAACCGGCCACCGGCTTGGCGCCCCGCCCAGTGGCCCCCTCGTCGCGAATCTCGCCCCCCGAACCGGTGGACGCGCCAGGGAAAGGCGAAATGGCGGTGGGGTGATTGTGGGTCTCGACCTTGGCGAGGATGTGGGTGGATTCAGGGCGGAATCCCCACTCGCCGTCAGCGTCGGGATAGAAGCGCTCCACCGTGGCACCCTCGATCACCGAGGCGTTGTCGGAGTAGGCCACCACCGTCCCCTGGGGGTGGGCCGCGTGGGTCTCCTTGATCATGCCGAAAAGGCTCTTGCCCATCGGCCGGGCATCGATCACCCAGTCGGCATTGAAGATCTTGTGCCGGCAGTGTTCGGAATTGGCCTGGGCAAACATCATCAACTCCACGTCGGTGGGGTTGCGCCCCATGCGGGTGAAGTTGTCCACCAGATAGTCGATCTCATCCTCGGACAGGGCCAGGCCCAGTTCACCGTTCGCAGCCACCAGCGCCGCCCGGCCGCCTCCGAGCAAATCGACGCTGGCGAGGGGCTGGGGCGCGTAGTGGCGAAAGAGGCCCGCCGCCTCGTCCAGCTCTGCCAGCACCGATTCGGTCATGCGGTCGTGAAGCAGGGGCAGCAGGGCCTGCCGCCGCGCCTCGTCCAGGCCGCCCTTGATGTCCACCCGATAGGCCAGGCCGCGCTCGATGCGCAGGATCTGCTCGAAGCCGCACTGGCGGGCGATGTCGGTCGCCTTGGACGACCAGGGCGAAATGGTCCCCAGGCGCGGCGTCACAAGGACCAGGGTCCCCGCTGGGGGCTCGGCGCTTGCCGGATGGGCGCCCAGGAGGTCCGCCAGCCGATCGGCCTCCACCCGCGAAAGCGGCTCCGCGAGATCCACGAAATACCAATGCTCGGCGGCCAGCCCCTTCAGCTTGGGCAGCACTGCGCCCACCCGCTGGGTCAGTCGGGCGAGACGATTCGGGGAAAGGGCCGCGCCACCGCGCAGCTTGAAAAATTCGGACATGGCGGAATTCAGGCGAAAGGCTCGAGGAGGACAGAGAAACCCGGAGGCGGAACCGGAGCGGTCCGCCGGCGCGGGAGAAGGCCCGGATTATACCTGAGACACCCCACGGCCCCGGCCACGACGGACCGCCGGCCGGGGACGTCGCGGGGCGCTTGGGCTAGAATCAGGCACCTTTCATGTTCAGGCCGCCCATGCCCGACCCCCGCCGGCTCTCGATCTCCCGCCGGGCCGCACCCGCCCTGCCTCGGCGGCGCGCGCCCGGAGGCCAGGATCGGTGAAACGCATCCTCGCCGTCGCCTTCAGCCTGGCCCTCCTGGCCTGGCTGGCCCACGACGCCCGCTGGCAGGGACTGGAGGCCGGCCTTGCGCGGCTCTCCCCGCAGGTCGTGGGGCTCGCCTTCCTGGGTTTTTTGGCGAGCTATGCCCTGCGCGCCCTGCGCATCCACGACGAATTCCGCCACGAGGTGGGGTGCCGTTATCCCACCTGCCTGCGGATCGTACTGGTGCATAACGCCCTGGTGAATGTGATGCCCTTTCGCAGCGGCGAGGCGGCCTTTCCGCTGCTCATGCGTCAGACCTTTGGCACCCCCCTCACCCGGGGCATCGCCTCGCTCTTCTGGCTTCGGTTGCAGGACGCCTTCGTGGTGCTGGCCCTCGCGGTCCTCGTCTGGCCGGCTTTGCCCCTCGCCCTGCGGGGGCTGGGTCTCGCGGGCGTCCTCGGACTTGCCTGGTACCTGCCCCGCTGGGCCCGCCAGCCCCACGACTGGCTCGACGGCGAAGGATGGCTTTCCCGCCTGGGCAAGGTGAGGGATGCCTTTGCCCACAGCGCCCGGCACGCCCGCTTGGGCTGGTTATGGACCCTGGCCAACTGGTCGGTCAAACTCCTCGCCCAGGCCGGCTTGCTGGCCGCGCTCCTGCCTAGCGACCTCGCGGCGGGCGCCGCCGGAGCCCTGGGGGCAGAACTGGCCGCCATCCTCCCGGTGCAGGGGGTTGCCGGATTCGGCACCTACGAGGCCGGCGCCGCCGCCGCCCTCCTGCCCACCGGCGTGCCCCTCTCGGAAGGGCTGCAGGCGGCCTTAGTGCTGCACCTTTTCGTGATCACCAGCGCCCTTTCCGCGGGCGCGGTCGCCTGGCTGGCCGGCATGTTCAGCCGGCCTAACGACGGGGAAACCCCGGCCCCCCAACCCCACTCATCGACAAAAACAAGTTCATGACCTCATCGCCCCTGCCTCCCGCCGAACCTCAGATTCCGGCGGGCCTCCCCAAGCACCGTTTGTCGGTGGTGGTCCCCATGTACAACGAAGCCGACAACGTGGAGCCCCTGCTGGAGCGGATCCACCTTGCCCTGAACCCCTACCCCTGGCCCTGGGAAGTGGTCCTGGTGGACGACGGCAGCTCGGACGCCACGCCGGCGGAGCTTCAACGCTGCGCCCGCGCCTATGGACCCCACGTGCGGGTGGTGAACCTGGTTCGCAATTTCAAGCAGACCGCCGCCATGCAGGCCGGCCTCGACGCCGCTCGGGGCGAGGTGATCGTGACCATGGACGGGGACCTCCAGAACGACCCGATCGACATTCCGCGGATGGTGAATCGCCTGCTCACGGAAGACCTGGACCTGGTGGCGGGCTGGCGGAAGAACCGCCAGGACGGGCTCCTCCTGCGCAAGATCCCCTCCCGCATTGCCAACCGCCTCATCGCGCGGATGACCGGCGTCCAGTTGCGCGACTATGGCTGCAGCCTCAAGGTCTTCCGCGCCAGCACCATCAAGAACGTCAAGCTCTACGGCGAGATGCACCGCTTCATCCCCGCCTGGCTGGCAACCGTGACGACGCCCCGGCGCATCGCCCAGGAAGTGGTGACCCACCACGCCCGGATGTTCGGCCAGTCCAAGTACGGCATTTCCCGCACCTTCCGGGTCGTCCTGGATCTGCTTTTCGTTTATTTCTTCATGCGGTTCCGCACCCGGCCGGGCCATTTCTTCGGCGGCATCGGCATCGCCCTAGGGGCCCTTGGGATGGCCATCCTGACCTATCTTGTCGGCGTGAAGCTGTTTCTCGGGGAGTCCATCGGCACCCGGCCTCTGCTCTTTGGTGGCTTCTTCCTGGTGATCGCCGGGGTGCAGATGGTCACCTCCGGCGTATTGGCCGAATTGCTGGCGCGGGTGCTCTTCGAGTCGGGCGCCTCCCAGGCCTACCTGGCCCGCCCCACCGCGCCCCTGGGGGACGACGACGGCTGGCATCGGTCCGACGCCCCATGAATGCCCCCCGCGAGGCGAAGGCCTCATCCCTTGCAGCGCTGATCTTCCTGCTGCCGCTGCTGGCCTTCTTCACCCGCCTCGGCGGCGCGCCCCTCTTCGATGTCGATGAGGGCGCCTTCTCGGAAGCGACCCGGGAGATGTTCGAGCGCCAGGATTTCCTGTTCACCTACCTGAACGGGGCGCCCCGCTTCGACAAACCGATCCTGGTGTATTGGCTGCAGGCCGCCGGGGTCCTGGTGTTCGGACCGACCGAATGGGCCTTCCGCGCCCCCTCGGCCCTGTGCGCCACCATCTGGGCCTACGCCACCTGGCATTTCGCCCGCCAGCGCTTCGGGCGCGATACGGCCCTGGTTGCCCTCGCGGTCGTTTCGACCTCCTTTGGGCCCTTTATCATCGGTCGGGCGGCCACCGCCGACGCCCTGCTCAACATGCTGCTCGCCCTCACCCTCTTCGACGCCTGGCGCCACCTGGAGTCGCACCGGCGGGCGCCGCTCTTGCGCAGCTACATCTGGATGGGATTGGGCCTGCTCGCCAAAGGCCCCATCGCCCTCATCGTCCCGGCCGGCGTGACCTTCGTCTATTGCGCCAGCCGGATGGCGTGGCGCCCCTGGCTGCGGGCGGTGTTCGACCCTTTGGGCTGGGCCATCCTCCTCGCCATCGCGGTGCCCTGGTATCTCCACGCCCTCGCGGTGCACGGGCAGGACTTCATCGACGGCTTCTTCCTCCGCCACAACGTGCAGCGTTTCACCGCCACCCTGGAGGGCCATGCGGGCAGCGCCTTCTACTACGTGGGCGTCCTGCCCCTGCTGCTCCTGCCCTGGATCGGCCCCCTGTTGGCCAGCCTGGGCCAGGTGCGGGCCGATGCGGCCACCGGCGTGCGCCGATTTCTCTGGCTCTGGGCGGCCTTCGTAGTGGTGTTCTTCTCCGCCTCAGGGACCAAGCTACCCCATTACGCCCTCTACGGCGCGACCCCGTTGTTCCTGCTGATCGCCAGCCACCGGAGCGAGCTTCGCCGGGCCTGGCTGCATCTCCTGGCGCCGACCCTCCTCCTGGCCGCCCTGCCCTGGCTCCCCCTGGTCTGCGAGGCCCTGGCCCAAAGCAACGCGGGCGACGCCTTCTACCGCGCCCAGCTCGGCCGTGCCCTGGAGGCCGCCGGCCCCCTCTATTACTTGGTCACCGGCGGCGCCCTGGCCCTGTGGATCGGGGTCGTCATTACCTGGAAGCGGATCCCGATCTGGTCGCGGCTCGCCGTGGCCGGCACCCTCCAGGTCGCGGCCCTGACGCTGGCGGTGACCCCATTCCTCGGCGACGTCCTCCAGGGCCCGGTGCGCACCGCGGGATTGATGGCGCGAGAACTGGGCGGCCCGGCCGTGACCTGGCGCTTCACCACCGCGCCGAGCTTCAGCGTCTACCGCCAGGCCGTCACGCCGAGCCGTGCCCCGGAGCCCGGCGAACTCGCCCTGGTCCGCACCGACCGGATGCCGGAAGCGGGAGTGGAGGTGCTTTACCGTGCCGGTGGCGTCGCCCTCGTCCGCAAGCAGGAAGCGCCCTGAAATGCCATCCCGTCCGGTCCTCGCCCTCTTCGTCCTGGCCGGTCTTCTGACCCTCTACCGGGTCGGGGTGATCCTGCACCTGGGCATCGACCCCTATGTGGATGAAGCCTACTACTGGGGTTGGGCCCAGCAGCCGGATTTCGGCTACTACTCAAAGCCCCCGCTGGTCGCCTGGCTGATCGCCGCCTCCACCGCGGCCTTCGGCAAAAACCTGATCGCCCTCAAGCTACCGTCGCTCCTCCTCTATCCCGCCACGGCGCTGATGCTTCAGCATCTGGGGAGCAAGTTGTTCGCTCCCCAGGTCGGCTGGTGGACCGGGGTCGCCTTCCTCACCCTGCCCCTCGTTTCCGCCCTCGGGCTGTTCGTCTCCACCGATGCCCTGCTGCTTTTCTTCTGGACCGCGGGCCTGGCGGCGCTGTGGCGGGCGCTGGAGGATGGCCGCTGGTCGTCCTGGCTCCTGGTCGGGCTATGGGCCGGTCTCGGTCTGATGTCTAAATACACCATGGCCGCGTTCATCGGCTCGGCTTTCCTGGTGATCCTGGCTCACCCCCAGGGCCGGCGGCAGATCCTTAGCCCACGACCGTGGATGGCCGTCGCCCTGGCGGTGCTGATCCTGGCGCCCAACCTGTGGTGGAACAGCCAGCACGACTTCCCCACCTTCCGCCACACGGCCGAGATCACCCGCCTCAACGACCGCCACTGGAACCCGGGGGAACTCGGCGAATTCCTCGGCGCCCAGGTCCTTTCCATGGGTCCGCTCCTCGCCCTGGCCTTTCTCGCCGCATTGGCCACCCTGCCGCGCCGCCTGGGCGATCCGCGTTACCGAACGCTGGCCCTCATGACTTTGCCGCTCCTGATCCTCGTTTGCTACCAGGCCGCGACCGGGCGGGCCAACGGCAACTGGGCGGCGCCGATTTACATTGGCGGGCTGCTTCTGACCGTGGCCCACCTGGCGGACAAGCGTCATTGGCGCTTCCTCGCCCTGGCCGTGGCGCTGAACGGGATTCTCATGGTGGGCGCTTATCATTGGCCGGACCTGGCACGCCTGGCCGGGAAGGATTTCACCGGCCGCAATGATCCCTACAAGCGGGCCCGGGGCTGGCAGGCCTTCGCCGAGGCCGTCGCACCAGCCCTGCGGGACACCCCGGGGGCCGTCCTCGTCGCCGACGATCGCGACATCCTGGCCCAGGTTGCCTACGCCCTGAACGTCAAGGATCTGGCCAGCTGGAACCCGGGCCACGCTGTGATGGACCACTACCAGCTCACCACCCGGCTGGAAGATTTCCCTGGCCGCCCCTTCGTGTATGTGTCCCGCCAGCCCCTTGACGCCCGGGTTCTGGGCAGCTTCGAGCGGGCCACGCCCCTCGGGGAGGTGGACGTGGCGGTTCATCGCGACTTCCACCGCCGCGCCTACCTCTACCGCCTGGAAGGGTTCAAGGGCTATCCCTAGCCGCCCCGGGCGGGCTCAAGCCGCCGGGAGGGCCACGGCGGCACCCAGGCCCTTGACCGCGCATAGGCGCTGGGTCATCGCCGGTCGCGGGCGGGCGACCTCTCCCTGCTCGAAGGCAACGACAGTCCACGCGCCGCGGACCAGCTCCAATAGCTCCCCGGGACGGAGGAGGAAATCCGGGTTGCTCGGCTTCCCGAAGCGTTCGTTGCCGACCATGAAGGTCTCATAAATCAGCACCCCCCCGGGCTTGACCAGGGCCAGCAGGCTGGATAGGCGCGGACGGTAGAGATAGTGGGTGACCACCACCGCGTCGAACTGGCGGCCGGCATAGGGCCAGACCCCCGCTTCGAGGTCCGCCATCTGGCCGCTCAATTGGGGCACCCCGGCCAGCCCGGCGATCGCCGCGGCGTCCCGATCCACGGCCTCGACGTGAAATCCCCGCAGGGCCAACCACCGGGCGTGGCGTCCACCCCCGCAGGCATAGTCCAGCACTTCGCCTCCCGCGCGCAGCAGCGGCGCGAAACGGGTTACCCAGGGGGAAGGCGGCGCCAGTGCGCCGTGGCCAAAGTCCATTCTGCCCGTCATGTGGCCAAGGTCACCGGCCTTGCCGAGCCAGCACTCAGCGATCGATGCCAGCGAGGCACAGGTACTTCATCTCCAGATACTCATCAATCCCGTAGCGGGAGCCTTCCCGACCATTGCCCGACTGCTTGATCCCGCCAAAAGGAGCCAGCTCATTGGACATGGTGCCGGTGTTGATGCCCACCATGCCGTATTCCAGGGCTTCGGCGACGCGGAAGATCCGCCCGACATCCCGGGAGAAGAAATACGCCGCAAGCCCGAACTCGGTGTCGTTGGCCATCCGGATCGCCTCCTCCTCGCTGTCGAAGGCGAAGAGGGGTGCCACCGGCCCGAAGGTTTCCTCCCGGGCCACGGCCATCTCCGGCGTGACGTCGGCGAGCACCGTCGGCTCGAAGAAGGTGCCCCCGAGGGGGTGACGGCGGCCGCCCGCCAGGATCCGGGCACCCTTGCCCACCGCGTCCGCAATATGGCGCTCAACTTTCTCGACCGCCTGGGCGTCGATGAGAGGGCCCTGGTTCACGCCCGGCTCGAGGCCCGCGCCCACCCTGAGCTCCGCCACCGCGGCGGCTAGCTTCTCGGCGAAGCGATCGTAGACGCCCCGCTGGACGAGCAGCCGGTTGGCGCACACACAGGTCTGGCCGGTGTTGCGGTACTTCGACGCCATCGCCCCTTCCACCGCGGCGTCCAGGTCGGCGTCGTCGAAGACGATGAAAGGGGCATTGCCCCCCAGTTCAAGGGACAGTTTCTTGATCGTGGGCGCGCACTGGGCCATGAGCAGCCGGCCAACTTCCGTGGACCCGGTAAAGGACAGCTTGCGCACCACGGGGTTGGCGGTGAGCTCCCCCCCGATGGCCACGGGGTCCCCCGTCACCACGTTGATCACCCCGGCGGGGAAACCCGCCCGAACCGCCAACGCGGCCAGGGCCAGGGCCGTGAAGGGCGTCTGCTCCGCCGGTTTCACCACCACCGTGCACCCGGCGGCGAGGGCCGGCGCCACCTTGCGGGTGATCATCGCCGCCGGAAAGTTCCACGGCGTGATGGCCGCGCAAACCCCCACCGGCTGGCGGATCACCATCAGCCGGCGATCATGCCCGTTGGTCGGGATGGTGTCCCCATAGACCCGCCTGCCTTCCTCGGCAAACCATTCGACGAAGGAGGCCGCATAACTCACCTCCCCCCGGGCCTCGGCCAGGGGTTTGCCCTGCTCCCGGGTCATGAGGGTGGCCAGATCCTCGGCGTGGGCGAGCATCAGGTCATACCAGCGGCGGAGAATCACCGACCGCTCCTTGGCGAGCAGGCCCCGCCAGGCGGGCAAGGCGGCCTCGGCCGCTTGAATGGCCTGGCGCGTCGCGGCGGCACCGAGATCCGGCACCCGGCCAAGCACTTCACCGCTGGCGGGGTCGACGACCGGGAAAACCTTGCCGCTCTCCGCGGTCAGCCATTGGCCGGCGATGAAGGCCGCCTCCTTGAAAAGGCTTGGGTCTTTGAGGGTTGCTTGCATGTTCGTGATTCCGCTGTTGAGGGGCGAGCCCAACACCTTGGTGCCAGCCCATGGACGACTTCGCATGTCCCGACGGGCGCTGAGGGCGCTGCCAAAAACAGGATTTTAGCGTTTTCAACAAACTTTCCGCCCGATCCCGTCAGTTCGGGGCGATACCCCTGCTCACCGGCCGGCAAGACGTTATGATTCGCAGGTACCTTCGAGAGCCTCTCGCCGCCTTGCCGCTCCCCTCGAACCTCCCTGCCCCGGTCTCTCCCCCCAGCCGCTGGTGGCCGCGAATCTTGCTGCTGGGGAGCCTGGCCCTCGGCGCCCTCACCACCCTGCACCTCCGAACCCTGGTCGACGACTACTGCCAGGCGCAACTGCGCGAGCTTGGACGCCGCCGGGTGAGCGAATGGCCCCGTCTGGTGGAGGACATCCGTTCGAGGGTGGCCGCCCACGCATTCGAACCCGGCAGGATCGGGGGTGACACCGCACGCTTTCAGGACGGCACCGCCGTGCTGCGCAAGGCCTTTCCCGGCGCCCTGCAGAACGCCCTGCTCTACCAGCCCGCGCCCTTCCGGGACGCTCCTCTCCCGATCAATTCCCTCCCTCCCATGACGTTGTCCTTCGAAGTGGTCGCGGTGGCCCCCGGTCTCCCGGCTGGGGCGCCCGAATTGCTCGGAAGCCGGCTTCCACCGCAGATCGCCGACCGCCTGGAGGGCCCGCGTGGGCAGGTCACGGCCGAATTGCTGACTGGCGAGGGCGGAGTCCGGCCACTACTCCGGCTGGTGGCGGCGTATCGCCCGGTCGGCGAGGCCTTTCCCCGGGCGGTCCAGGTGCTTGCCTTCGATGCCCAGGTGTTGGTCGAGCATGCCCTGGGCCTCGAAGTGGCCCCAATGCTCATTCCCCCGTCAGCCCTCGCCAGTCCGGTGCCAACCGAGACGCTACGCCTTCCCCTGGAAGCCAATGACTCAGGCTGGCATCTCCAGCTTCACCTTCCCCCCTCCCCGGGAACCCGCTGGCTGGGCGCCCTGCCCTGGATCGCCGGCCTGATCCTGATCAGTCTGGGCGGACTGGGCGCACGCCTACTGCGTGCCCGGCGGGAGGAAGTGGAGTTCGCCCTCAGCTATGCCCGCAGCGCCAGCGAGGTCAGCGATGTCAGCCAGCGCCGGCTGCTGGATTTTGTCGAGCTGTCGGCCGATTGGCTGTGGGAAACCGACGCCAGCCACCGCTTTACGCTGGTCTCCAACGGGATCATCAATGTCGCCCGCCTGGATCCCCAGGCCTTCCTCCATCGCACCCCGTGGGAGCTGGACTACCTCGATGCCGACCCGGGCGCCAGGAATGATGATCGGGCGCGATTCGAAGCGGGGAAGCCGATTCATTTCACGCGCTCCCTGCGCAATCTCGATGGTCAGATCCGCCATCTGGAGCTGTCCGGAAAACCGATCTTCGATGAGGATCGCTTCGTGGGCTACCGCGGGGTCGGGCGCGACGTCACCCAGCAGATCACGGCTGAAGAAGCCTTGCGGATGAGCGAGGCGCGGTTTCGCGACCTGGTGGAACTGTCTTCGGACTGGTATTGGGAGCAGGACGCCCAGTTCCGCTACACGGCCCTGACCTCCAATCCCCACAATCCGCGCCCCACCCAATTTTCAGAGCTGCTCGGCAAAACCCGCTGGGAGGTTGCCGGGGCCGGCGCCTCCGACCCGGCGTGGTCCGCGCACATCAACACCCTGATGTGCCACCGCCCGTTCAACGATTTTGAGTATCAAAGCGTGTGGTTCGATGGGCGCCCGATCTGGTTTTCGGTGTCCGGCCGGCCGCTCTACGATGCCTCTGGCCAATTCGTGGGCTACCGCGGGGTGTCCACCGACATCACCGACGAGCGGATCGCCCAGTCTGCCCTGACGGAGAGCGAGACCCGTTACCGCAATACCTTCGAGCACGCGCCGGTGGGCATCGCCACCCTATCGCCCGGCGGCACCTGGCAGACGGTGAACGACACCTTGTGCGAGATCCTCGGCTACCGGCGGGGCGACCTGGTGGGCCATCGCTACGATGCCATCACCCACCCCGACGACCTGGACCAGGACCGTCAGGATTTGCTGAAGCTCGCGGACGGCGATCTCCATACCGCGAGCCGGGAAAAACGCTTCATCGGTCAGGCCGGCAGCGTCGTCTGGACCCGGGTGACCCTGTCGGCCCAGTACGACAGCTATGGCACCACCCGCGGGCTCATCTGTGTGGTCGAGGACATCACCGACCGGATCGCAGCGCTGCAGGCCTTGCGTGCAAGCGAAGAGCGCTATCGCCGCCTTCTGGACCTGGCGCCGGACGGCATCATCCTGCAGCGGGACGGCATCATCCAGTTCGCCAATCCGGCAAGCGTCACCCTCCTGGGCGCCCAGGCGGAAAGCGATCTGGTGGGGCGCAGCTTCCTGGATCAGGTGGATCTCGATTTCCGTCCCCAGGAAGAGGCCCACTTCGAAACCTTGTCCGGCCTCGAGGGAGGCCGGCACGTGGCCCCCCACCATCTTCGCCTGCGTCGCCTGGATGGCCGCGTGGTGGATGTCGAATCCAGCGCGGTGGCCATCGAACTCGACTATCGGCCTGCCGTCTTGTCCATCGTCCGCGACATCACCGAGCGCCTTGCGGCGAGCCAGGCCCTGGTGGAAAGCCAGAGCCGCTACAAGGACGTGGTGGAATCGGTGAACGAGGTCATTTTCCGCACCGATGACCGGGGTCGCTTTGCCTTCCTCAACCAAGCCTGGAACCGCATTACCGGCTTCCGGGTAGAAGACAGCCTGGGTCGCAGCCTGGTGGAGTTCCTGCACCCCGACGATCGGGCCCGGGCGCGGAGCACCCTGGAGCAAGTCCTTGCGGGAACCCGCCCGGATTGTCATGCCGAATTGCGCATCCGTACTCGGGACGGCCAGATCCGCTGGATTGAATCGGCCATGCGCCAGGCGGTCACCTCCGAAGGACAGGCCGACGGGATCTTCGGGTCCCTCGACGATATTTCGAGCCGGAAAATCGCCGAGCTTACGCTCCGCAACCTCAATCAGGAGCTGGAAGCCCGGGTGCGCCTGCGCACCGCTGAACTGGAGAATTCGAACCGGGAACTGGAGGCGTTCTCCTACTCCGTTTCCCACGATCTGCGGGCACCCTTGCGCGCCATCGACGGCTTTGCCCACATCATCGAGGAGGATTATGCCAATCACATCGACCCGGCCGGGCGGGCCTACCTGGTGCGCATCCGCACGGCGACCCACCGCATGGCGGACCTCATCGACGACCTGATCGAACTCGCGCGGCTCACCCGTCAGCCTCTGCGTCGCGAGCACGTGGACGTGTCGGAACTGGCCGGTCAGATCGTCGACGAGTTGCGGGCCGAGAATCCCGAACGGGCGGTGGATTTCCGCATCACCCAGGGGCTTGCCGCCAACGCCGACCGGGCGCTATTGCGGGTCGTATTCGAGAACCTCCTGCGCAACGCCTGGAAATTCACCGCCCGGGCGGCCAGGGCGGAAGTCAGCGTCACCGGCGAGCGGGTGGAGGGGAAGCTGGTGTATTGCGTGGCGGACAACGGGGTCGGCTTCGACATGGCCTTCGCCAACAAGCTCTTCCGTCCCTTCCACCGGTTGCACGGCTCCGCCGAGTTCTCCGGCTCGGGGATTGGTCTCGCCACGGTCGAGCGGGTCATCCAGCGGCATGGCGGGCGGGTCTGGGCGGAGTCCTCGCCCGATTCTGGCGCCCGCTTTTATTTCACTCTCGGATGAGTCCCGCCGTTAAGGCCGGATCGGCCCGGATCTTGATTTGGGTCACACCCGAGTTGCTGCGCCGCAGTATCCTGTCTGCCATTTCATGGCCCGGGGCCTAAGCCCCTCGCCACGGGTTTCACTTTTGTCATGGTGCCTTTGACATGAAAGAAAAGCATTACCTCACTCCCCTCCTGGAACCGAAGGCCGTCGGCATCATCGGCGCCAGCGAGCGCGAAAATTCCATCGGCAATGTCTTGATCCGCAACATGCTGGATGCCGGCTACAAGGGAAAGCTTTTCGCCATCAACCCCAAACACGAGTCGGTGCTGGGCGTGCCCTGCTACCACTCCGTGGAAGAGGTGCCTCACCGGCTCGACCTGGCGGTGATCGCCACCAAGGCCCAGACCGTCCCGATGCTGGTGGATGCCTGCGGTCGGGCCGGCGTCAAGGCCGTCGTGGTGATTTCCAGCGGATTTGCGGAAACAGGGCCCCGGGGCGCGGCCTTGGAGCGCTCGGTGCTCGAGGCGGCTCGCCGCCATCGCATCCGGCTCCTCGGCCCCAACTGCCTGGGCATCATGCGGCCGGACCTGGGCCTCAACTGCACGTTTGCGCGGGGTGGCGCCGTCAAGGGCAGCATCGGCCTCATCTCCCAGTCCGGCGCCCTGTGCACGGTGATTCTCGACTGGGCCAAGCCCAATAACGTCGGCTTTTCCGCGGTGGTTTCCCTGGGTTCGTCGGGGGACGTGAACTTCGGCGAAGTGCTGGAGTACATGATCTCCGACCCCCGCACCGAATGCATTTTCCTTTACGTCGAGGGTGTCAAGGACGCGCGGCGTTTCGTGAGCGCGCTCCGCGGCGCCGCCCGGGTGAAGCCGGTCCTCCTGATCAAGGTGGGGCGCCACCCGGACGTCTGCAAGGCGGTGCATTTCCATTCCGGGGCCAGCCCCGGCGAGGATGCGGTCTTCGATGCGGCCCTGCGGCGCGCCGGGGTGATCCGGCTCTACAGCATGGGTCAGCTCTTCGCCGCCGCAAACGCCCTGTTCTCCCACTTCAGGCCCAGAGGGAACCGCCTCGCCATCGTCACCAACGGCGGCGGGCCCGGTGTCATGGCGGCTGACCGGTGCGCCGACTTGGGGATTCCCCTGGCAGAATTTTCCGAAGCCACCCTGGCCAAGCTCAACCAGATCCTGCCCCCCAGCGCCTCCAAGGGAAACCCGGTGGACATCCTGGGCGATGCTTCCGTGGATCGCTATCGCCAAACCGTCCAGGCGGTCCTCGAAGGGCCCAATGTCGATGGGGTCCTGGTGATGCTGACCCCCCAGGCGGTCACCGACCCGGTGGAGGTTGCCAAGGCGGTGGCAGAACTCGAGCGCAATGCCGACAAGCCGGTGCTGATCTGCTGGATGGGCGAGGGACAGGTTCGCCCGGCCCGCAAGGTCTTCGAGGAGGCGGGAATCCCCTCATTCCGTACGCCCGAGCCGGCAGTGGAACTCTTCAGCCACATCTCGGCTTATTACCGCAATCAGAAACTCCTGATGCAGACGCCGGCGTCGCTGTCCGAGCACAATCCTCCCTCGGTGGAGAGCGCCCGCCTGGTGATCGAGACCGCCCTGGCGGAGCGCCGCAAGACTCTCAATGAGATGGAGTCCAAGGCCGTCCTGGCGGCCTTCCGGATCCCCATCGCGCAGACGGTGGTGGCGCGTTCGGCCACCGAAGCGATGGTGCTCGCGGAGGAACTGGGCCTGCCGGTGGTGATGAAGATCGACTCCCCGTCCATCACCCACAAGAGCGACACCGGGGGCGTGCGGCTCAATCTCAATGGCCTCGCCGCTGTGCGAGCCGCCTATCAGGAGATTCTGGAGGACGTGCGGCGCAACCAGCCCGACGCGGTGATCAACGGGGTGGCCATCGAGCCGATGGTGGTCAAGCGCAACGGCCGGGAACTCATGGTGGGGGTCCGCCACGATCCGGTGTTTGGCCCGGTCATCACTTTCGGCGAAGGGGGCACCCGCGTCGAGATCCACAAGGACGAAGCCGTCGCCCTCCCGCCCCTCAACAGCTATCTGGTGCGGGATCTCATCCGTTCGACCCGTATCTCCAGGCTGCTGGGTGAGTTCCGCAACATGCCGGCGGTGAATATGGATGCCCTGGAGATGGTCCTCCTGCGGGTATCGGAAATGGTGTGTGAGCTGCCCTGGATCCGCACCCTGGAGATCAACCCGCTGATCGTCGATGAGGTGGGCGCCGTGGCGGTGGACGCCCGTCTCACGGTGGAAAACGTCTCGCCCTCGGCGGATCGCTACGCCCACATGGCGATCCACCCCTACCCGTCTCACCTCATCACCAAATGGACCCAGCCCTCCGGCAGCGCGGTCACCATCCGCCCCATCAAGCCGGAGGACGCCGACCTCGAAGTCGAGTTCGTGCGCAACCTGTCGGCCGAAAGCAAGTACCTGCGCTTCATGAACACCCTGCGGGAACTGCCCCCGGCCATGGTGGCGCGGCTCACCCAGATCGACTACGACCGGGAAATGGCC
This sequence comes from Zoogloeaceae bacterium, assembly GCA_016791005.1. GTDB lineage: Bacteria > Pseudomonadota > Gammaproteobacteria > Burkholderiales > Rhodocyclaceae > JAEUNX01. The sequence continues at coordinate 89,678 of JAEUNY010000057.1, forward strand.
TTCATCGCCACCATCGATGAAGGGGGCACGGAAGTCGAGATCGGCGTGTGCCGCTACGCCGTCAATCCAGACGGCGAGTCCTGCGAGTTCGCTGTGGTGGTGGCGGATTCCTGGCAAAAGCACGGCCTCGCCCGCAAGCTGATGGGGGTCCTCATCGAAACGGCCCGGGCCAAGGGCTTGGAATACATGACCGGCGTCTTCCTCGCCAACAACGAGCGGATGCTGAAGTTCGTCCAGAGTCTGGGCTTCGTCCTTTCCAACGATCCGGAGGACAATTCGGTCAAACTCGGTGTCCTCACTCTCCAGGACTGACCCGCAGCAGGCGGACGGTGCGGGGGGCGCCGATGCACACCTGCCCCGTCCGCCGGAGATTTCATGACCGACCGCCCGCCGCCCGATGCCGATCTGCCCCGCTGCCCTTGGTGCGGGACCGACCCGCTTTACGTGGCCTACCACGACCAGGAATGGGGCGTGCCGGTCTTCGACGACCGGCGTCTTTTAGAATTTCTGATTCTCGAAGGCGCCCAGGCGGGCTTGGCCTGGATCACAATCCTGCGCAAACGGGAAGGCTATCGACAAGCCTTCGCCGGCTTCGATCCGAATACCGTGGCCGCCTTCGGCGATGAGGACGTGGCGCGCCTTCTGGCGGATCCGGGCATCGTGCGCAATCGGGCCAAGATTCAGGCTGCCATCGGTAATGCCCGGGCATTTCTGGCAATCCAGTCTGAATTTGGCAGCTTCGCCCGCTTCATGTGGGATTTCGTCGGCGGCGCCCCGTTGGTCAATCACTGGACCCGTCTGGACGAGATTCCGGCCCGCACCGAGGTCTCAGACGCCTTGTCCCGTGCCCTCAAGGCGCGGGACTTCAAGTTCGTCGGCAGCACCATCTGCTACGCTCACATGCAAGCCGTCGGCATGGTCAATGACCATCTCGTGAACTGCCATCGCCACCCGGGCCGCTGAGCCGGACCCACCCGTTCCCCACACCCTCAACGCCATGCCTCCTGCCATCGAAGCCATCGACCACCAAGGCCTCCCTGCGCTGCGCCTCACCACCCCCCGTGGCGCCCGTGCCCTCGTCAGTCTGTTTGGCGCCCAGGTTCTGTCCTGGATCCCCGCAGGGGGACGGGAATGGCTCTACGTGAGCGAACGGGCAAAGTTTGACCGCCAGCAGGCTATTCGCGGCGGGATGCCCATCTGTTTTCCGCAGTTTGCCGGCCGCGGCCCCCACGCCAAACACGGCTACGCCCGCCTCGTGGAGTGGAGTCTGACGAGCCAGCAATCCGGGACGGACTTTGCCCAGGTCACCTTGGCTCACGAGTGGTCGGGAGACTCCGCCTGGCCAGCGCCCTGCACCACCGAGATCACGGTTTCCCTCGGGGACGACCGCCTTGACGTCGAACTGGAAGTCACCCATCACGGCGACGCCCCCCTCGTCATCACCCTTGCGCTCCACACCTACCTGCGGGTGGACGAAGTCGAAGAGTCCCGCCTGCAGGGCCTTTACGGCTGCGACTTTGAAGACGCCACCCGCGACGGGCAAGTGCGACGGGAAACCGGGGACGTGGTCATCGTCGACCGGGAGATCGACCGCCTCTACCGGGACGTCCAGGGCGCCCTCCTGCTACGGGACGGCGACCGGGCCCTCGGCATCCATGCGGAACACCTTCCGGACGTCGTGGTGTGGAACCCGTGGGAAGAAAAATGCGCCGCGCTCGCGGACATGCCCAAGGACGGCTTTCGCCACATGTTGTGCGTCGAGGCGGCCCGGGCGGCGACGCCCCTGACCATCGTTGCCGGGGAGAGTTGGTGGGGGCGCCAGACGCTGGTCGCGCTCTAGCCGGGTGGGCGGCCCGCGTCAGGCCGGCGCGGATTTACTGGGACCCGTTCAGGAGGTCGGCCACATCCTGACCGTTCACCCGCACCACGGCCAGCAGGGCAGGGCCGGTCGGCTCCGAGACGGGCGCCACGCTCACCGCGCCCGCATCGAGCATCTGCTGGAGGCGCTGCTTGTCCAGTTCGCCGCCCCCCAAAGTGCGCAGGCCCTGGATCCGCACCAGTTGCCCATTCTGATAGAACGAACTGCCATCCACGGCATACACCCGGGCCGGCACCACCTTGGCGGGGCGGGCAGCCACGACGTCTTCGCCGATGGAGACCGGCATCAGCACCGGCTCCCGGGCCGAGGGGGGCGGCACGGCCACCACCGCGGGGGGCCGAATGTGCAGCCGGATTGGGGCGTCCTCTCCCCGGCCTGGAACCGTCCGCGCCGCACTGCGTTGGGCGGCAAGCCGAATCGTGCGCCGGGCCGGTTCTGCCGCCGGTGCGGGGGAGGTCTTTGCAGCCTTGACGGCACGCTCTGCCCGCGGTGCGGAGGCCTTGTGCGCCGCGCCAGCGGCGCCGGCAGGAAGGGACACGGACGCCCCGACCACGCCCAGACACAAGAAGACCAGCCTGCGCTTCCATTTCCTGATCATACGGGTCTCCTCAAAAATTCTTCTCGCAAGATCAACTTCGTACAAATCGCCAAATACTTAACGCTCAATTTTAGATTCTTTTCTCAACTCCTGCAGACCCGCGGAAGCTGTGCGGATTGCAGGACCGCTAATCTTTCTTCACCATCGCGGCCTTTCCGCACTGCCCTCCTGTCATGCTGCCCTCCATCGAAGATCGCATTGCCGCAGAAATCACCGTCCAGCCCCGCCAGGTCGCCTCCGCGATCGCCCTGCTCGACGACGGCGCGACGGTGCCGTTCATCGCTCGGTACCGCAAGGAAGTCACCGGCGGTCTCGACGATACCCAGCTTCGCCACCTCGAAGAACGCCTCGGCTACCTCCGGGAACTGGAAGCGCGGCGAGAGTCCGTGCTGGCCAGCATCGTGGAGCAAGGCAAGCTCACGCCGGATCTCGAGCGCGAAATCCGCGCCGCCGACACCAAGCAGCGGCTGGAAGACCTCTACCTGCCCTACAAGCAGAAGCGCCGGACCAAGGCGCAGATCGCCCGGGAAGCGGGCCTCGGCCCCCTCGCCGAGGCCCTGCTCGCACAACCCGAACTCGACCCCCAACGCGAGGCCGCGGCCTACCTCAACCCGGAGGCCGGGTTCGCGGACGTAAAGGCAGTCCTCGACGGCGCCCGCCAGATTCTCGTCGAACGCTTCGGCGAGGACCCGACGCTCCTGGGCGAATTGCGCACCTTTCTGCAGGACCACGGCGTGGTGGTGGCGTCGGTCATTGAAGGCAAGGAAGCCGAGGGCGCCAAATTCCGCGACTGGTTCGACTTCCGCGAGCCGCTGTCGGCCATCCCGTCCCACCGGGCTCTGGCCCTTTTCCGAGGGCGCAACGAGGGCATCCTGCGTTTGAGCCTTGCACTGGACAGCGATCCGACCGACGGCACACGCAGCCCCGACCTCAACCCCTGCGAGCGGCGGATTGCCGCCCGCTTCGGCCTGCGCGATGCCGGCCGCCCTGCCGACCGTTGGCTGCAGGAGACCGTGCGCTGGGCCTGGAGCGTGAAGATTTCCCTTCACCTGGAGCTGGACCTGATGGGGGATTTGCGGGAGCGGGCCGAGGCTGGCGCCATCGAAGTGTTCGCCAAAAATCTCAAGGACCTGCTCCTGGCCGCCCCGGCCGGGCCCCGCGCCACCCTCGGCCTCGACCCGGGTCTGCGCACCGGCGTCAAGGTGGCGGTGGTGGACCGGACCGGCAAGCTCCTGGAAACCGCCACCGTCTTCCCCCACGAGCCCAGGCGGGATTGGGAGGGAGCCCTGGCCACCCTGGAGGCCCTCGTCCGCCGACATGGGGTGGAACTCATCGCCATCGGCAATGGCACCGCATCCCGGGAGACGGACAAACTCGCCGCAGAGCTTCTGACGCGCCACCCGGACTGGCGGACACAGCGCATCGTGGTCTCCGAAGCCGGGGCCTCGGTCTATTCGGCCTCCGAACTCGCGGCGAGGGAGTTCCCGGACCTGGATGTCTCCCTGCGGGGCGCGGTGTCCATCGCCCGCCGCCTGCAGGACCCCCTGGCGGAACTGGTGAAGATCGACCCCAAGTCCATCGGGGTGGGCCAGTACCAGCACGATGTGAATCAAGCCCGCCTGGCGAAGAGCCTCGATGCCGTGGTGGAGGACTGCGTGAATGCCGTCGGCGTGGATGTGAATACCGCCTCGGCGCCGCTGCTGGCGCGGATCTCCGGCCTCAACGCCAGCCTCGCGGCCAATATCGTCGCCCACCGCGACGCCCACGGCCCCTTCCCGACCCGCTCAACCCTGCAGGCCGTGCCCCGCCTCGGGCCCAAAACCTTTGAACAGGCGGCTGGCTTCCTGCGCATTCAGGGCGGTAGCAACCCCCTCGATGCCTCGGGCGTCCACCCGGAGGCCTATCCGGTGGTCGAGCGGATCCTGGCCGACCTGAAGCGGGACCTCAGGGGTGTCGTCGGTCAGACCAGCGTCCTGCGGGAGGTCCGGGCTGAACGCTACACCGACGACCGCTTTGGCCTGCCCACCGTCCTGGACATCCTCAAGGAACTGGACAAGCCCGGACGGGATCCCCGCCCGGAGTTCAAGACGGCACGATTCCGTGACGGCGTCGAAAAGCCCTCGGACCTGTCCCCGGGCATGATCCTGGAGGGCGTGGTGACCAACGTCACGCACTTTGGCGCCTTCGTCGATGTGGGAGTTCATCAGGATGGCCTGGTCCATGTCTCGGCCCTTTCGCGCCGCTTCGTGAAGGATCCCCGGGAGGTGGTCAAGGCCGGCGACATCGTTCAGGTGAAGGTTGTGGAAGTGGATCTGCCCCGGAGCCGAATTGCCCTCTCGCTGCGCCTGGATGACGAGCCGGGCGCCGCCACAGCTTCCCGTGGAGAAGTCCGCCCGGCCACCCCGGCCCGTGCCAAAATGAAGGCGTCGCCGCCTGCCGACAACGCCTTGGCGGCGGCCTTTGCCAAAGCCCTCAAACGCTGAATGTCATGATTAACCTCTACGGCATCAAGAACTGCGAGACGATGAAGAAGGCCTTTGCCTGGCTGGACGAACACGGCCTGGCCTACACTTTTCACGACTACAAGAAAGCTGGAATCGACGCCGCCACCCTGCGCAGCTGGGCCGAAAAGACTGACTGGAAAGGCCTCGTCAATACGCGGGGAACGACCTGGCGCAAGCTCCCCCTGGAGGAGCAGACCCTCGACACGCTGGATCAGGCCGTCGCGCTGATGATCGCCAGACCAAGCGTCATCCGGCGGCCAATCGTAGCGACTGCGGACGGTGGGCTGATCGTGGGGCTCGATCTGGCACGCTTCGAGACTCTCCTCACGGGGCCTCGGGAGTGATCGACGGCGTTCAGCGTTTCCTTCTGGAAGACCTCGACATTCGAGGAGCGGTGGTCCGCCTTTCGGACGTGTGGCAGGCCCTCCTGCACAATCGGAATTATCCCGACGCAGTGGTCCGTCTGCTCGGACAGGCCAGCGCCGTGACCACCATCATCGCCGCCAACCTCAAGCAGGCCGGGCGACTCACCCTGCAGCTTCAGGGGCACGGGCCGGTTCGCCTGCTGGTGGTCGATTGCAACTCGGACCTCAACCTCCGTGGCCATGTCCAAAGCGAGGGGGATCTGCCTTCCCTCGACGTCCCCACCCTGTTTGGCGACGGACAACTCCTCATGACCCTCGATTTCGCCGATGGCGCCCAGCCCTTCCAGAGCTACGTGCCCATCGAGGGTGCCACGCTCGCCGAGGTATTCGAGCACTATCTGGCCCAGTCCGAACAAACGCCGGCCCGCTTGTGGCTGGCGGCCGACGGGCTGGGCGCGGCCGGCCTCTTTCTGCAAAAACTGCCGACCGCCGACGAGCGGGACCCGGATGGCTGGAACCGCATCCTGCGACTCGCCGAAACAGTGCGCGAAGCGGAATTGCTCGGCCTCCCCGCCGAGCGGCTCCTGACCCGCCTATTCCATCAGGAAACCGTTCGGATCTACCCGTCCCGAGCCGTTCACCACGACTGGCCCATGGATTGGGACAAGATCCGCGCGACCTTGCGCAGCCTCGGGCGGGCCGAGATCGACGCAATCCTGCGGGAACAAGGAGAAGTCGTGGTGCACGACGACCTCTCGAATCACACCTACCGCTTTGCTGCCGCAGAAATCGACGCGCTCTTCAGCGACCCCACCTCCCGCCTGCATTAACAGCATGTAACCTCCCGATGTTGCTCCCCGGCGGGTGCATCAGTAGACTTGTATGCTTTTGAGGTCCCGCCGTTGATGCCCTCCGTCCCTCCCCCTCCCAAGCTCGTCGAATTCCAGGGTGCGAACCTGGGCGTGCTGGTGGTCGTGATGCGCGGCACGGAGCCCGCCCCCTTGGCCGACGCACTCCACAAGATGATGGGCGGAATGGGGGACTTCTTCAGTGGCGAGGCCGCGATCCTCGACTTCAGCCCGATCCCAAACCCGCCCGAGCGCATCGACTGGACCGGTGTCCTCAGCTTGTTCCGCCGCTACCGGCTTCAGCCCATCGGGGTGCGCGGCCTGCCGGCCGAGCTGGAAGCCAGTGCCCGGCAAGCGGGACTGGCCAGTCTGCCAGCCGGTGCCTTGTCGGGCGCCACCGCAGCGCCCATCCTGACCCCCGCCCCGGCAGCCCCGACCCCGCCTCCCCCCGCGGCACCGGAGCCGGAGCCCTCTGCGGCCGTCAAGACCATGGTGGTCGATCGCTACCTGAGAACGGGCCAGCAAATTTATGCCAAGGGCTGCGACCTGATCCTGGTTGGCGGCCTCAGCAATGGCGCCGAAGTCATCGCCGACGGAAACATCCACTGCTACGGACCGCTGCGGGGCCGCGCCATCGCCGGCGCCCAGGGCGACAGCCGGGCGCGCATTTTCAGCAGCAATTTTGGCCCCGAGCTGGTGGCCATCGCCGGCGTTTTCCGCACCTTCGAAAAGGGCATCCCCGAGGCCGTGGCCGCCAAAGGGGCCCAGGTTCGCCTCAGTGGCAGCGCGGATCGGCAAAAACTGGACATTGACCCGCTTCAGCTCGACTGAGGCTTGACTCGCATAACGTAACAATTGGGAAGGGAAAGCTCGTGACCCGAGTGATTGTCGTAACGTCCGGTAAGGGCGGCGTCGGAAAAACCACCACCAGCGCAGCCTTTGCCTCGGGCCTGGCCCTGCGGGGCTTCAAGACGGCGGTGATCGACTTCGACGTGGGCCTGCGCAACCTCGACCTCATCATGGGGTGCGAGCGCCGGGTGGTCTACGACCTCATCAACGTCGTCAATGGCGAGGCCAAGCTCAACCAGGCCCTCATCAAGGACAAACACTGCGAAAACCTCTTCGTGCTGCCCGCCTCCCAGACCCGGGACAAGGACGCCCTCACCGAGGAAGGCGTGGAAGCCGTGCTCAAGGAACTCGAGCACATGGCCTTCGACTACGTGGTGTGTGACTCGCCGGCGGGCATCGAGCGCGGGGCGGTGATGGCCCTGACCTTCGCCGACGAGGCGGTCGTCGTCACCAACCCCGAGGTCTCCTCCGTGCGGGATTCGGATCGCATCCTCGGCATACTGCAGTCCAAATCCCGCCGCGCGGTGGATGGGCGCGATCCGGTGAAAGAGCACCTGCTCGTCACTCGATACTCCGCCAAGCGGGTCGATGAAGGCGAAATGCTCTCCTACAAGGACGTTCAGGAACTCCTGCGCATCCCCCTGATCGGCGTCATTCCCGAATCGGAGTCCGTGCTTCACGCCTCCAACCAGGGCCTGCCCGCGATTCACATCAAGGGCAGCGATGTCGCCGATGCTTACGCCGACGTGGTGGGCCGCTTTCTTGGCGAAACCCACGCACTGCGCTTTGTGAATTACGAGAAACCCGGGTTGCTGAAGCGTCTCTTCGGAGGGAAGTGACATGTCCCTCCTCTCCCTGCTCTTCGGAACGAAGCAGAAGACCGCCTCGGTCGCCAAGGAACGCCTCCAACTCATCATCGCCCGGGAGCGCACGGGTTCTGGCAGCGAGCCGGATTTTCTCGAGGCCCTACAAAAGGACCTCATTGATGTCATCTCGAAGTACGTCAACATCAACCCCGAGGACATCAAGGTTCAACTCGAGAAGCAAGGCAACCTGGAGGTTCTGGACGTGAACATCGTCCTCCCGGAAAAAGGCCGCCCCTGACCCGCATCCTGCCCGGATGATGAAATTGGTAGACATACCGGACTTAAAATCCGGAGCCGCAAGGCGTGCGGGTTCGACCCCCGCTCCGGGCACCATCAAGCAGTTCAAGGCAGTCTAAAGCAGGCCAGAAAGCCCAATAAATTCAAGGATTCCGGCCTTTTTCTTGTCCAGCACAGTGTGATGTAGTCCATTGAAATCTACCGGCAAATGCGGGTAGATTCGCGGGTAGGTCAGTTGCCATTGGCATCTGCCGGATAATCTACCCGCACCGAGGACAACATGCTGACCGACAAGGAAATTCAGAGCGCCAAGCCCCGCGAGAAGGCCTACAAGCTGGCCGATGGTGATGGTCTGCACCTGGAGGTGTCCCCCGCTGGTGGGAAGCTCTGGCGGCTGCGCTACCGCTTTGGCGGCAAGGAGAAGATGCTGGCGCTGGGGAAGTACCCGGAAGTCCGGGGGCCAGAGGCACGCAAGCGGGCAGCGCAGGCCCGGCAAGGCATCGCCGACGGGCGAGACCCATCGGCCGAACGGCAGGCGGCCAAGGAGCACAAGCGCATTGCAGGAGACACCAGCTTCGAAGCGGTTGCCCGCGCCTGGATGGCGAAGGTGGCGCCGACCCTGGCCGAGACCACACGAGCGAAGCATCAAGCCTACCTTGAGGGCGACGTGTTCCCCTGGATCGGCAACCAGGCCATTGCCGATCTTGCCGCCTCCGACCTCGTTGCCGTCCTGCGGCGGATCGAAGGGCGTGGTGCGTTCGACATCGCACGGCGTGCCCACAACCTGTGCGGGCGAGTGTTCCGCTACGCGGTGGCCCATGGCTTGTGCGAGCGGGACCCTTCGCGAGACATTGAGCTGCGGGACATCCTGCACGCCCCTGCCACCCGCCACCATGCCAGCGTCACCGACCCCAAGGAGGCGGGGGGCTTGCTCAGAGCCATCGAGGGCTTCACGGGCGCCTTCACCACGCTGTGCGCCCTGCGCCTGGCCCCGCTGGTCTTCGTGAGGCCCGGCGAGTTACGCCACGCGGAGTGGTCCGAGATCGACCTCGACAAGGCCGAATGGCGGATCCCCGCCGGCAAGATGAAGATGGGCGAGCAGCACATCGTCCCACTGTCCCGCCAAGCCATCGCCATCCTGCGGGAGATCCAGACTGTGACCGGCTCGGGGCGCTACGTCTTCCCTGGCGAGCGCACCCGCAGCCGCCCGATGAGCGAGAACACGGTCAATGCCGCCCTGCGCCGCTTGGGCTATTCCAAGGAGGAGATGACCGGGCATGGCTTCCGTTCGATGGCATCGACGTTGCTGCACGAGCAGGGCTACCCCCACGCCGTCATCGAGCGCCAGCTTGCCCACGGGGAGCGCAACAAGGTGGCGGCGGCCTACAACTTCGCGGAACACCTGGTCGAGCGTCGGGCCATGATGCAGGAGTGGGCCGACTACCTTGACCGATTGAAGGCTGGCGCCGAGGTGATACCCATACCACGTACAGCCTGACCAGGTCAGCGATGCCATAGGCGATTTTTTCGGCCAACACGTTGCATTCGAGTCCAGGCCTGTCTAGACTGAATCGCAATGTTGCCGTGTGGAGAACGCCCTAACATCGGGCGGAGGAGCGGTAGGCTGCTGAGAGGCAGTCCAGTCCAGAGGCGTGCCATCCCCCCAGCCTTCCCGGAAGGAGGCGCCTTGGGAGTTCTGACAGAGCGAGAGCCCGGCTTGGCGCAATTCCAGGTGGACAAGGGTGGGAAGGTTCCTTCATCAGGAGCCTTTGTCATGCCTGCACCGTCCGCAACCCTCCCCGAAACCGGCTTCCTCCGACTGTCACACATCCTCGGCGATCCGAAGACCGACCCCCCTACACCCGCCATCCTTCCTATCTCGCGAGCCTCTTGGTGGGCGGGAATCAAGGCCGGTCGATACCCTAAAGGCGTGAAGCTCGGCCAGCGCTCGATTGCCTGGCGGGTAGAAGACATCCGCGCCCTGATCGATCGCCTCGCCGCTGGTAAAGCGGCCACCGAACAACACCCTGAATAACAACGCCCCACCGGGAGGAAACCGGTGAGGCGCGAGGTGATGCTGGCGATCTGTACGCCGGCAATTGTATCGCGTTCGGCCGCGTTTCTTCCGGTGGGCTGGAGGAACGAGTATGAGCAAACGTAAAACATCCGGCGCGGTCGGGGTCTCTTTTGGAAACCCGCCAAAACGCGCGCTGTTTCTTGGCGTCCATGCGGAGGGGCGCTTCACCGATCCCTTTGATATCGACCCGGAACGCGAATTCGGGATCCGTCGCCTTCGCGATGACGGGTCGATGGACCCCGTGGCCCGGTGCACACACGTGCTCCGCCGCCGCATCCTGACTCCCTACGATTCGTCGATCGCCATAGCTGAGGCTCGCCTCATCGATGGCGAGGGCGTGCTCGATGCTTATCGTGACGATGAGAGCGCTCTGAGGGATCTGTGGGTGGCCGAATGCGAGCCGAGAGAAGAGTCGGACAGCCTGTTCGTGACTGTCCATACGAAGCCCCCTGAACCGCTTATGTACCCAATGGATGCGGTGGGTGATGCGATTAATGGTTTATTGAGCACATCTGGGTTCGCGGGGGCTAGAGACGCCTTCTGGTACGAGCCGCCCGTACCCAACACCCTGATGTTGGGATTCTCTCGGAACATCAAAACCCCATGGGGGGGCGCCGACCGGAAGTGGTTCGACGAGCACCCTGACTGTACTTGGAGAATCCGCCCAGTCATCGACGGAGAGGAAGTCACTTTCCCGCCGGGAGTGGGCAAGCCCATGCTTTTGGTGGTCGAGTGGGACAGGTGGGCGCGAGTGAGAACGGTCCGTCCCATCTTTGGCCCCAAAGATCTCTGCGCAGTCAAAGTGGCGAAGAGGGGAAGGCCATGAACGCGCCCCTCGACCCCAGCGTGATGGGCGGCGACATGCCCCTCCACAATGCCCCTGGAAGGCCTTCAGAAGGCCCTACAGCGGCTTTGGAGGCTACCGGCGGCCTTCAGGACGTCGGAGGGCGACGAGAGGCCGCCCGAGCCACCCTCACTATCGTGCGTGCCCGCGCCGGTTCCCGCTACAGGAAGGGGTACCGGCACGACGAGAATAAGCAGGAACTCGCCAAGGTAAGCCCTCACCCGCCCGGAAAGGGCAACGCGCATCAAGTCTCGATGACGATGCGTGCTTTGTTCGACTTCCTGAGCGCGCCGCCCGAGGACGACTTCGCTTGGCTCATGGGTGGGGTAGCCGACAAGCCGGTGGTGAAGTTCAGTCCCAGCGGGGATACCCGCCGGAGCGCCCAGGATTTCCCCTGGCCCGAGGGCACCGCGCTACTCACCATCGATAGCGACGCGCTCGACGAGTGCGGCATCTCGACGCTCGATGGTCTGGCGGACGCGTTCGAGAAAATTGGGCTCACCAGCGAACTCACCATGACGACTTCCGCTTCGTCCAACCTGACCTGGCCGGGCGGTTCGCGGGGCCTGAAAGGGGCTCATACCTTCACCTTCATCGACCGGGGGACGGAGATTTCCCGGGTGCTAGAGGCCTTGCATGTGAGGGCCTGCCTCGCCGGGTATGGGCGCATCCTCATCGCGTCCAACGGGGTGATGCACGTGCGGTCCATCATCGACATGGCCTTGAAGGTGTCTTGCCAGCCGATCTACGAGTTCGGCGCCGTGGTGAAGCCTCCCGTCAAGCAGGATCGCGTGGTGAAGTACTTCCCGCCTGTGGAGGGGTCTTCCGCCGTCCTGGAGGCAGACTCCATCCCGCCGCTGACGGAGGAGGAAATTGCCCAATTCGCCGAGTGGGAGAGAGAAGAGAAGGCCAAGCTCCAGGGCGAAGCCGATGGTTTTCGGGAGAGATGGCTGGATGGTCGTGTTGCCCACCTGTCCGAGGCGGAGCGGCCTGCCGCCCGGCAGCGCCTCCTGGCTGGCCTGGAGAAGGAACACCGGGACCTGCCACCCTGGTACGAGATCACACTCAAGAATGGCTCTACGATGACCGCGGATGCCCTTCTGACGGCGATCCGGGACAACCCCGGCAAGTGGCACGGGAAGACGCTGCCCGACCCCTGGGAGCCCGATTACCGGGACGGTGCATGCTGTGCCACGATCGTCTGCAAGGACCAGAGGGACGGCAAGCCCAAGATCCTCTCGATGGCTCATGGCGTGTCGGTCGTCTATCACCTGGAGCCGAGGAAGGAGGCGCGTGCCTGCTCGCCAGACGACTTCGAGGTGTTGGGTGATGCCGGTCCCGAGGCTGGAGGCCAGGCGACCATCCGCCGCCCGGCCGGGGCATTTCCTGAGTCGGTCACGGTCGATGAGGCGGGCGGGAAGACCCATCGAAGACCCGAGAATCTGGCTGACGAGGCGCTGCAAATCCTCAACGAGATTGCAGATGCCACCATGGTGGGGTACAGCCCCGAGGGTGAGGAGGCCAGAAGCCTTGTCCGCAGGTCGCTCGATCTTGCAGACGCGCCCTCACGGATTTACGCGCAGGCCTACCTCCACCAGACATGGGGCATTCCGATTGAGAAGGTCCGTGAGTTGGTCCGTGAGTTGGTGAAAGGGAAGACGCCTGTCGTCCGTGCAAGCAACGAGCCAAGGCAGGGTAACAGCCCCCTTGATCGCTTGCTGCGCGAAGCCGCTTTGGCCAAAACAGGGTCAGGCGTCGGTGTGCTGCGCACGAGCGGGAAGGGCGATGAGGGCTTGGACCTGATGAGTGTCACGGCGGCCCGTAGCTTCTACGCAAACTGGAGGGATGGGGAGGAGAGTGGTGATGTGGATGAGGGCGGTGGTTCAGTTTTCGATAGATGGCTACGTCACTCGCGACGCAAAACGTACGACGGCATCGAGTTCGCCCCGGGCGGAGGAAGAGAAGGCTACTACAACCTTTGGCGAGGCTTTGCGGTCGAGCCAAAGGAGGGGGACGTCTCGCTCTACCTGGAATTCGTTCTGGAGGTAATCTGTTCCGGCGACGAGGAGCGTTGCGAGTGGTTGTTGAACTGGATGGCGGATGTTGTGCAGAACCCAAGCCGCAAGCCCGGGACTGCCGTCGTCCTTCGAGGTGGAGAGGGCATCGGCAAGAACGTGTTCGTTGAACAGTTCGGCAAGCTGTTTGGCCCTGCTTTCCAGAAGGTGTCCCGGATGGAGCAGCTTGTCGGGAAGTTCAACAAACATCTGGCGGGCTGCCTCCTCATTTTTGCCAATGAGGCAGTGTGGGGTGGCGACCGCTCCAAGGAAGGAGCCCTCAAAGACCTCATCACCGAGGGCAAACAGCGGATCGAGCCGAAGGGGCTTGACTCCTTCGAAATAAATGACTTCAGCCGCTTCATCTTCGCCAGCAACGAAAGTTGGGCAGTCCCGGCTGGCCCAGATGCGCGGAGGTTTTTCGCGCTAGATGTCAACCCTCAGCGCAGAGGTGACCAGGCCTTCTTCGCCGCGCTCGTCGAGCAGATGGAAAACGGCGGGCATGCCGCACTCCTGTACCACCTGTTGAGGCGGGATCTCTCGGGATTCAACCCTCGCCAGGCCCCGGCGACCGAAGCGCTGTTGGACTTGAAAATGCGCAGGCTCGAAGCCCACGAAAGCTGGTGGCACCAAATGCTCAAAGACGGTGACAACGGGGTTTTTGATGGCTTTGCTCCTGCCGCCAACGACGAATCGGGCGGAGGTTCGTGGGGTAGTGCTGTCCCCGTCGAACAGCTCTACGCCGCGTATCTGGAACACACGCAAACCCTTCGCGAGCTGCGCCCCTTGACCAAGGAACTGTTGGCGAAAGAACTCCGCAAGATGGTTCCAGGTGTGGTTCGTTCGAGGCGCCGCCGGGAAGGGAATCGGGAGTGGTTCTATGAGTTCCCAGCGCTAGACGTGTGTCGTCGGGATTGGGAATCGTACGTCGGTCAGCCAGAGAAGTGGGAATAGCCGCTCGTGCCGAGAAAGGGTTCGGGCGATGTCCACGGTGGGCAGAGTTGTGGCCGCCCAAACCTGCGCACTATGGACGGCTGAAACCCGCGCCAATGCTAGGTTTCGTCGCGATGTCCATAGTGTCCATAGTGGCCCGGGGTGGAAAATTACCAAACACCTGCGACCTGCGCCTGCGCGCGCGTCCGTGCGCATGCAGGCACGCACATGCGTATACGCCGATTCAATATTCACTATGGACACTATGGACACTATGGACATTCCAGTATTCATAAGGGTTTCAGCCGTCCACAGTGCCGATCGGACACCCGGACCACTGTGGCCAGAACGTGCAAAAAATCGCATTCAGGCCCCGATGCAAGGAATTACACGCCTGCGCGGCGGCATCTCCGCTCCATCTGTCGGGGGGCAGCCTCCAAATCACACCCATCGGAGACAGCGATGGCCGAAATGACACAGACCCCCATGCGCAAGGGCTACATGCAGACCTGGACGCCCTGTGGTGCCCATTGCCGCACGACCGGACAGCCCTGCCCCAACCCGCCCATGCGAGGGAAGGCCCGTTGCCGGATGCACGGTGGGAAGAGCCCTGGCCGTCCGCCGACCAACGGCCCCTTCTCGAAGGCAGGGCGGGCTGTTCGTGAGCGCCTGGCTTTCCTGATGTGGATCCTCCAAGAGATCCGTGGTGGGGACAAGACGTACTGCCGCTTCCGCCCGACCCCCGAGCGGGTGGAGAGGCTGCTTGCTGAGTTGCTTAGTGACCACCGCAAGCAGTAGCCGCTTGAACCATCCTGGGTTTTGCGGAGCCGTTTGGTTCTAGTTAAATTGCATCGCCGGTATTGCGGGCCGACTGGTGAGGGTAGCTTGCCTCAGCCCCTGCCGGGAGGGCGGGTAGAGGGCTAGAAATGGACATTTTGAGGAAATGACATTAGGAACGATGCGGCGATGGATCAATTCACCCCCACTGATCTCAAAACCATCCTCCACTCCAAGCGTGCCAACCTCTACTATCTGGAGCACTGCAGACTGCTGGTAAATGGTGGGCGGGTGGAATACGTGACCGATGAAGGTGAACGATCCCTTTACTGGAACATCCCCATCGCCAACACCACCACCGTCCTGCTCGGCAACGGCACTTCGGTGACTCAGGCGGCCATGCGCGAACTGGCCAAGGCAGGCGTGATGGTCGGCTTCTGTGGCGGCGGTGGTACACCGCTTTACGCCGGCACAGAGGCGCCCATCGACGTGGCCTGGTTCCCGCCGCAGAGCGAGTACCGGCCCACCGAATACTTGCAGCACTGGGTACGCTTCTGGTTCCACGAGGCCTTGCGGCTCGACGCGGCCAAGCGGGTGCAGCGGGCCCGGCTGGAGTTCATCCGCCTGCACTGGAGCGCCACCCACCGCCACGACGCATCCGATTTCCACGTCGCCGAAGACCGCCTGGCCGCCGCCATCGACGCTTCCCGCCGACACCTCGACGTGGCGCCCGACCACAATGCACTCCTCACGGAGGAGGCACGCCTCAGCAAGATCCTCTTCAAGCTCGCCTGCGACGCCACCGACTACGGCGAGTTCACCCGCGTCAAAGAAGGCCAGGGCAGCGACAGCGCCAACCGCTTTCTCGACCACGGCAACTACCTCGCCTATGGCCTCGGCGCGACGGCCGCTTGGGTCCTGGGCCTGCCCCACGGCTTGGCGGTGCTGCATGGCAAGACCCGGCGCGGCGGGCTGGTGTTTGACATCGCCGATCTGGTCAAGGACGCCCTAATCCTCCCCCAGGCCTTCCTCTCGGCCACGCGCGGGGATGGAGCCCAGGAGTTCCGTGACGCCTGCACCGCCCATCTCCTTCAAGCCGAGGCGCTGGATTTCATGATCGACACGGTCAAGGCCATCGCCATCGAGCTGGGGGGACGCGCTGCTGCATGAACATCCTGCTCGTTTCCCAATGCAGCAAGAACGCGCTCACAGAAACCCGCCGCATCCTCGACCAGTTCGCCGAGCGCCACGGCGACCGTACTTGGCAGACGCCCATCACCCAGGCCGGTCTCGATACTCTGTACCGCCTCCTGCGTAAGACCGCCCGCAAGAACACCGCCGTGGCCTGCCACTGGATACGCGGCAAGGATCACACCGAACTGTTATGGATCGTCGGCGACGCCCGCCAATTCAACGCGCGCGGCGCGACCCCCACCGACAGCACCCGGCGCGACGTATTGCGTCGCCAAGATGAAAACGACTGGCACGCCGCCGAAGACATCCGCCTGCTCGCACGGCTGGCGGCGCTCTTCCACGACCTGGGTAAGGCCAGCGACACCTTTCAGAAGAAGCTGCTCAGCAAAACACCGCTGGCCGACCCCTTCCGCCACGAATGGGTGTCGCTACGCCTGTTTGAAGCCTTCGTCGGGCCGGATTGCCGCCACGATCGGGACTGGCTGACACGCCTGAACCAGCTCGATGGCTCCGAGACCACCCTCGTGCTGGAGCGACTGCTCAAGGACGCGCTGACTCAACGGGCGCTCAGCCCCTTCAAGACACTGCACGACGGCCTGCCGCTGGCACGGGCGCTGGGCTGGCTGATCGTCAGCCACCACCGCTTGCCCGCTCCGAATGACAGAAACCCGGACAAGAAATGGCCGTTAAGCGCCACTTCCCTTAGTAGCCTGCCGGCAGCCGTGGTGCATGGCTGGTGCGGCAGCCGTGTCCCGGCAGAGGGCACCAAGTCCACCAAGGAAGAAGCCGCTACGCTAAAAAACTGCTGGCACTTCCCCCTCGGCCTGCCTTTCGACAGCCGTCACTGGCGCGAGCACACCGTCAAGGTCGCCCACGCGCTGCTGCAGCGCTCTGGCCTGCTGGATGCCACCAGCGCGCCGGCCCGCCTGACCAGCCCCCACGTGCTGCACCTCGCCCGCCTCGCCCTGATGCTGGCGGACCACCATTATTCAGCCCAGCCCAGCCATGCCCGCTACGGCGATCCGGTGAAGAAAGGCCGCAAGGCTCTTCACGCCAACACCCGCTGGACCGACGACGGCAGCGGCAAGGATCTCAACCAGCGCCTCGACGAGCACCTGATCGGCGTGGAAGTCAGCGCCAGCCGCCTGCTGCGCAGCCTACCGCGGCTCGCCGACAACCTGCCGCGCATCGCCGGTCACAAAGGCTTCCGCCAGCGCGCCAAGGGCAACTTCGCTTGGCAAAACAAGGCCTTCGAGCTGGCCGAGAGCCTGCGCGAAGCGTCCACCCGCCACGGCTTCTTCGGCATCAACCTGGCGTCCACCGGGCGCGGCAAGACCCTCGCCAACGCCCGCATCCTGTATGCGCTGGCCGATCCGCAAAAGGGTGCCCGCTTCACCGTGGCGCTGGGCCTACGCACCCTGACATTACAAACCGGCGACGCCTACCGGGAACGGCTCGGCCTGGGGCTGGAGGACCTCGCGGTGCTGGTGGGCGGTGCCGCCACCCGGGCGCTGCACGCCTACTACCAGCAGCAGGAACGCGGCGCCGTCGAGGCTGGGCGCGAATCCTCGCAAAGCCTGCTGCCTGGCCACAACCACGTGCGCTACGAGGGCAGCCTGGAAGAAGGGCCGCTGAAACGCTGGCTGCAGTCACCCAAGGGCAAAGGGGCGCCGCCCTCGGCGCTGCTCGATGCGCCGGTACTGGTGTGCACCATCGACCACCTGATACCGGCCACCGAGGGCACCCGCGGCGGCCGCCAGATCTTGCCTATGCTGCGGTTGATGAGCGCCGATCTGGTGCTGGATGAGCCGGACGACTTCGACCTGGCCGACCTGCCGGCCCTCACGCGCCTGGTGCATTGGGCCGGCCTGCAGGGCAGCCGCGTGCTGCTGTCCTCGGCGACCCTGCCGCCGGCCCTGGTGCACGGCCTGTTCCTCGCCTACCGGGCCGGGCGCGCGGAATTTCAGCGCCACCGGGGCGAGCCCGGCACGCCGCTGGCCATCTGCTGTGCGTGGTTCGACGAGTTCGGCTGCCATGCCGCCCAACATGGCGCCGCGCCCGATGGCGCGGACTTCCGCGCCAGCCATGGAGACTTCATCGACCAGCGCATCGACCGGCTCGCGGCCCTGCACAAGCAAACCGTCCGGCGCCGCGCCGCCATCCTGCCGCTGGCCAGCAGCCCGCCGCCGTACAACGACGCGGCCAGCACGCTCGCCCACGTCTGCGGCGAACTTGCGCCGCAATTGCGCGAAGCCGCCCTCGGCCTGCACCGGCACCACCACGACATCGACCCCGTCACCGGCAAGCGGGTGAGCTTCGGCATCATCCGCATGGCTAATATCGACCCCCTGTTCGAGGTGGCGCTGGCCCTGTTCCGCAGCGGTGCGCCAGATGGCACCCATGTCCACCTGTGCGCCTACCATGCCCGCCACCCGCTGCTGCAACGTGCCGGCCTCGAACGCACGCTGGACACGGTACTGAAACGCCACGACCCCGCCACCGTGTTCCAGCACCCGGACATCCGCCGTGCACTGGACGCCAGCCCCGAGCCGGACCACATCATCATCGTGCTCGCGACCGCTGTGGCCGAAGTAGGGAGGGACCACGACTACGACTGGGCGATCGTCGAGCCTTCCTCCATGCGCTCCATCATCCAGCTCGCCGGCCGGGTGAAACGCCACCGCGCCTTCGACTGCCCGCCGGATCAACCCAACATTCTGCTGCTGGAGCGCAACGTCAAAGCGCTGAAGGGTGGCGGCCCAGGCGCAAGTTTCTGCCGGCCGGGCTTTGAGAGTGAAGAGTTCCCACTGAGCCGTCAGCGCCTGAGTGATCTCTTGACGCCGGAACAGTGGCAAATCATCGACGCCAGCGCCCGCATCCGACCCCGCCCGCAGCTAGAACCGCGCCACAACCTCGCCGATCTGGAGCATGCACGCCTCGCCGACCTGATGCTGGGCGCCCGGCCCGGTGAGGCGCAAAAGGAAAACCCGGTGCACTGGTGGTGGAGCACCCGGGCCCACCTCAGCGGCGTACTGCAGGCCAGCAGCCGCTTCCGCGCCGATCCGCAGGGGCATCTGACCTACTGCTTTCTGCCGGACGAGGAGGGCGCCGGCACGGCCTTCCTCCAATGGACAAAGGAGGGTCACGAGGCCATTGCCAACAACCTACTGGTCGAACTGGACGATACCGACCTATTCACTGGCCCCCGCATCACCCCCTGGGCCGTGCCCGACTACCTAACAGCACTCACCGAACTCGCCGACGCCCAGGACATGGACCTGCCCGCCTGCGCCCGCAAGTTCGGCACGGTGGATCTGCCGGGGTGGGAGGGAAAGCAGGTCTGGCGCCACCACCCGGTGCTGGGGTTTGGCAGAAAGCTGTGAGAAGAAAAACGCCAAGGCTTGGAGCCTCGGCGCGGTAGCTGCCTATCCGGCAGTGAAGAAATGCGGCTAGCACTAGTCACTATTTCTGAACTGCTGTTTCAGCAGTGGCCCGATTGTCTCACCAAAGTACCAAAGATTAGGCACAGACCGGCTGAGCTTGCGCGGGCTCCCCATCGATGCTAAGGTGCATCCACTGCTTAAATGTTTTCACCTAGTACTAGCACTAGGTAAGTTATATCGGAGACAGGTTGGGCGAGGTGGTCAGACCTCGCCCGGTGGAGCAACCACTCTCGTTGGCACCGAGAAACTCAGTCGCAGAGTCCGTCGCGACGAAGGAGACCCAATGGTGTTTGGCACGCACTGGACCTTATTAGCTTGACGGCCCCGGAGACCCAGCTCCGGGGCCGATTCTATCTCCGTCCAACCATTTTAGGAGATCGTCGTGGCCCACTCTGAATCCGCCACCGAAGAAAGTGCGCACATCCTTAGCGCAATCCAGACCTTCCTTGCGGAACGTCTCCGGCCCAAGCTCGACAAGCTCAAGCCGGACGAACACGAAGCCCGCCAGGCCCTGATCGAAGCCCACCGGCCGCCCACCTGGATTGCCGACGCCGCCAAGCGGGTCGGCCAGATCCAGCAGGTCACCCACGCCATCAAGTTCACCCACCCCTCCGCCAGCGGCTCGAGCCTCAGCCATGGGGGCAACCCGGCCGCGGACAGGCTGGAAATCGGCACCCACAGTCTCGAGGGAGAAGCTGCCGCGGACGTGGTGGGCAACGCGGCGGCCCTGGACGTCTACAAGTTCCTGCGCCTGCGCGTGGATGGGCGCAGCCTGCTGGAGCGGGCCATAGCCCGTGACCCGGCGCTGCTCACGGCGCTGGATGAGGACGAAGCCTTGGCGGCCGCATGGACCGAAGCCTTCGCCGCGCTGCCCCAGCCCAAGGGGCAACCCGCCTCCCACAAGCTCGCCAAGCAGCTGTACTGGCCGCTGGCGGCGGGGGGCTACCACCTGGTGTCGCCGCTGCTGGCCTCACCGGTATCCCACGCCCTGCACTGGCGCATCTCGCGGGACCGCTTTTCCGACGAGGCCAAGGCCGCCCGCGAGGCGAGGCGCAACGGCAAGCCCCATCCCGAGGGCTATCGGGATTACCCCGATCTGGCCATCCAGAGCTTCGGTGGCTCCAAACCTCAGAACATCTCGCAGCTCAACAGCGAGCGCCGCGGCGAGAACCTGCTGCTGGCCTCCCTCCCGCCTTTGTGGGAATCGCCCACGCTGCGCCCGCCGCTAAAGACCGATTCGGTCTTCCTGCGTTACTACCCCTATCGCCGCGAAGTGCGCCGCCTGAGCAAGGTGCTGAAGGACTACCTGAGCAGCGTGGCCCACCGGCGCAGAAACATGCACATGCGCTACACCCGCGCCACGCTGCTGAGCGAGTTGGCAGACGAAGTACTGAATATGGCCGCCGAGCTGCATCGTGGGCTGGAACCGGGCTGGACGGCGCAGCCGGACTGCCACCTGCGCCTGGCCGAACAGCGCTGGCTTGACCCGCAGCGCGGCGAGATGGACGACGCTTTCGGCGCCCGCATTACCGGCGACGGCTGGAAGGATGAGGTCTGCAAGGGCTTCGCCATCTGGCTTAACAGCGCGCTGCAGACCGACAAGACCGCGTTTGGCGAAGTGGAGGCGCGGGAATGGGAGAAGGTCCTCAAACAGGAACTCAAGCTGCTGCGGGAGGAACTGGCTGATGACTGACTTCCACCCCACCCCCGATGGCCTGCTGACCCTGCCCCGCCTGCGAGTGCAGAACGCCAACGCCATCTCCAGTCCCCACACCTGGGGCTTTCCCGCGCCGACGGCCTTTCTTGGCTTCGTCCATGCGCTGGAACGCCGGCTGGCCAGCCGTTTCCGCCAGCGCTTCGGCGGCGTCGGTATCGTCTGCCACCACTTCGAGGCCCAGACCTTCAAGCCCAACAAGCGCCAGCACCGGGTGTTCACCCAGAGTCGCAACCCGGTGTACCTGAAGCGCGACGCCGCCAAATTCATCGCCGAGGGCACCCCCGCCGCCATCGTCGAGGAGGGTCGCGCGCACCTGGAGGTAACGCTGCTCATCGCCGTGCAGGGCTACCTTGAAGACGAAGAGGGGCGCGACTTCGCCCGCGCCGCCTTCGACACCGCCCAGGGCATGCGCCTCGCCGGCGGCAGCCTGCTGCCCCCGGGGCCACGCGCACCCGAGGCCGAATGGGTCGGCTGGCCCGACGCACTGAGCGAGCAGCACGCGGTGTTCCGCCGCCTGCGCCGCCGCCTGCTGCCCGGCTTCGCGCTGGTGCATCGGCCGGACCTGCTGGGTGAACGCCTCGCCAAACTGCAGGTAAAACAGGCCGATACGGGCGTGCTGGAAGCCCTGCTGGACCTCACCCGCCTCAACCACAGTCCAGTGCTGCCAGAAATGGCGGGCGACACCCCACCGCCTGACAAGGTGGACTGGCAGATCGAACGCCGCCCCGGTTGGCTGGTGCCCCTGCCCATCGGCTACGCCGGCATCTCCGAGCTGCACGCCCCCGGCAGCGTATCCCACAGCCGCGACGCCAGCACGCCCTTCCGCTTCGTCGAAAGCCTGCTGTCCCTGGGCCAGTGGATCGGCCCGCACCGCTTGAACAGCCTGGAGCAACTGCTGTGGCACCACGGCGGTGACCCGCAGGCCGGCCTCTACCGCTGCATCAACCGCTACGCCGAGCTACTGCCCGCCGGCGACGACACCGATTCCGCATCCCCTGATTCCGACCTTCAAGGAGCCTGAACATGGCCAAGACCAAGACCACCCTCACTACCGCCTCCGTCCTCGCCTTCGAACGCAAGCTGGACCCCTCCGACGGTCTATTCAGCGCTGGCCGCTGGGCCGAGATGGCAAACGGCGCCCACTGGCCCGCCATCGTCATCCACGAGAAATCCGTGCGCGGCACCATCTCCAACCGCCTGAAGACCAAAGAACAGGACCCGGCCAAGCTGGATGCTGCCATCGAAAGCCCCAACCTGCAGCGGGTGGACGTGGCCACCCTGCCCAACGACGCCGACACGCTGCGGGTGCGCTTCACCCTGCGCGTGCTGGGCGGTGCCGGCACCCCCTCCGCCTGCAACAACGCCGACTACCAAGCCCAGCTGCAGCAGACCGTAGCCGCCTACGTGGCGGAGCAAGGCTTTGGCGAACTTGCCCGCCGCTATGCCTACAACCTCGTCAATGGCCGCTTCCTGTGGCGCAACCGGGTGGGCGCGGAACAGGTGCAGGTCGAAGTGAATCATCTGAAAGAAAGCAAAGTGGCGCAGAGCTGGGCCTTCGACGCCATGAGCTTCAGCCTGCGGGGCTTTGACGCCCCGGCCGGTGCCGACGCGGATCTGGCCGCCCTAGCTGCGGTGATTGACGACGGTCTGGCCGGGCAGGCCTACGTGCTGCTGGAAGTGGTGGCCTACGCCCGTGTGGGCGATGGCCAGGAGGTCTATCCCTCCCAGGAACTGATCCTCGACAAGGGCGACAAGAAGGGCCAGAAGAGCAGGACCCTCTACGGCATTGGCCCGGAGAAAAGCCAGACGGCCGCCCTGCACAGCCAGAAGATCGGCAATGCCCTGCGCACCATCGACACCTGGTATCCGGTGGAAGTAGGCGAGGCACTCGGCCCCATTGCCGTCGAGCCCTACGGCTCCGTCACCAACCAGGGCAAGGCCTACCGCCAGCCCAAGGCCGGCGTGGACTTCTACAACCTGCTGGATGCCTGGGTGCTGAAGGGGCAGGCGCCGAAAAACGAGGGCGACCGCCACTTCGTGATGGCCACGCTGATCCGCGGCGGCGTCTTCGGCGACAGCGACAAGGAGTGAGTCCATGGACCACTACCTGGACATCCGCCTGCTGCCCGACCCGGAATTCCCCGCCCCGCTGCTGATGAACGCCCTGTTCACCAAGCTGCACCGGGCCCTGGTGAGCCACCGTACGGGGGACGTGGGGGTGAGCTTTCCCGAGCACGCCCGCAGCGGCCCCGGCCTGGGCACCCGCCTACGCCTGCACGGCAGCGCCGCGGCCCTCACCCGGTTGATGGCGCAGGACTGGCTGCGCGGCATGCGCGACCACAGCGCCTGCGGCGAACCCCTGCAAGTGCCCGCCAGCGCCGCCCACCGCACCGTGCGCCGCGTGCAGGCCCACAGCAGCCCGGAACGGGAACGCCGCCGCCTGATCGCCCGCAAGGGCTTCAGCGAGGAAGCGGCCCGCGCCGCCATCCCCGACGGCCACGCCCGCCGCCTGGATCTGCCTTACGTCACCCTCGCCAGCCACAGCACCGGCCAGCAGTTCCGGCTCTTCATCGAGCACGGCCCGCTCCAGCCCACCCCCACCCCCGGCCCCTTCAGCGCCTACGGGCTCAGCCCCACCGCCACCCTCCCCTGGTTCTGACCCTTTTTCTGCCCCGTTTCGCAGGTGCTTGTAAATCAGTCACTTGCGGGCAGGGCGGAAAATAGGGTTCAGCGGCACGAAGGGGATTCAGTTCTTTTAAAATCAGAATGTTGTGAGAAAAGCGGGATACTTCACTGCCGGATAGGCAGCTCAGAAACAATCCGTCGCCCTCTCTTTTCATCGCCTACACTTCACTGCCGGATAGGCAGCTCAGAAATCAAGCCGCGAACTGGTCATTACAAACTGGGACTTCACTGCCGGATAGGCAGCTCAGAAATTCGGCGGAGCCACAGATAAGGACCCCATGATCTTCACTGCCGGATAGGCAGCTCAGAAATTCGATGGCGCCCAAGCCGCCCAGGGCATGCGCTTCACTGCCGGATAGGCAGCTCAGAAATTCCAGGGTATCTTCGAGATCGCCCAGGAAACCTTCACTGCCGGATAGGCAGCTCAGAAAGTAGGTGCCCATGTTTCCCGCCCCGATCGTGGCTTCACTGCCGGATAGGCAGCTCAGAAATCAGAACTGGCGAACGTGGCGCTCTTGTCGCTCTTCACTGCCGGATAGGCAGCTCAGAAAGTCCCCGTTGTTCAGCACCTTGCTGTTCGTGACTTCACTGCCGGATAGGCAGCTCAGAAAGAGGAAAGGCTGGAAAATCCAGACTCCCAGGCCTTCACTGCCGGATAGGCAGCTCAGAAAAGGAGCGGGCCGTATCCGCATCGGCGGAATGGCTTCACTGCCGGATAGGCAGCTCAGAAATTCGCCGCCTGCTTGATGCTTTGCCAGCCCTTCTTCACTGCCGGATAGGCAGCTCAGAAAATAGGCGCGCCGGACATCCTGGCCTCCGACCGCTTCACTGCCGGATAGGCAGCTCAGAAATTCGACGGCACGACGGAATTCGTCTCCTTCTGCTTCACTGCCGGATAGGCAGCTCAGAAAGTCATGGGGGCCTGGCCGGAGCTGAGCCCCACCTTCACTGCCGGATAGGCAGCTCAGAAAGACCTGGCTGACCTGGCCGAGGTGGCGAAGAGCTTCACTGCCGGATAGGCAGCTCAGAAAGTCACCCTCACCCTGACCTCTGCGGGCTATACCTTCACTGCCGGATAGGCAGCTCAGAAATTCAGGGAACCCGTACCTAGACCTCTGCATGCCTTCACTGCCGGATAGGCAGCTCAGAAAAGGAAGGTCAGGAGCTCGCGGCGGTTGTCCGCCTTCACTGCCGGATAGGCAGCTCAGAAATTCTCGCCGTACTTCTTCGGAGCAAGCTTCCCCTTCACTGCCGGATAGGCAGCTCAGAAAGTATCGTGACCGATGAACTGTATGCTCGACGCCTTCACTGCCGGATAGGCAGCTCAGAAAGCGCCGCCGTAGATGTGGCGGATCTTGTAGGTCTTCACTGCCGGATAGGCAGCTCAGAAAATCCAGCGTATGGCACCAGCCCGCGGGTGGTTCTTCACTGCCGGATAGGCAGCTCAGAAAAAGCCCAGTTGCATCGACTAGCACATACTCGGCTTCACTGCCGGATAGGCAGCTCAGAAACGTGGCAGATGTTGTGATGCAGAACGCGGGTTCTTCACTGCCGGATAGGCAGCTCAGAAATTTTCGCCGCGCTCTCCTCGCATGCCGGGCTGCTTCACTGCTGGATAGGCAGCTCAGAAAATCCACAACCTTGGCCAGATAGAAGCGGCCGTCTTCACTGCCGGATAGGCAGCTCAGAAAACCTTTCCGCTTTCAAATAGCCATCCAATAGTCTTCACTGCCGGATAGGCAGCTCAGAAATATGAGCAGGTGCGTGCGCTTATCGAGCAGGGCTTCACTGCCGGATAGGCAGCTCAGAAAAAGGAGGCGGACAGGCTGCAAGACCTCAAAGACTTCACTGCCGGATAGGCAGCTCAGAAATGTCCGCCGCCATCCGCGCCGGGCGCGTTGATCTTCACTGCCGGATAGGCAGCTCAGAAATGTTCCCGAGGCGCGGTGGATTCGTTGAATCCCTTCACTGCCGGATAGGCAGCTCAGAAAGAAGACCAGGCGCCCCAGGCGATGGTGGCGACCTTCACTGCCGGATAGGCAGCTCAGAAATCCGCAAGCGTCACGGGCTGAAACGTCGGCTCCTTCACTGCCGGATAGGCAGCTCAGAAAGGAGAAGATCCGCAAGAATGCCGTCCGCGGGGCTTCACTGCCGGATAGGCAGCTCAGAAATGTCTGGCGGGCAATTGAGAAGCAGCGCACAGCTTCACTGCCGGATAGGCAGCTCAGAAAAGAACCGCGGCGAAATTCGCGCGGGCGATCGTCTTCACTGCCGGATAGGCAGCTCAGAAATCATTGCCCCGATATGTCCTGACAATCTGCATCTTCACTGCCGGATAGGCAGCTCAGAAATTCAGGAATTGGATGGAAAGATGATGGTGAGACTTCACTGCCGGATAGGCAGCTCAGAAAGACGCCACCGACCCCCCCAGCGTGACGGCCTACCTCACTGCCGGATAGGCAGCTCAGAAAAAAGAAGGCTGGGAAGACGCCGGATATTGCCCCTTCACTGCCGGATAGGCAGCTCAGAAAAGTGTGCGCCCGGCGAAATCCACCGGAAGTTCCTTCACTGCCGGATAGGCAGCTCAGAAATCGGTGATGGCAATCCCGATGGAGGACGAGCTCTTCACTGCCGGATAGGCAGCTCAGAAATTTGATGGGTCGAAGTCCCAATACTGGTAGGACTTCACTGCCGGATAGGCAGCTCAGAAATGAAGCGGGCGAAAGGGCCGGATGCCCCGTTCCTTCACTGCCGGATAGGCAGCTCAGAAATTATCCCCGCCAGAGAACAGGCCGGCCGAGAACTTCACTGCCGGATAGGCAGCTCAGAAAACACGAGAACTTGCCATTATTCATCCCCCCCACTTCACTGCCGGATAGGCAGCTCAGAAATGTTTCCGAGTGGAAGGTTCCAGGATGCACGGCTTCACTGCCGGATAGGCAGCTCAGAAACATATCTTGCAGTCGCGCTCGACGCTTCCTACCTTCACTGCCGGATAGGCAGCTCAGAAATCACCCTCCAGACCTCTCCGGTCATCTGATGCCTTCACTGCCGGATAGGCAGCTCAGAAATCGACCGGCTCGCCGATCGTCACGGCGTTGCCCTTCACTGCCGGATAGGCAGCTCAGAAAGTGAGGCAAAAGGGAAAGACACCCAGGCCCTGCTTCACTGCCGGATAGGCAGCTCAGAAAATCCTCTTCGGCAACTGGGCGGATCTGCTCCTCTTCACTGCCGGATAGGCAGCTCAGAAAAATGCACGGAGTAGGAAAGCGCGCCGGTGACCCTTCACTGCCGGATAGGCAGCTCAGAAATTTTCGACGAACGCAATCAGATTCATCGATCTCTTCACTGCCGGATAGGCAGCTCAGAAATGATCTCGGACGGAACCGACGTCTTCGCCGTCCTTCACTGCCGGATAGGCAGCTCAGAAACAGGTGATGCCCAGGCGATCCAGCACCATGGCCTTCACTGCCGGATAGGCAGCTCAGAAATGATAGGCGGGGATGCGGGCGTATTGCAGCCCCTTCACTGCCGGATAGGCAGCTCAGAAAATTGAGGCGCCGGAAATCCCAGATTCTGACCGCTTCACTGCCGGATAGGCAGCTCAGAAATGCTGCGGTCAGTGCCTGACGACGGAGACGAGCTTCACTGCCGGATAGGCAGCTCAGAAATTTGCGATCTCGATCAAGCGCGGCGTCAGGTCCTTCACTGCCGGATAGGCAGCTCAGAAAAGGCCGACTCCCCCGATACCGTCCGGCTATAGCTTCACTGCCGGATAGGCAGCTCAGAAATACCGCCCTTCGCCATCGGCGCCACCTCCCCACTTCACTGCCGGATAGGCAGCTCAGAAATTCCACGCTTCCAGAACCTCCTGATTCAGCCGCTTCACTGCCGGATAGGCAGCTCAGAAACGAAGAGGATCCGGGCAGAAGTGCTCCCCTATCTTCACTGCCGGATAGGCAGCTCAGAAATGCATTCACCGCAGGAAATTTCTACCCAGTGA